>SVDY01000064.1 GCA_015057665.1 Lachnospiraceae bacterium | reverse complement strand
CGTCCTGTATTCGTAACAGATTATCCAAAGGAAATCAAAGCATTCTACATGAAATTAAATGAAGACGGCAAGACAGTTGCAGCTATGGATTGCCTCGTTCCTGGAATCGGCGAAATCATCGGTGGCTCCCAGCGTGAAGATAACTATGAATTATTAGTTCAGAGAATGAAAGAATGCGGATTAAACGAAGAAGATTACGGTTTCTACCTTGACCTTCGTAAATACGGTTCTGCAAGACATGCTGGATTTGGTCTTGGATTTGAAAGATGTGTGATGTACCTTACAGGTATGGGCAACATCCGTGACGTAATCCCATTCCCAAGAACAGTAAATAACTGTGAATTATAATAGTAGAAGCTGCAGAAAAATGACACTTAACAGGAGACATACTATGAGTAAGATTACTATCCCTGAGGGATATAAACCTCAGCTCGGAATTAAACAGACCCAGATTGCAATTAAACAGATTAAGGATTTCTTCCAGAGAGAACTGGCGACTCAGCTGAATTTAAAGCGTGTGTCTGCTCCTTTGTTTGTATCTCCGGAGTCCGGTCTTAACGATAATTTAAATGGTGTGGAACGTCCTGTATGTTTTGGTGTATTGGAACAGAATGATAAGGAATATGAGATTGTACATTCTCTTGCCAAGTGGAAACGTCAGGCTTTAAAACGTTACGGTTTCAATGTGGGCGAAGGTCTTTATACGGATATGAATGCGATCCGCCGCGATGAGGAGACAGATAATATTCATTCTATCTTCGTTGATCAGTGGGACTGGGAGCTGATCATTGAAAAGGCGGACCGCCATGAGGCGAAACTCCGTGAGATCGTAAAAGCCGTATACGAAGCGCTTCGTGTCACAGAGAAGTATGTCATGAACAAATATGACATTAAATGTATTCTTCCGGAAGAGATTAAGTTTATTACTTCCCAGGAACTTCTTGCATTTTATCCGGATAAGACTCCAAAGGAGAGGGAATACGCAGCAGCTAAAAAATACGGTGCCGTATTCATTATGCAGATTGGTGATGTGCTTACTAACGGGGAACCACATGACGGCAGAGCACCTGACTATGACGACTGGAAATTAAACGGGGATATTCTTGTATACTATCCGGTTCTTGATATTGCCCTTGAACTTTCCTCCATGGGTATCCGTGTAGATGAGAAGTCTTTAAAGGCACAGCTTATCAAAGCCGGATGTGAAGAACGAGCAGAACTTGACTTCCAGAAAGCTTTATTAAACGGCGAACTTCCATATACAGTGGGCGGCGGTATCGGCCAGTCCCGAATCTGCATGTTCTACCTTAGAAAGTGTCATATCGGGGAAGTACAGGTATCTGTGTGGCCGGAAGAGATTTATAAGAAGGCAGAAGAACACGGATTCAGCTTATTATAGATTCAACAATTGCATATTCAAAAAAGAAAGGGAAACATGTATCAACAGGGTGAGCTGTGCACGGTATGGAGGGCACAGAAAATTCACTTGTTTCTATCATTCTTATAGGATATAATAAAACGAAATGAAAAAATTGTATTGGAGATGACAACATGAGTCAGAAAAAAGTAGACGAATACAAGAAATATAAAGCGAATCGTAAAGAGATTCTTGCAAAAGAAAAAAGAGCAAAACAGAGAAACAAAGTGCTCGCAATTATTGCTACAGTTGCAATTCTTTGTGGTGTAGGATATGGTGTATTCTATACATACAAGACAGAGACAGCACCGGATATTACTTTTGCTGAACTGGTTGCACCAGATCAATATGGACTTCTTGTTCCAACAATTGAAGATTAGTAATTGTAACTAGGCCGGACTGTATTAGTCCGGCATTTTTTCGTTGTATAGGCGTGTGCCCAGCGCAACCCTAGAAAAGAGGTTTACTATGAGTTTTACCCATTTACATGTGCATACAGAATATAGCCTGCTGGATGGTTCAAGTAAGATTCGGGAGCTTACTGCCAGAGTAAAAGAACTGGGGATGGACAGCATCGCCATCACAGACCATGGGGTTATGTACGGCGTCATTGACTTTTACAAGGCAGCACTGGCAGAAGGTATCAAGCCGATTATCGGATGTGAGATCTATGTTGCACCCGGTTCCCGCTATGACAGGGAGAACGTAAAAGGAGAGGACCGTTATTATCATATGGTTCTGCTCGCGGAGAATAATGCCGGTTATCATAACCTAATGAAGATTGTATCCCGTGGTTTTACAGAAGGATTTTATTATAAACCGAGGGTAGATCATGAAGTGCTGGAGCAGTATCATGAGGGGCTGATTGCGCTCTCAGCCTGTCTTGCAGGTGAGATTCCTTCGCTCATTCGTAAGGATAAATACGAAGAAGCCAAAGAGGCGGCTTTAAAATATCAGAAGCTGTTCGGAGAGAATAACTTTTATCTGGAGCTTCAGGATCACGGTATGGCAGAACAGACTATGGTAAATAACGGGATTCTCCGTATGTCCAGAGAAACCGGTATTCCGATGGTTGCCACCAACGATATTCATTATATCTATGATACAGATATGCAGGCCCACGATATTCTTCTCTGTATTCAGACAGGGAAGAAGTTAAGTGATGAGAACCGAATGCGTTATGAAGGCGGACAGTATTACTGTAAATCAGAAGAAGAGATGCGTCGTCTGTTTCCATATGCCAAAGAGGCTCTTGATAACACACACAAGATAGCACAGCGCTGTAACGTAGAGATTAAATTCCATGAACAGAAGCTGCCGAAGTTTGATGTGCCGGGGGACGGAGATGCATTTGAATATCTGAAAGGCCTCTGTGAGGAAGGATTAGTAAAGCGTTATGGAAAGCCGGGACCTGAACTTTACGAAAGACTTTATTATGAATTAAATACAATTAAAAATATGGGGTATGTGGATTATTTCCTGATCGTATGGGATTTCATTCATTATGCCCGCCAGAACGGAATTGCAGTGGGACCGGGACGAGGATCTGCGGCCGGCAGTCTGGTTTCTTACTGTCTTACCATTACAAATATAGATCCGATCCGCTATCAGCTTCTCTTTGAACGTTTCTTAAATCCGGAACGTGTATCTATGCCGGATATCGATATCGACTTCTGTTTTGAGAGAAGACAGGAAGTTATCGATTATGTCGTAGCCAAGTATGGAAAAGAAAAGGTGGTTCAGATTATTACGTTCGGAACGATGGCGGCTAAGGCCGTAATCCGAGATGTGGGCCGCGTTATGGACATTCCATATGCCCAGGTGGATTCTGTGGCTAAAATGGTTCCAAATGAACTGAACATTACACTTGAGAAAGCTATGGATAATCCGGATCTTAAGAAAGTTTATGACAGTGATGAGCAGATGCATCATATGCTTGATATGGCGAGACGTCTGGAAGGTCTTCCAAGACATTCTTCCATCCATGCGGCCGGAGTGGTTATCGGCCAGAGGGAGATTGATGAGTTTGTTCCTCTTTCCAGAGGAAGTGACGAGGCCATTACGACGCAGTTCACCATGACGACCATTGAAGAACTTGGGCTTCTTAAGATGGATTTCTTAGGGCTTCGAACCTTAACGGTAATTCAGGATGCTTTAAGACTGATTAAGAAAAATACCGGCCGGGACATTGATCTTGAAAAGATAGATTATAACGATAAGAATGTTTACGACATGCTTTCTCAGGGCAAGAGCGAGGGCGTGTTCCAGCTTGAAAGTACGGGTATGCGTAACTTCATGCGTGAACTTCAGCCGGAATGCATGGAAGATATTATTGCCGGCATTTCCCTTTACCGTCCGGGTCCAATGGACTTTATTCCAAAATACATCAAAGGGAAGAATGATAAAAATGCAGTTCGTTACGACTGTCCGCAGCTTGAAAAGATTCTGTCTCCGACTTACGGCTGTATCGTCTACCAGGAACAGGTAATGCAGATCGTAATGGAGCTTGCAGGCTATACCCTTGGTCGAAGCGACCTTGTACGTCGTGCCATGTCTAAGAAAAAGGCAGACGTTATGTTAAAGGAACGTCAGAATTTCGTCTACGGCAATGAGGCAGAAGGCGTGGAAGGCTGCATTAAGAGAGGTATTCCGGAAAATGTGGCAAATCATATCTTCGATGAGATGATTGATTTTGCCAAGTATGCATTTAACAAGTCCCATGCGGCAGCTTATGCTGTTGTATCTCTTCAGACCGCATGGCTCAAATGCTACTATCCGGTGGAATTTATGGCAGCCCTCTTAACTTCCGTACAGACCAACCCGAGAAAGATTATTGAATACATTTATACCTGCCGTCAGATGGGAATAGAGATTCTTCCGCCTAGTGTAAATGAAGGAGAGAGTGCTTTCTCCGTATCCGATGGCAAGATTCGTTATGGGATGAGCGCCATTAAGAGTCTCGGAAAGCCGGTTATCGAAGCAATCGTAAAAGAACGTAAATTAAATGGCAGATATAAGAGTCTTATGGATCTGGCAGAACGTCTCACATCAAAAGAAGTCAACAAACGTACTCTTGAGAACCTGATCAAATCCGGTGCCATCGACGAATTCGGCAATACAAGAAAGCAGCAGATGTATACTTACGGAAACATTCTTGATCAGGCGGGACGACAGAGAAAAGAGGCCATGACAGGACAGATGTCTCTTCTTGATTTTCTCGGTGAAGAAGAAAAGCAGGACTTTGAAGTCCGTTATCCTGATATTGGAGAGTTCTCCAAAGAAGAACTTCTGGCATATGAGAAGGAAGTTCTTGGCGTCTATATCAGCGGGCACCCGCTGGAAGATTATATGAAGCTGATGGAAAAGAATACCACAGCATCGTCCCTTGATTTTCTTGTGGACGAAGAGACGGGAAGAACAAAGGTAAGAGACGGTTTAAACTATACTCTTGGCGGAATGGTCTCAGGAAAGACTGTAAAACTGACAAAGAGCAACCAGAACATGGCATTCATTACGCTGGAGGATCTCTTTGGAACTGTGGAAGTGATTGTGTTCCCGAGAGACTACACTAGATACAGAAGCTTATTGGAGACGGATAAAAAAGTATTTATCAAAGGACGTGCATCGGTGTCCGAAGAAGAGGGTAAACTTGTCTGCGAACATGTGGTGTCTTTTGAGGATGTTCCGAAAGAATTGTGGCTTCAGTTCCCATGCATTGAAGTTTTTCAAAAGAGTTTTCCAAAGATTGAAGGAGAACTGAAAAAAAGTGAAGGTGACTCGGCAGTAATTATTTACTGCCGCCAGGAGAACGCAAGGAAACGCCTTGGCGAAGAGTATAAGGTACTGATAAATGATCATTTGAAAGGGAAATTAGCAGATACCATTGGCTCCGAAAATGTGAAAGTCGTATACAAAACTATTGAAAAAAGACCAAAAAGAGATTAAAATAGAGCCGACCTAGGACAGACAGCAGATAAGCTGCAAAATCCTGTCCGAGTCAGACTTAGGGAGAATTATGGAGGTAGTAAATGGCAAAAAGTGCAGTAAAAACAATTGGTATTTTAACTAGCGGCGGGGATGCGCCGGGCATGAATGCGGCAGTAAGAGCTGTTGTCCGTGCTGCTCTTGATAAGGGGATTCATGT
>SVDY01000063.1 GCA_015057665.1 Lachnospiraceae bacterium | reverse complement strand
CTCAAATGGTTATTTAATCAGACAACACCCGGTTATGTAAAGGTATCTGCCACGGATGTAGATGATGTGGAACTTGTAACGGAACTGAATAAAAAACCAATCAAATTAAAATATCTGGAAGATTCTTATTTGTTATCTAATATTCGTATTGCAGCTTTTTTAAGAGATCTTTGGAAAGGCCACGATGATTATACTTTTGAGATTGATGATGAGGGTAATCCATACTGGGTCGTGACCCGAATTGATACAGGGGTAGGAATAGAAGAAAGATCCGCCATTGGTGCAGAAGTAATTGATGCCCAGACCGGTAAATCAAAAACATACAGCGTAAAAGATCTTCCGGAATGGGTAGACCGAGTGGAACCGGCTGATAATATCGATCGATATATCCGCAAATGGGGCGAATTGGTACATGGTGTGCTGAACTTTACAGATAAAGATAAACTTACCACAACTTATGGTATGACTATTATTTACAATGACGGCAACTGTTATTATTATACAGGTATTACCTCTGTTGGACAGGACGAATCCTTAGTTGGTTTCACTCTTACAGATACAAGAACAAGAGAAACTACCATGTACCGTACTTCCGGTGCAACAGAACTTGCTGCCATGGCATCTGCAGAAGGTAAAGTCCAGCAGTATGGATATAAAGCGAATCTGCCATATTTGTTAAATGTAGATGGGCATGCAACCTATTTTATGACATTAAAAGACAGCAGCGGCCTTGTAAAACAATATGCCCTTGTCAATGTATCAAGTTATACAAATGTTGCTGTTGGACACAGTCTTCAGGATGCCTTAACGGAATATAGAAAGATTCTTACTTCCTCCGGTCAGTCATTTGTTGGTGAAGGAGAAGGAATTGAATTAGAGGAGATTGCCGGAATTGTATCAAGAATAGGTGTTGTGATTGCAGAGGATATGACGTATTATGATATTATGCTTGAAAATAATAACCGCTGCATTACAGTATCCACAGATGTGTCAAGAGCTGCCGCTTTAACTCAGCCGGGAGACAGAGTAATCATTCGTTTCTATCCAGGCAGTCAGGGAAATTATTTTACTGCAGCGGAATTTGAAAATATTTCTTTAAGATAGATACAAGGGGTGATCATATGGCATCAGGTTCAACAACAGGAAATATATTTAAAATCACCACATGGGGAGAATCCCATGGCAAGGCAATTGGAGTGGTTGTGGATGGATGTCCCGCCGGACTTTCCTTATGCGAAGAAGACATTCAGATTTTTCTTGACCGAAGAAAGCCGGGCCAGTCTAAGTTTACGACTCAGAGAAAAGAAGAAGATACAGTAGAGATTCTTTCCGGTGTTTTTGAGGGAAAAACAACAGGAACACCAATTTCCATGATGATTCGAAACAAAGACCAGCGTTCCAAAGATTATGGAAACATTGCTGAAATTTATCGTCCCGGTCATGCAGATTATACTTTTGATGAAAAGTTTGGATTTCGTGATTATCGGGGAGGCGGCAGATCTTCTGCCAGAGAAACAGCTGCAAGAGTAGCGGCAGGTGCAGTAGCAGTCAAAGTCTTAAATGAATTGAGTATTGATATTTTCGCATACACAAAATCTATCGGAGAAATTTGCTGCAAAGAAGAAGCATTTGATAGAAGCTTTATTGGTCAGAATCATCTTTTTATGCCGGACGCGGAGGCTGTGACAAAAGCAGAGCAGTATTTAAACGAGATGATTGAGGAGCAGGATTCCGCAGGTGGTGTGATTGAATGTCAGATTCACGGAATGCCAGCCGGTATCGGCGAACCTGTATTTGACAAATTAAGTGCAAGGCTTGCCGGAGCAGTTTTTTCTATTGGTGCTGTGAAAGGCTTTGAAATCGGAGAAGGCTTTCATGCGTCTAAAATGAATGGTTCTGTTCACAATGACAGTTTTTACTATGACGAAAAAGGAAGACTCTGCAAAGAAACAAATCATGCCGGCGGTATTCTTGGAGGAATGAGTGACGGAAGTCCTATTGTATTCCGGGCAGCTTTTAAGCCGACACCATCTATTGGAAGTACGCAAAAGACAGTGAATAAATCCGGCGAGAACGTGGAGACAGTAATTAAAGGACGTCATGATCCAATCGTTGTTCCAAGGGCAGTCGTTGTTGTGGAAGCTATGGCAGCGATTACAGTGCTTGATTTGCTGCTTACATCTATGACATCCAGAATGGATTTGGTAAAAGATTTTTTCGAGGGTAAAAGATAAAAGCTTTTTATAGGTAAAAGATAAAACTGCTTGTATGTTAAAACATTATCTGATATAATATAATTCGTGTGTTTTACAGTTGTATACTGATAAATTGTTTTTCAATCAAGAGGTTTCACATATGTATGAATTATTGACAACGGACGGAAAAGCCAAACGAGGCAGATTCCATACAGTCCACGGTGTGATTGAGACACCAGTCTTTATGAACGTAGGGACCGTTGCCGCTATTAAAGGTGCTGTTAGTACTGATGATTTAAGACAGATTGGTACACAGGTAGAGTTATCCAATACTTACCACCTTCACGTTCGTACAGGCGATAAATTGATTAAAGAATACGGCGGACTTCATAAATTTATGAATTGGGACAGACCGATCCTTACGGACTCCGGTGGATTTCAGGTTTTCTCCCTTGCGAAGCTTCGTAAGATTCATGAAGAAGGCGTATATTTTAACTCTCACATTGATGGTCACAAGATTTTCATGGGACCAGAAGAGAGTATGCAGATTCAGTCCAACTTAGGTTCTACCATTGCTATGGCATTTGATGAATGTCCATCCAGTACAGCGGACAGAGAATATATTAGAAACTCTGTAGACAGAACCACGAGATGGCTGCAAAGATGCAAAGACGAGATGGCAAGACTAAACGGTCTTCCGGATACAGTAAATCCTCATCAGATGCTCTTTGGTATTAACCAGGGCGGTATTAATGATGATATACGTATTGAACATGCCAAGACGATCAGCCAGATGGATTTAGACGGTTATGCAATCGGCGGTCTTGCAGTTGGTGAAAGCCACGAAGACATGTACCACATCCTTGATGTGACAGTTCCACACCTTCCTCAGGATAAACCAACTTACCTGATGGGCGTAGGAACACCGGCTAATATTTTAGAGGCAGTTGACCGTGGTGTTGACTTCTTCGACTGTGTCTATCCAACCAGAAATGGCCGTCACGGTCATGTTTATACAAAAGAAGGAAAGCTTAACTTATTTAATAAGAAATATGAGCTTGATTCCCGTCCGATTGAGGAAGGGTGCCAGTGTCCGGCCTGCCGTTCTTACAGCAGAGCTTATATCAGACACTTATTAAAAGCGAAGGAAATGCTTGGAATGAGACTTTGTGTACTGCACAATCTCTACTTCTATAATCACCTTATGGAAGAAATCCGCGATGCTATTTCCGAACACCGCTTTGCAGAGTTTAAAAAGGCTACATTAGAAGGCTTTTTAATAAATGACAAAAAATAAGCAATTATTTTATTTCACATGGAGGTAAATACGATGTTTTTAGCAGCAGAAGGCGGCGGAATGGGAACAGTAATTCTTCTCTACGTTGCAATTTTTGGCGCAATGTGGTTCTTCTTCATCCGTCCACAGAAAAAAGAACAGAAGAGAGTACAGGATATGTTAAGCACAGTTGCAGCTGGTGACAGTGTTTTAACAACAAGCGGCTTCTACGGTGTTGTTCTTGACGTTATGGAAGATACAGTTATCGTTGAATTTGGTAACAACAAAAACTGTAGAATTCCTATGAAAAAAGAAGCGATTGCAGCAATTGAAAAACCTGAAATGAACTAATGTGAATGGCCATCGTGTATGCGGTGGCTGTTTCTTATTTATTCCAGGTTCTGAAATAAATAAGAAACAGCCAATAATAACTAAACTTACAAACAGGGAGAATACTATGGGTTTTATTGATTTGCACATTCATACAACGGCATCTGACGGCACATTTACTCCTACAGAGGTTGTATATGAGGCGCTTCGAAGAAAGTTATCTGTGATTGCGATTACAGATCATGATACAATGAAGGGGATTGAAGAGGCGGTCAATGCTTTATACAGATATGGGGATAATAATGAGGGGATTGTTATTGGACGTGATGCGCATAATTGTGTCTATGGTATAAGTAACAATGAAGATGTATTGACTATTGTTCCAGGTGTTGAGGTTTCCTGTCAATATGGCGGAGGGGAGATTCATATGCTCGGTCTGTTTATTGATGATAAAAATGATGTTCTTGAAATGAATCTGACAGAGATGAGAAAGGAAAGGGACAGACGTAATGAAAAGATGATTGCTCTTTTTAACGAAAAGAATATCCCTATGACCATGGATGATTTACTGTTCGGACAGGCGGACACGGTGGTGACAAGGGCGCATTTTGCAAGATATCTGGTGGAAAATGGGTATGTTAAGACAAAGGACGAGGCTTTTAAGAAGTATATTGGGGATGGATGTCCTTTTTATCTCCCAAGGCATTATATTGAGCCTGAGACAGCTATAAGATGGATTCATGAAGCCGGAGGGCTTGCATTTCTCGCCCATCCATATCTCTATGGTTTTAAGGAAGAGAAGGTACGAAAAATGCTTCTTGATTTAAAAGAGATTGGCCTGGATGGTCTGGAGGCTTATCATTCTTCGACAGATAACGGGAGAACGAATCAGCTTAGGGAATACGCAAACCATATGGAGCTTCTTGTAAGCGGAGGTTCTGATTTTCATGGAGACAATAAGCCATATATTTATATGGGTGTAGGGAAAGGAAATCTGCGTATTACTGACCATGTATATGAGCAAATATGTAAGAGTCAGGTATGACTTAGGATCTATCCGCATATTTATTAATAGCATTTTCTATATGTTTCGCGTTATAATATGTGGGAGGATTTAAGATGAATATTCAAAAAATGACAATTCGAATGTGTAAATCATTGATTGTATCTTATCTGGTAACATTGGCTCTTATGCTTCTGATTGCTCTTGCCATATGGAAGATTGATTTGGGTGGAAATGTGTTAAGAGGGATTGTAATCGGGCTCTACGTAATATCTTCCGTTGCAGGCGGATTTTACATTGGAAAAAAGCAAAAAGAGAAAAAGTTTTTATGGGGGCTGCTCACCGGATGTCTGTATTTTTTTATATTTTTTATCCTGACTGTGACAGCGGGAGATTTTACAGGCAGACTAGGGATTCATTTTGTGACAACATTTCTGATTTGTGCTATGAGCGGCACTCTTGGTGGAATGCTGGCCTAATTAAACTTATGAGAAATAGAAAGAGTGATTGTTATGGAACGTTGGGTCGTAATGAATAAAAAAGCGGATTTTTACGGCATTGGTGAGAAATTCGGAATTGATCCGGTCATTGCGAGACTGATTCGAAATCGAGATATTATAGAAGAGAAAGAGATAGATCTTTATCTGAATGGCAGAATTGAAGAACTGCCATCTCCAAAACAGATGAAAGATGTGGAAAAAGCGGTGTCCATTCTTATTCAGAAGATTCGGGAAGGGAAGAGAATCCGTATTATATCCGATTATGATGTAGACGGAGTAACTTCAAATTACATATTGTATAAGGGTTTGAGCAAGTGTGGGGCACTTGTTGATTATAAGATTCCGGACCGGATTTTGGACGG
>SVDY01000030.1 GCA_015057665.1 Lachnospiraceae bacterium | reverse complement strand
TGGTTTTTTGTTTCGGGCATCTCCATTTTTCGGAACACGAAAAACTCCGATGCCCTCAACTGACTTAAGTCCATAATTAAAAAAATCCCGGATATCCGGGATTTTTTCTATTATTTTGCCATGATTGCGAATATTACTACTCCGCCCCCATCATCAATTAAATTTACACAGCTTCTTTTACCGTTTTCTGCATAGAATTCATAACAGGTACGTCCATATCGTTCTCCTATTTCTCCTTCTCTGATACTTTCAGAAAATCCTGCATTTTTTAAATCTTCACAATATGTAAGGATTTTTTCATGAGTTACATCCCCATCTTTACCTCCATTGGTAGATTTAATTTCAAAGGTAACTTCACTTCCTCGATCGTCCACTTCTACTTCATAGGCAAAAGGCGGTTCCGGAATTAGGATTTTATATTCTCCACTGGCCCAACTTTTATCAAAATCTTCTTTTTGTGTTTTTTCTTCGGAAGAATTATTTTCAACATCACTTGATACATCTTCCTTTTTCTCTTGTGTAGTCCCGTTGCTGTTATCTGCAGTTTTAGAATTGCCACATGCTGTTAAAAATACAAGCATTAATATGCAGATCATTAATTTCATTGTTTTTTTCATTTTCTTTTTCTCCTCCTTAGTTGAAATTATATATTATTCCTGAATCTCCACTTCAAATGAATATGGCTGATCAAGGTAATAAGTCGGTTCATAAAATTTAAGTTCAACTGATTCCATCTTTTTTTCATCTATGGCTCGGATTGTATATTTTGTTTTTCCGTCTATTACTGGACACATTGCATTCACTGCAACACCCTCTGATGTTATTCCGGACGCTTTTGCGGAGTTATATTTTATGTTTCCTTTAGAAAGTGGTTCATATTCAATTTCATAATAATAAACTTTCTTTTCTTCTATTTCTACCTGAACTCCATCCCAATAATACACTTCCTCATTATTTTCAATTAATGTAATACCTGTAATATGAAATCCTGAACCGTCAGGAAACAAAACGGTTTCGTCATAATCTATCCTCCCTTCTTCCAAAGGAAGATTCAACTGAATCATTTCCGAAGACATATCTTTTTGCAGACAAAGACACGGAATATTTAATTTATAATTTCCCGGATTAATTCCTCGAAAATAGATTTCATAATTTATTCTGTTTCCGCTTTCATCTATAGTTTTAATTATTCTCATGCTCTGATATAGATTTCCTTCTTTATCCTGTAAAGTCACTTTTCCTTTTTCTTCTCTTGGAACTCCAAAGTGTGATTCTGTAATCAGATCCGCTATGGTATATTCTTCTATATCTGCCTGATAAAGATTTACTACAGCCATACCATCTTTTACGATGGTGATATCTGTTCCTATATGAATCTCTGTTTCTTCTTTTATTCCTGTCTCCGGATTTTCAAGTTTTTCTTCCGTTGTTCCGGTTTCAGACTCCCCCTTACTTTCTTCTGTCGTTCCTACTTCCGATTCCTCATTATTTTCTTCATTTTTTCCTGTTTCTGATTTATCCTGCTTCTGATTTTCCAAAGTATTCTCTACATATTCTTTTACATCCAGTTTTTTTACTATTATGTCGTATCTTTGTCCGTCTGGAAGAAGAATTCCTATCTTTTCTTCTTCTATTTCATCTTTCAGATGACCTTCACAAGACATTTTTAAAACAATTATTTCCGGTTCACTGTCAGAAGGTGTTTCAAATCCATCTCCTATAAGAGATATTTTTTTTCCATCCGGCATAATCAGATAAGCTTTTTCAAGATAATCTATTTCATAATGCCCCCATTTTTTCTCTCTGTTGTTATCCGCGTAAATAAGATTTTCTATGGAACTGTTTTCGTTTATACCATCTATTTTTACATAATCCGGATCTAAACAGGTAAGAAGGAATTGAATCTCCCATTTCCCATCAAAATAAAAAATATCTTTTATTTCATATATCACACTTTCAATTTGACATTTTTGATTATTCTTTTCCATCTCATAAACAGGTTTCTCTGTTCTTAATAGTCCTTTTCCCGATGAATATTGATATTTCTTTATCTGTTTTGTTACTTCGATTTCTTCTGTATTTTCTATCTCGATGACTTTTTGGTACGGTCCTTGTTTTTCTTTCTTTTTATTTATAATTATATTTTCTTCCCTATCTGTTTTCTCTTTAGAAGATATGTTTTTAAAAAACGGAAACAATTCCCACAATACTTCTCTTTTTTCCGGATTCATAACCGCACTTGCTGATATGCCAAAAAGAAGGATTCCTATTAATATAAGATATAAGAGTTTTTTCTTTCCTCTTGCTCCTCTTTTTCTAACATTCTCATAATTCATTCCTATCTTTTCAGATATTTCTTTATAACTAAGATCATCTATATAATGCATGGAAAGAATCTTTTTATCTAACGGAGACAGTTTATCCAGGGCTTCTTTCAATACTTTGCTATCTCTTTCTTCCTGTATTTTATCCATTTGATTTTCTTTATAATGTTCAAATATCTCTTCTTCCATCTTTTGTCTTCTAATATTTTTTCTATACTGATCAATGGATTTTCGCTCTGCAATAATACGGATATAATTTTTCAGACTTCCTTTTTTTTCATCATATTTTTCAGAGTTCATACAAATTTCTGTAATAACATCGTTTACACACTCATGGATATCTTCTTTATTGTTAAGATTTTTTTTACATGTATTTTTTATAAAAACTTCATATTTCTCTACCAGTACTTCCGCACCTTTTTCTCTATCTTCTTTTAACAGACTGATTATCTGCTCATCTGAATACATTTCTTTACCTTCTCCCGTTATCTTAAACATATCTATTTATATATTCGTTTCTCATTATAACATTTGGGACATGAAAACAAAAAAGTACGACTATTTTATAATCGTACTTTGTCTCATATTATTTTTCACTTTCGAATACATTCTCGTAAAGATTTTTTCCATCCTTATCGATTACCACTATAACCGGAAGATTCTCCACTTCTAACCTTCGAATTGCTTCTGTCCCTAAATCCTCATAAGCAATGACTTCTGATTTTTTTATACATTTGGAAAGAAGCGCTCCTGCACCTCCTACCGCCGCCATATAAACTGCACCGTTTTTAACAATAGAATCTATAACTTCCTGATTTCTCTTTCCTTTTCCTATCATACCGTTAAGACCGGCATCCAGCATAAGAGGTGTATATTTGTCCATACGGCTGCTGGTTGTAGGACCTGCAGATCCAATTACCTGACCCGGACGGGCAGGGCTTGGTCCAAGATAATAGATTACATTACCACTTATTTCTATTGGAAGTTTTTCTCCTTTTAACATGGATTCATATAATCTTTTATGTGCTGCATCTCGGGCGGTATATATGGTACCTGTAAGGTAGATGTAATCACCGGATTTCAAGCTTTCTATTTCTTCTTTCCCAAAAGGTGCCTGAATGATTCTTTTTTCATCTGCTTCATTTTTGTTCATTGTGATGCACCTCCTATATTTTTCTTGTCACATGACGATTCACATGACAACAGATATTAACCGCAACAGGAAGTCCCGCTATATGAGTTGGATAAGTTTCAATATTAACTGCAAATGCAGTAGTCGTACCGCCAAGGCCGCCGGGACCGATTCCTGTCTGATTGATTTCTTCTAATACTTCTTTTTCCATTCTCGCAATATGCTCATAATGAGAATGTTCTCCTATTTTTCTTGTAAGAGCATGTTTTGCCATAAGAGCACACTTTTCAAATGTTCCTCCTATTCCCACTCCTACTGTCATTGGTGGACATGCATTAGGTCCTGCATCTTTTACCGCCTGAAGAATGGCATTTTTTACCCCTTTTTCTCCATCTGCCGGTTTTAACATAAATACACGGCTCATATTTTCACTGCCAAATCCTTTTGGAGCAACGGTTATCTTAATTCTATCACCGGATTTTATATAATAATGAATGATTGCCGGTGTATTATCCTTTGTATTTTCACGGATAAGAGGATCTTTTACTACGGATTTGCGAAGATAGCCTTCTACATACCCCTGACGGACTCCTTCGTGAATAGCTTCTTCCAGACTTCCTCCTGTAAAATGTACTTCTTGACCGATTTCCATAAAGATAACTGCCATTCCGGTATCCTGACAGATCGGTATCATTTCTTCTCCCGCAATTTTTAAGTTTTCCTGAAGCTGTCCTAAAATCTGGCATCCAAGGGGGCTCTTTTCCTCTTTTTTTGCTTTATTTAAAGCCGCTTTCATATCATCTGATAAAAAATGATTGGCTTCTATGCACATTTCTTTGATGTTTTCTGTTATGATATCCACATTTATCTCTCTCATGATGTCTCCTTTGTAGATATTAAATACTTATTTCTATTTTTAATTTGAAAAGGAGAGATTTGAAATAATCTCTCCTTTCATTTTTATAAATCCTCTTTCATAATTGAACTGTATTATAAATTCCTATTCTTCCTGATTCTGAGCATCTTTCATGGCTGCATCAACCAGTGCATCCAGCTGGCCTCTGTCTTCTAAAAACTGAACATCCATGTTTTCATAATTTACAGCTTCGGCTTCTAATACCTCAGATTCTTCATCTTTTTGCTGTTTTTCTCTTACTTTTGCGATACCTGCAACCATTACATCACTGTTTGCATCGATATCCATCAGTTTCACACCGGATGTGCTTCTGCCCTGTTCGGAAATATCGGCAACACTCATACGGATGACAATTCCTTCTGTTGTAATGAGCATGATCTCGTCGTTTTCATTTACAGCCTTGCTGCCTACAACACAACCTGTTTTATCTGTGATGTTATAGCATCTCACACCTTTACCGCCACGGTGCTGAAGTGAGAATTTATCCATCTTGGTACGTTTACCCATACCTTTTTCAGATACTACAAGTAAATCCTCACCCTGGCTGTCAAGCTGCATACCTACAACTTCATCGCCTTCGTTCAGATTCATACCGATAACACCCATGGATACTCGGCCGGTTTCTCTTACATCATTCTCGTCAAAGAAAATACTCTGTCCATTCTTCGTTACAAGAAGGATTTTCTTTGTCTTGTCTGTTACCTTTACTTCAATCAGATCATCATCTTCACGAAGTGTAATGGCTGCAAGACCTGTCTTTCTAATGTTTGCATATTCATTTAAGGCTGTCTTCTTCACAATACCTTTCTTTGTTGCCATAAAGAGGTATTTTTCATCGTCATACTCACGGAGTGGAATTATCGCTGTAATCTTCTCATCCGGCATAAGCTGAAGAAGGTTCACAATTGCAGTTCCTCTTGCAGTTCTGCTTGCTTCCGGAATCTCATAAGCTTTCAGACGGTATACCCTTCCTTTATTGGTGAAACAGAAAATGAAATGATGGGTTGTTGTCATAAGAAGATCTTCGATAAAATCATCTTCTATGGTATTCATGCCCTTGATTCCTTTACCGCCTCGATGCTGGCTCTTAAAGTTATCAATAGTCATTCTCTTAATATATCCAAGTTTTGACATGGCGATGACTGTATCGCCGTGAGGAATTAAGTCTTCCACATTAATGTCATCCATATCGATTCCGATGGATGTTCTTCTGTCATCTCCGTATTTATCCCGGATAATGAGGATTTCTTCTTTGATTACTCCAAGAAGTAATTTTTCATCAGCAAGAATTGCTATTAATCTTTCGATTAAAGCCATTAAGTCATTGTATTCCGCAGTCAGTTTTTCTCTTTCCAGACCGGTAAGAGCACGAAGACGCATATCAACAATTGCCTGAGCCTGAACTTCGGAGAATTCAAATCTTTCAATTAATCTTGCTTTTGCTTCGGCTACATTTTTAGAACTACGAATGATGGAGATAACTTCATCAATATGATCCAGGGCTTTTAAGAGACCTTCTAAAATGTGGGCTCTTTCTTTGGCTTTATTCAGTTCATATACAGTTCTTCTTGTAACAACTTCTTTTTGATGCTCCAGATAATGAGTAAGCATCTCTAAGATGTTCAGGACTTTTGGTTCATTATTCACTAATGCAAGCATAATAACACCGAAAGTATCCTGAAGCTGCGTATGTTTATAAAGCTGATTTAAAAGGACATTTACATTCACATCTTTTCTTGTCTCAATACAGATACGCATACCGCTTCTGTCAGACTCGTCACGAAGTTCTGTAATGCCGTCAATTTTCTTTTCATTTACTAAATCTGCAATCTTTTCAATTAAGCGAGCCTTATTGACCATGTATGGAAGCTCTGTTACAACAATACGCTGCTTTCCATTCTGCATTGGTTCAATATTGCTTACGGCTCTTACTTTAATCTTGCCACGTCCTGTCCCATATGCCTGTTCAATGCCGCTTCTTCCAAGAATAGTAGCTCCTGTTGGGAAGTCCGGTCCTTTTATGACCTGTAAAATCTCTTCAATAAGAGTTTCTCTGTCTTCTTCCACCTGATTATCGATAATTTTTACAACAGCATCAATAATTTCTCTTAAATTGTGAGGCGGAATGTTAGTCGCCATACCTACCGCAATTCCCTGGGTACCATTGGCAAGAAGGTTTGGATAACGGGAAGGAAGAACAACCGGCTCTTTTTCTGTCTCGTCAAAGTTTGGGATAAAATCAACTGTGTTCTTGTTAATATCAGCCATCATCTCCATGGAGATTTTGGAAAGTCTTGCTTCCGTGTATCGCATGGCCGCGGCACCGTCACCATCCACGGAACCAAAGTTTCCGTGGCCGTCTACTAACGGATATCTGGTAGACCATTCCTGCGCAAGGTTAACAAGGGCGCCATAGATAGAACTGTCACCATGTGGATGATATTTACCCATGGTATCACCGACGATACGGGCACATTTACGATGGGGCTTGTCCGGACCATTGTTCAGCTCTATCATGGCATATAAAATTCTTCTTTGTACCGGCTTCAAACCGTCCCTTACATCGGGAAGGGCTCGGGAAGCGATAACACTCATGGCATAGTCAATATAAGAACTTTCCATGGTCTGTCTTAAGTCTATGTCATGAACTTTATCAAAAATATTGGATTCGTCCATTATTTACCTCTTTCTCTGCTTCACTTTCCGCCGTGCCATCTCGATTCCCTGCTTTCTCTGCACGGCTCATTAGATATCTAAATTTGATACAAACTTAGCATTCGCTTCAATAAACTCTCTTCTTGGTTCTACCTGATCACCCATAAGAGTATTGAATACCATATCAAGTTCTGATGCAGCATTTGGATCAATAACCACACGGCGGAGAATTCGCTTCTCAGGATCCATAGTAGTCTCCCAAAGCTGTTCCGCATCCATCTCGCCAAGACCTTTGTAACGCTGAATCTTGTTATTACCGTCACGTCCAATTTCAGTCAGAATCTTATTAAGTTCCCCGTCACTGTATGCGTACCATACTTTTCGGTTCTTCTCAATTTTGTAAAGAGGAGGCTGAGCCAGATATACATATCCCTCTTCAATGAGCTGCGGCATAAACCGATATAAAAATGTTAATAATAAAGTTGCAATATGAGCACCGTCCACGTCCGCATCAGTCATAATGATAATCTTGTGGTAACGGAGTTTTTTAATATCAAAATCTTCATGAATACCGGTACCAAAGGCGGTAATCATGGCTTTGATTTCATTATTTACTAAAATCTTATCGAGACGGCTCTTCTCTACGTTTAAGATTTTGCCTCGAAGCGGAAGAATTGCCTGAGTAGCACGGGAACGTGCTGTCTTAGCAGATCCACCGGCAGAATCACCCTCTACGATATAGATCTCACAGTTTTCCGGATTCTTGTCAGAGCAGTCTGCAAGCTTTCCTGGAAGGCTGGTTCTGTCAAGGGCTGTCTTTCTTCTTGTTAAATCCCTTGCTTTTCTTGCCGCATCTCTTGCACGCTGGGCAAGAATTGCTTTTTCACAGATGGTCTTTGCAACCTGAGGATTCTGTTCCAGATAATAGGTGAGTTTCTCACTAATTAAGGAATCTACGGCACCTCTTGCTTCACTGTTACCAAGCTTCTGTTTGGTCTGACCTTCGAACTGAGGCTCCGGAAGCTTAACGCTTACGATAGCTACAAGTCCTTCTCTGATATCTTCACCGGATAAATTGGCTTCATTATCTTTGATCAGCTTATTCTTTCTTGCATAATCGTTAAATGTCTTCGTAAGAGCATTCTTATAACCTACCAGATGAGTTCCCCCTTCCGGCGTGGTAATGTTATTTACAAAGCTGTAAAGACCTTCATTATAGGAGTTATTGTGCTGCATGGCAACTTCCACATATACATCGCCTTTTTGTCCTTCTGCATAAATAACATCACTGTAAAGAGCTTCATGACTCTTATTGAGATATTCAACATATTCTTTAATACCGCCTTCATAGTGGAATGTGAGTGCCACCATCTCATCCGGTCTCTTGTCTCTTAATACGATTTTTAAATTCTTGGTAAGAAATGCCATCTCACGGAGACGCTGTTTTAAAGTATTAAAATCAAATACAGTTTCTTCAAAGATGCTGTCATCCGGAAGGAAATGCACCACCGTTCCTGTATGAGTTGTTTCACCTACTACTTCGAGAGGATACATTACTTTTCCTCTCTCATATCTCTGTTTATGGATCTTACCATCTCTATGAATCTCTACTTCCAGCCAGTTGGATAAAGCATTTACTACGGAAGCACCTACGCCATGAAGACCTCCTGATACCTTGTATCCTCCTCCGCCGAATTTGCCGCCGGCATGAAGAATAGTAAATACCACTTCTACTGCAGGTATTCCTTTTTTCTCATTAATACCTACAGGAATGCCTCGTCCATTATCTTTGACTGTAATGGAATTGTCTTTATTAATTGTTACAACAATAGTATCGCAGTAACCTGCTAAGGCTTCGTCTACAGAGTTGTCTACGATCTCGTATACTAAATGATGCAATCCTCTGATAGAAGTACTGCCAATATACATACCGGGACGTTTACGAACCGCCTCTAAACCTTCCAGAATCTGAATCTGGTCGGCGCCATATTCCTGCCCCTTATTTACGTCTGTACCCATATTGTACTGTTCCCCCTGTTTCTATCAAACTCTATCAAACGTGATTCTCTAATTTCACTGTTCCATTTGTTACTTTTATGACCTGATCTATATGGAGTCTTCCCTCTACAAACTCGTCCAAACCTGTACAGGTAATAATCGTTTGAATTCCTTTGATACAATCCATAAGATAATTCTTTCGATTACCATCCAATTCGGATAAAACGTCATCTAGCAATAATACCGGTTTGTCCTTGATTCGTCTTGCCACTAACTCAATCTCTGCCAGTTTCAGTGATAGGGCTGCTGTCCTTTGTTGTCCCTGGGAACCAAACTTTCGAATATCCATGTCATTTACCAAAAAGCTGATGTCATCTCTGTGAGGTCCAATTCCTGTAGAAAGAATACGAATATCCTGCTCTCTTCTTTTTCCTAACTGTTCCTCATAGTTTTCTATTGTAACGCTTGGTTCATACTCCAAAAAGAGATGCTCCCGTCCTCCAGATAATCTGTCATGAATCACAGAAATTATCTCATTTAACTCTTTAACGAAAGTATCCCTAATTTTAATTATATTCACCCCATATTTTACCATTTGTTGATCCCAAATGTCCAGTGTTTCAGCCAAATCTTTCTGAAAAGATATCTGTTTTAACAGGGTGTTTCTCTGGTTTAACACTTTATTATAGTTGGAAAGGTGGCTCATATAAATTTTATCAAGCTGACAAAGTTCCATATCCAAAAAACGTCTTCTTTCGCCAGGACCGTTTTTTATAATAGAAAGATCCTCCGGAGAAAATAAAATCATATGAACCATACCCAGTAATTCGCTGGATTTTTTTATAGGCATTCCATCGATAGCTGCCCCTTTTCCCTTTTGTTTTCTAAGATGCATGTCAATTTTATGGTCAATTCCTTTTTTATTCACCATCATACGGATGTGGGCTTCCGGCTGTTCCAACCTAATCAGTTCCTTATCCTTGCTTCCTCTGTGAGATTTGGTGGTAGCGCAAACATAGAGAGACTCTAAAATATTCGTCTTTCCCTGTGCATTATCCCCATACAAAATATTAATTCCGTCTTGAAAAGGGATGGAAGCATATTCATAATTGCGGTAATTTTTTAATTCTACGGAACTGATATGCATAACCTGTTACTTCCTAATCTCTTATTTCTTAACCTCTTACTTCTACCTGATTCCCGTCATATTCAAATACATCTCCAGGATAGAGTTTTCTTCCTCTTCTTTCATCTACTTGGCCGTTTACTGTAACTTCGCCGTTCTGGATGACCATCTTGGCATCAATACCGGAACCTACAAGTCCGGCAAGTTTTAATGCCTGGCCAAGTTTAATAAATTCATCTTTGATTGTAATATAGTTCATTTTTATTCCTTTCTAAACTTATAGCAAGAGAAGCCCTTAAGGCTCCTCTTATCTATAAATACTATGCATGATTAAAATTAACCGGTAAAATCAGATAAATATAGCTTTCCTTTTCGTCTTTAATAAAACATGGAGCTTTTGGATTCACCATATAAATTGTAATTTCTTCATCATCAATGACTCTTAACGCATCCATTAAGAATTTTGGATTAAAGCCGATCATAATGTCTTTGCCGGTTCTTGTAATTTCCATCTCCTCTTTCATGGAACCAATGGATGTGGATACCTGAAGTTCCATCTGAGATTCTCCAATTGTTAAAATAATCGGTCTTTTATCGGATTCTTTGATTAAAAGAGTTGCTCTGTCAATACAGCTGAATAATTCTTTTTTATTTAAAATAATCTTTGTTTCATAGTCAGGAGAGAGCATTCTGTTAATTCTGTAGTACTCTCCTTCTAAAAGACGGGAAACCACTTTTGTTTTTTCCATCTCAAATAAGATATGTTTTTCTGTGAAATAGATATTAACCATATCATTTAATTCTCCGGAGAGAATTTTACTGATATCACTTAATGTTTTACCAGGTACAACAACTTTTACAGGATCGTTCTCTCCTTCTAATTCAATATTACGAATAGAGATACGGTGTCCGTCGAGAGAAACAACAGTGAGTTTGTTTCCTGTCACTTCAAATAATTCACCTGTCATCAGTTTGTTGTTTTCGTTATCTGAAATGGAGAAAATAGTCTGTCTGATCAGTTCCTTTAATGTAAACTGGGATAAACGGATTGTTTTTTCTTTTTCAATTACAGGAAGATAGGAAAAATCATCACCCGGTTTTCCCATAATGTTAAATTTGGCCTTTTCACAAGTAATCTTCATCTGATAATTGTCAGCCACATCTACAGTTACATCGTTGTTTGGAAGTTTTCTGATGATTTCAGAGAATAACTTGGCTTCTACTGCAATCTTGCCTTCTTCTAAAATGTCACCGTCTATTATTGTTTCAATTCCAAGTTCCATGTCATTGGCTGTCAGCTTAATCTGATGATTCTGAGCCTCTATTAAAATACATTCCAAAATAGGTAAGGTAGATTTGGTGGAAACAGCTTTTAATACGGTGTTAACACCGATCATGAGCTGGTCCTGTCTGCAAATGAATTTCATAGTGTGCATAACTCCTTCCAGGAAAAATGTTTATATAAATATATAGTTCTATTTAGCAGTACTAGTAGTAGGGGCTGTGACTTCGTTGATAAGTCGTGAAACCCCTGAAATATAAGAAAATGCCCTTTCCTTTAAGATGTTCATACCTTGCTTTTCCAATGTGGATGAAGGTGGATAGTATGAACATGCAAAATAGTGAAAAAGTTTCAATTCCACAGTAAAGAAACAGGTTATTCACGTTCTGTGTGGATAACTTAAGGATTAATTGGATGGATCAATCTTTTTTATCAACACGTTGATGTTGTTCTGTAAGCTCTGATTGTTTTTTAAATCTTTTTCAATCTTTTCGATACCGTGAATGACTGTAGAATGATCTCGTTTGCCAAGCATATTCCCTACGGTCTGAAGTGGAGCGTCTGTAAGTTTACGGCAAAGATACATGGTAATCTGACGAGGGTATGCAATCTCTTTGTTCTTTTTCTTGGAGATTAAATCATCCATTGTAATATGGTAATGGCTTGCCACGATTTCAGCAATCATAGACGGAGTAATCTCTTTTTTGGCATCCGGACTGATCAGGTCTTTTAATGCTTCTTCAGCGATGGATACAGTAATTGGCTCATTCTTCTTGGTTAAGTTTGCATAAACGCAGATTTTATTGAGGGCACCCTCTAATTCTCGAATGTTGGACTTAATGTTGTTTGCTACATATTCCATAACTGCGTCCGGAATATCAAGTCCGTCAAGTTCTGCCCTCTTTTTCAAAATGGCCATTCTTGTCTCATAATCAGGAGACTGGATATCTGCAGTTAACCCCCATTCAAAACGGGAACGGAGTCGTTCTTCTAAAGTAATCATATCTTTTGGAGGTTTATCGGAGGAGATAATAATCTGCTTCTTTGCCTCATAAAGTGTATTAAAAGTATGGAAGAATTCTTCCTGTGTACTTTCTTTTCCGATAATAAACTGAATATCGTCGATTAAAAGAACATCGATGTTACGGTATTTATCACGGAACTGCTGATTCTTATCGTGTTTGATGGAATCGATCAGCTCGATGGTGAATTTTTCACTTGTTACATATAATACTTTTGCATCTTTGTTGTTCTGTAAAATATGGTGTGCAACAGAGTGCATTAAGTGTGTCTTTCCAAGACCTACTCCCCCATATAAGAAAAGAGGATTATAAGATACACCAGGGGCTTCTGCTACTGCTACGGATGCAGCATGGGCCAGTTTGTTATTATTACCAACGACAAAGGTATCAAAGGTATATTTTGGATTTAAATTGCTTGCAACTTTGTTTTCCGGCTGGATTTTTACCGGTTTTACCTGTTCAGGAGCCTTGTTTAAGTCTTTCTGGAGAATAAAATCTACAGAATAGTTCTTGCCGGTCAGTTCAAAGATCGCCTGTTGAATAAATAAATCGTAAAATTTCATTTTGACGAAGCTGATTGCTCTTTCGTCATTTAAGGGCTGGTCTAAAACAAAAGTGACAGTATCTTCTGTCACACCATATACTTTGAAAGGCCGGATCCATGTATTAACAGCAACTTCTGTAAGTCCCTGCTGCTGAATAATGAGGGACAAAATGGTATCCCATTTTTCTGTAATAAAGTTTTTCATAAGTATTCCTGCTTCTTTCTATATTTTTAGAGACTATAAGCTATTTTATATACTAACCCATTCTAAAACTTTTTTCAATGATGGATTCCTGTAAAAGATTGTGGTTGGTTGTGGGTAAAGAAAAAGAATAAATTGTGGGTAACTGAAAGAATAAAGTGCCTTATTTAATAAGAAGAAACTAAATAAAGCAAAATTACGCTGTGGATAAATGTATCAAGAAGAATAACAACAAAAAAGAACAGTAAAACAAGGCTTTTCATGGAATTATCAGTGATTTGTGAACAAAAAAACACAGTTTTATCCACACGTTATAAACAAAATGTGGATAACTTGTTTCTTTTGTGGGTATTGTATGTTCTTTTATGTTTATAAGCAAAATTAATAAAAAAAATATAAGAATTGCTTGACTTTAAAGCATTCTTTCAATATAATAGAAGCGATGTTTTATGAACACTTAATATTTTAGTACGAGGAGGTGGCCTTAGTCATGAAGATGACATTCCAACCAAAAAAGAGACAGAGATCTAAAGTTCATGGTTTCAGAAAAAGAATGAGCACTGCTAACGGCAGAAAAGTATTGGCTAGAAGAAGAGCAAAAGGAAGAAATAAATTATCAGCATAGGTCGCAGTCATTGTGACCTTTTCTTTTCTTTTTAAGGCTCTCTTTTTCTTTGCCTAAAAGGGGTAGAAATATGAGAAATATCAATACCTTGAAAAATAACCGGGAATTTCAGGCAGTTTATAAGGGCGGTAAGTCCAAAGCTAATAAATATCTGGTTATGTATGTGTTACCCAACGATAATAATGAGATTCGTGTTGGGATGTCCGTCAGCAAGAAAGTAGGCAATAGTGTTGTTCGCCACCGGTTGACCCGCCTTATCCGGGAAGCATACCGGCTCCACAAAGAGGAGATAACTGCTGGAGCGGATATTGTTATTGTTGCGCGGCCTGCCGCGAAAGATAAGAGTTACCAGCAGATTGAGAGTGCATTTATGCATCTTCTTGAGCTGCATCATTTGATTATATGTTGAGATAGCAAGATGAAGAATATTTTAATATATATAATTAAATTTTACAGAAAATATTTATCGGCACTTAAAGGCAGGAGTACCTGTATCTATACTCCGACCTGTTCTCAGTATGCAATCGAGGCATTGGAAAAACATGGCGCGATAAAAGGAACACTACTTAGCATATGGAGAATATTAAGATGCAACCCTTTTTCCAAGGGCGGGTATGATCCGGTCCCTTAAAACAGGAGGTCAATTATGTTTTTAGTACAGTCAAGTTTCCCAATTCTTGCATTCATCATTGATCCGATTGCAAAATTAATGGGTATTATTCTTAACTTGATTTTTGAAGGGCTTAGTGCAGTTGGCATTGTAAACATGGGATTATGCATCATCATCTTTACAATCGTAATCAAGCTTTTAATGCTTCCAATGACAATTAAGCAGACAAAGTTCTCAAAGATGAGTCAGCTTGTACAGCCTGAAATCACAAAGATTCAGAAGAAATATCAGGGTAAAACTGATAATGCATCTATGATGAAACAGCAGGAAGAAATCCAGGCAGTTTATGATAAGTACGGAATCAGTATGTCAGGCGGCTGTCTTCAGATGTTCATCCAGCTTCCAATTTTAATGGCTTTATTCCAGGTAATCCGTAATCTTCCTTTCTATATTCCAAGATTAAAGGAATTATATACACAGATTGCTGAGCCATTAATGCAGCAAAAAGGATTTGAAGAAGTTATTGTAACTATTGGCGAGAAAGCTCAGGCAGTTTACAAATTAGCAGAAAACCCTGCTCTTGATAATGTAATTGCTTATATTTCTCAGTTTAGAACAGGTTCCTGGGCAGCTTTAACAGAAGCATTTCCAAGTATTACAGAGGCTGTAAATGGTGCTTCCGCTCAGATTATTGAAATCAACAATTTTTTTGCAGGAATCAATATCGCAGATGCACCTGGATTTAGAGTGTCTGTTTATTTAATCATTCCTATTTTAGCATTCTTAACCCAGTGGTTAGCAATGAAGACTATGAATATGGGAAATGATGAAAATAACCCGGCAAATTCCATGACAAAGAGCATGAATATGATGATGCCTATTATGTCATTGGTAATGTGCTTCTCATTCCCAGCAGGTCTTGGTATTTACTGGATTATGACAGCTGTATTCCAGATTTTCCAGCAGATTATTATGAATAAATACTACGAAACAGTAGATATGGATAAGCTTATTGCAGAAAACATGGAAAAAGCTTCTAAAAAGAAGAAAAAGAAAACTTTCACACAGAAGCTTATGGAAAAAGCAGGAATGGAACAGCCGCCAGAAGCAGCAGGTTCTATTAATTCCGCAGCTGCAACAAAAACAAAGAATTACGCAAGAAATTACGATAACAGCAAAGCTGACGAAATTAGCTACAGCAGTGCCAATGCACCAAAAGCAAAACCAGGCAGCCTTGCAGAAAAAGCCGGCTTAGTTCGTGAATATAACGAACGCAATAACAAGGGAGGCAGACGATAATGGAAATGTTAACTTTTGAAGGCAAAACACTTGCGGATGCCATTACAAATGCCAGTGTATCCTTAGGTATTGCCAGCACAGATTTAAAATACGAAGTTGTAACAGAAGGAAGCACAGGTTTCCTTGGAATGTTTGCAAAACCAGCTGTTATTAAAGTAGAACAGAAAGCAGACATGACTGAAAGAGCGAAAGAGTTCTTAGACAGACTCTTTGGCGCTATGAAAGTAGAAACAGAGATTAAGGTTCAGATGGAAGATGACGAGAATATGAGTATCGAATTATCCGGTCCGGATATGGGTATCTTAATCGGTAAAAGAGGACAGACTTTAGATTCTATTCAGTATTTAACAAGCCTTTATGTAAATAAAGAAAGCGAATCATACATTCGTGTTAAGATTGATACAGAAAATTACAGAGAGAGAAGAAAAGAAACATTAGAAACTCTCGCTAAAAACATTGCATACAAAGTAAAAAGAACAAGAAAGTCTGTTTACCTTGAACCAATGAATCCTTATGAGAGAAGAATTATTCATTCTTCATTACAGAACGATAAGTATGTATGTACAAAGAGTGAAGGAGAAGAGCCTTACCGCAAAGTCGTTGTTATGTTAAAAAGAGGCGGCTACAAAAAAGAGGCTTAAATCTTTATATTGAAATGACAGAAGCTGCTGCAGATAGTAATTATTGCAGCAGCTTTTCAAACATTTATGGAGGCAGCAATATGTTTATGGAAGATACAATTGCCGCAATATCCACTGCCATGTCTGATGGAGGAATCGGTATTATCAGAATCAGTGGTCCAGATGCGGTAAAGATTGGTAATCAGGTATTTCAGCCGGCAAATAAGAATAAATCGCTTGATAAAATGCCTACTTATACAGCAGCATATGGAAAAATTCATAAAGACGGCAAAATCATTGATGAATGTATTGCCCTTTTCATGAAAGGTCCCAAATCCTATACAGGGGAAGATGTGGTAGAAATTGACTGCCATGGCGGTGTTGTTGTAGTAAAGAAGGTATTAGAGACGATTATTGAAGCAGGTGCCAGACCTGCAGAGCCGGGAGAGTTTACAAAGAGAGCATTTTTTAATGGAAGAATCGATTTATCCCAGGCGGAAGCTGTTATGGATCTTATCTATTCCAAAAATGAATTTGCCATGGAAAGCTCTTTAAAACAGCTTTCCGGAAGTTTAAAGAATAAAATTAACAGTATCAGAGATAAGATTCTTTATGAAATTGCATTTATTGAATCCGCATTAGATGATCCGGAACATATTTCTCTGGACGGTTACAGTGATAAATTATATGAAGTTGTAAAAGAGCAGAAGGCAGAAATTGATGGGTTATTAAGTACTGCAGATAACGGAAGAATTTTAAAAGAAGGCATTAAAACAGCCATTGTAGGAAAGCCTAACGCAGGAAAATCTTCTCTTCTTAATCTTTTAGTAGGAGAGGAGAGAGCAATTGTAACAGATATCGCAGGTACCACAAGAGATACTCTGGAAGAGAGTATTTTAATAAAAGGAATTCCTCTTCAGATGATTGATACGGCAGGAATTCGTAAAACTGATGATATTGTAGAAAAAATAGGAATTGAAAAGGCAAAGAATGCCATCGAAAAGGCAGACCTTGTCCTTTATGTAGCGGATAGTTCTTCGAATCTTGATGACAGCGATTTTGAAATTATGGACTATCTAAAAGAGAAAAAAACAATTATAATTTTAAATAAATCAGACCTTGATAAAGTAGTGGGAGAAGAAGAGATAAAAGAATATCTTCATAAAGATGTTATCACATTTTCAGCCAAAGAAGAGACAGGTCTTGATGAATTATATGAAAAACTGGAATCCCTTTTCTTTGAAGGGAAGCTTAATTTTAACGATGAAATCTATATCACGAATATGAGACATAAGAATAGTCTGAAACAGGCTTCTGACAGCTTAAATATGGTATTTGGAAGTATTGAGATGGGAATGCCGGAGGACTTCTTCTCCATTGATCTTACAGATGCTTATGAGCATCTTGGTTATATTTTAGGAGAATCCATGGGAGAAGATCTTGTGAATAAGATATTCAGTGAATTTTGTATGGGGAAATAGATATGGCACATATTACAGAAAATTATGATGTGGTTGTTATCGGTGCCGGACATGCAGGCTGCGAGGCGGCTCTTGCGGCTGCAAGACTTGGCATGGAGACGATCATGTTCACCGTAAGCATTTCCAATATTGCATTGATGCCTTGTAATCCCAATATTGGAGGAAGTTCCAAAGGACATCTGGTAAAGGAAATTGATGCTTTAGGCGGTGAGATGGGCAAAAATATTGATAAAACATTTATCCAGTCCAAGATGTTAAATAAATCAAAAGGGCCTGCAGTTCATTCCTTACGGGCACAGGCAGATAAAGAAGCTTATCAGCGTGAGATGACAAAGGTTGTATTTAATACAGAACATCTTACAGTAAGACAGGCGGAAGTAACGGAACTTATTGTAGAAGATAAGGTAATTAAAGGTGTAAAAACATATTCCGGAGCAACCTATTATGCGAAAGCAGTTATCATGACAACTGGAACTTACTTAAAAGCAAGATGTATCTATGGTGATGTAAGCCATGCGACAGGTCCAAACGGTCTTCCTGCAGCTGTAGGATTAAGTCAGTCATTACTGGATAACGGCATTGAACTTTATCGTTTTAAAACGGGCACACCGGCTCGTATTGATAAGAATTCTATTGATTTCAGTAAGATGGAAGAGCAGAAAGGGGACGAGGAAATCGTTCCATTCAGCTTTACTAATACAGAAGAAGATATTAAGAGAGACCAGATTTCCTGCTGGCTCACATATACCAATGAAGAAACTCATGATATAATCCGCGCCAACCTTCACAGATCACCTTTATTCTCCGGTGCAATTGAAGGTACAGGACCTAGATACTGTCCATCCATCGAGGATAAGGTGGTAAAATTCTCAGATAAGAACAAACATCAGGTATTTATCGAACCGGAAGGAGAGAATACCAATGAAATGTATATCGGCGGCATGTCCAGTTCCCTTCCGGAAGACGTACAGTATGCTATGTATCGTTCTGTAAAAGGTCTTGAAAATGCAAAAATCGTAAGAAATGCCTATGCCATTGAATATGACTGTATCAATCCAATGCAGCTTCGTTCCACACTGGAATTTAAGACAATCAGCGGTCTTTACAGTGCAGGACAGATCAACGGAAGTTCCGGTTATGAAGAAGCAGGCGGACAGGGAATCCTTGCCGGTATCAATGCAGCCATGAAGATTCAGGGAAGAGAAGAGATTGTTCTTGATCGTTCCCAGGCCTATATTGGTGTCTTAATCGATGACCTTGTAACGAAGGAGACCCATGAACCATATCGTATGATGACTTCCAGAGCGGAATATAGATTGATTCTGAGACAGGATAATGCAGACCTTCGTCTTACTAAAATTGGTCATGATGTTGGTCTGATCAGTGATGAGAGATATGAACATCTTTTGTGGAAAGAAAAAATGATCGAACAGGAGACAGAACGAGTAAGTACTAAGATGATTGGTGCCAACAAGAAAGTACAGGCTTTCTTAGAAGCTCATGAATCCACTCCGTTAAAGACTGCATTATCTTTAGCAGACCTTATCCGTCGTCCGGAATTATCTTACGATGTATTAGAGGAGATTGATGATGAGCGTCCGGGTCTTCCAAAAGAGGTAACAGACCAGGTTGAAATCAACTTAAAATACGATGGTTATATTAAACGCCAGATGAAACAGGTAGAACAGTTTAAAAAGATGGAAGAAAAACTGATTCCTGAAGATATTGTATATGAGGAAGTCGGAAGTCTTCGTATTGAAGCTGTTCAGAAGTTAAACAAATTCCGTCCAAGATCCATCGGACAGGCAAGCCGAATCAGTGGTGTTTCTCCTGCTGATGTATCTGTACTGCTCGTATATCTTACAAGCCAGAGAGGAAAATAAATGGATAATTTTAAAAGAAAAGCAAATGCCCTTGGAGTGGAACTTTCCGACAGACAGCTTGAGCAGTTTAAAATATATTATGAAATGCTTGTAGAAAAGAATAAAGTGATGAATCTTACTGCGATTACAGAATGGGAAGAAGTAATCGATAAACATTTTATTGATAGTATTTCTCTCATTAAAGCCTGTGATCTGTCAGGGGAAAAATACATCCTTGATTTGGGATGCGGTGCCGGTTTTCCGGGAATTCCATTAAAAATTGCATTTCCAAATCTGAATATTGTATTGCTGGATTCTTTAAATAAAAGAATTCTTTTCTTAAAAGAAGTAATCGAAGCTTTAGGTCTGGAAAAAGTAGAGGCTCTTCATGGAAGAGCAGAAGATTATGCCAGAAAAACAGAATACAGGGAACAGTTTGATTACTGCGTATCTAGAGCAGTTGCAAATCTGACTACTCTTAGTGAATATTGTATTCCTTATGTAAAAGAAGGCGGCTTTTTTATTTCATATAAGAGCGGAAAAGTAAAAGAAGAATTAAAAGAAGTTAAGAAGGCTCTATTTATATTGGGCGGAATAGTGGAAGATATCATTACTTTTGAACTTCCGGAAACCGATATGGAGAGAATTTTTGTAAAAATCAAAAAAGAAAAAAAGACTCCAAAGAAATATCCAAGAAAAGCAGGTTTACCTGGAAAAGAACCATTAAAGTAAAAAATGCTTTTCATTTTAGATAAATTAAGGTATGATAGACTTTGCTTATGAATAGAAGATTCAAAACATTTCTGTTACGAAGGAGATTTTCATGAAAGATGTAGTCATGTTTGAAAAGTTAAGAGAATATCTGACAAAAGAATATATGCGTCTTTCAGAGGAAAGAGAAGATATTTTAAGTCAGAAAATACGTTTGGAGACAGAAGAGTCAAATAATAAAGACCTTTTTTTCAATAGAAAAAAGATAGAAGAGAGAAAACGTATTTTTTATCCTTTTACAAATACAATCTATTTTGGTAATGAGAAAGAGGAAGAAAAAGAAAAAAGCAATCAAATTCATAAATTGGAAATAAATGTAAATTCAATTGACGATTCCATGAAAGAAATCAAAGAATATATTACATTTATTCAGTCTATGGTAAAAGAAAAAGAAGACAATTTTGGTGTTTCTGATGATTTGAAAGAAATGCTTCTTGCTGTTGTTTCTTTTTTAGAGAATCAATACAGTCATATTGAGTTTCTCACAGATTTTGATGAAGGAAATATGATTACTTCCACAGAATTTAATGGAAATCTGATCCGTATTCTTACTTATACGATTAGTTCAACAATAGAGAGTATAGAGATGGATTCTGTTATTATTGATGTGAAACATATAGAAGATAAGATTAATATTACTTTATATATGTTATTAGAAGATGAAGTGTTAGATTATTATACCTATGATTTTAATTTTGTAAACAGAATATGTAATACAGAAAAAAAAGAGAATGATCAGTGATAAAGATTATTCCTGGAATAAGATTAAGGAGAGTTATATGAAACAGAAAGTAGTTCAGTACATTGCCGGTTATATTACAGAACTGGAACAGCCTGAAATTGAAAAATTACTTGAAATTCCGCCAAAACCGGAGATGGGAGATTTCGCATTTCCATGTTTCCGTCTTGCAAAAGTATATAGAAAAGCACCACAGATGATCGCAGAAGATTTAAAGAACAAGATGGAACCTGCTGATTTCTTATCTTCCGTTGAAAATGCAGGCGGATACTTAAACTTTTATGTAAACAAAGAACAGTTTGCAAAACAGATGATTCTTGCTGCATCTGCAGATAATTTTGGTTCTTCCAAAGAAGGAGAAGGAAAGACAATCTGTATTGATTATTCTTCTCCTAATGTAGCTAAAAACTTCCATGTTGGTCATTTAAGAACAACTATTATTGGTAACTCTATTTATAAAATTTTCTCAAAGATGGGATACCATGTGGAAAGAATCAATCATCTTGGTGACTGGGGTACACAATTCGGTAAATTGATCGTTGCTTACAAAAACTGGGGTAACAAAGAAGAAATCGAAAAAGACGGCGTAGCAGCTTTAATGAGAATCTACGTTAAATTCCATGCTGAAGCAGAAAAAGATGATTCATTAAACGATGAAGCAAGAGCATGGTTTGTAAAGATGGAACAGGGAGATGAAGAAGCTCTTTCTATCTGGCAGTGGTTCAAAGATATTAGTTTAATTGAATATAAGAGAACTTATAAATTATTGGGAATGGAATTTGATTCCTATCATGGAGAAAGCTTTTACAGAGATAAGACGGGTGCAGTGGTTGATGCTTTAAAAGAAAAAGATTTACTCGTTGAGAGTGAAGGTGCATTTATCGTACCATTAGATGAATATAATATGGCTCCATGTCTTATTATGAAAAAAGACGGAAGTTCCATTTATGCTACCCGAGACCTTGCAGCTGCTATTTATAGAAAGAATACTTATGATTTCTCTAAGTGCATCTATGTAACAGGTAATGAACAGAAATTACATTTTGCTCAGTTCTTCAAAGTTCTTGAACTTATGGGAAATGAATGGAGCAAAGATATGGTTCACGTTCCTTACGGTTTAGTAAGCTTAGAAGGTGGTAAATTATCTACACGAAGCGGTAATATTATCTATGCGGAAGATATTTTAAGAGAGTCTATCTCTAAAATCAGAGAAATCATTGAAGAAAAGAATCCTAATCTTCCAGATAAAGATGAAGTTGCTCAGATTGTTGGTATCGGTGCCATTCTTTTCAATGACTTATATAACCAGAGAATAAAAGATGTTTCTTTCACATGGGAGAAAATCCTTAACTTTGATGGTGAGACTGGACCTTATGTACAGTACACTTATGCCAGAGCAGCAAGTGTTCTTCGTAAAGCCGGCGTGGCAACAGTAGATGAAGATATTGATTACAGTGTACTTACAGATGAAGCTTCTATGAATCTGTTAAAAGAAATCAGCAGATATCCAGTAGTTGTAAAAGATGCTTCTGAAAAATTAGAACCTTTCATTGTTTCTCGTTTTGCTATGGCAGTTGCTCAGGCATTTAATAAATTCTATCATGACTGCCAGATTAACGTAGAAGATGAAGCAGTGAAGAAAGCAAGATTAAAAGTTGTAGTTCTTACAAAACATGTATTAAAGGATGCTTTATCTTTATTAGGTATTGGCTGTCCGGAACAGATGTAAGTAAAAAGGTTGTTGCAAAATCTGCAACAACCTTTTTTTGTGTCAGCGACGAGCCAAAGTCCGAGCTTGCTCGAGACCTTGGCGACCGCTTACAATCCCGGAATGAGCCTTCTGGCGCTTCCGGTGATTGTTATGTTTCACGTGAAACATTTTGATTTTGTTTGAATATTTTAAGTAACATTATGACTGCAACTGTTGCAAGTACCATCTCTGTAATAGATTGAGCAGATGCAAGTCCGTATAAAGGTTGGAAATGATTTAAGATAAAAAGTAAAGGTATTTCTAAAATAATCTTTCTGAGAATTGCAAATATTAAAGCATTCTTTCCAAGCCCTAAAGACTGGAAGACTCCAATTACCATGAAATCCGTTGTTAAGAAAATCATACCAATACACATTCTTCGAAGAAATATAGTTCCGTAAGAAATAATTTCTTCATTTCGAATAAAGAGTTGTATCAGCTGCTTCGATCCGGCATAATATCCCAGGGTAATAGTCAGCATAATAGGAACCATGATTTTAAATGCAAAGGTGATGGCATTTTTCATTCTATTACGATTTCCGCTGGCAAAATTATAACTTACCAATGGCATTACGCCCTGGGAAAAGCCAAGTGCAATCTGAGAAGGAATCATAAATAATTTATGAGATATTCCCATTGCCGCTACGGCAGATGCACCATAAAAAGCTGTAAAATTATTAAGGATCGTTGTGCCTGTTACATTTAAGAAATTTTGGATGGAAGCCGGAATTCCTACTGCTAAAATACCCAGTGAAATATCTTTTGTAACATATTTTAATTGAGATATTTTAAAACATACATAAGTATGATTTTTCTTTATAATATTGAGTGAAAAGAAATATAGGCAAGCTACACAATTTGATAGAAAAGTAGCTAAGCCGGCACCCGCTGCTCCCATATTTAAAAACTCAGGTAAGATAAATAAAGGATCTAAAATAATATTTAAAATACAGCCACTCATTGTTCCAATGCTGGCATGAAGGGCGGCTCCTTCTGAACGCACCATATATGCCATAACAACATTTAAGATAGCAGGTACAGCTCCACAGTTTACTGTCCAAAACATATAATTTGATGTAGCAGTAATTGTTTCTGTATCAGCTCCTAAAAGATGAAGTAATGGGTTTTTAAAAACAGTGCATATAAGAGCAAGAAAGGTGGAACACATAATAGCGCCCCAAAAACCAAAAGAAGAAGAAGTTTTTACTTTATCATACTCTCCGGCGCCTAACTTACGGCTCATCATACTGGAAGTACCTACACCAAATAAATTGTTCACTGTATTAAAAGCCAGCATGACAGGATAAACCAATGTTACTGCTGCATTTTGAATAGGGTTATTTAACATTCCTACAAAATAAGTATCTGCCAGATTATATATTACGGTAACAAGGGAACTGATTACCATGGGAATAGATAGTTTTGCTACAGCATTTGGAATTGGCATGGATTCAAATAAGTAGGTGTTTGTTTTTGATTGTTTTATAAGAATCACTTCCTTATATTATGTTATACAACACAACAAAGTATAACATATAGTATATATTCTTGCAATCTGCCATGTTTCACGTGAAACATAGAAAATATAGAAGATAATGTTTCACGTGAAACATACAGAAAACATTAAGATATAATTTTAAAATGAAAAATTGTAAGAAAGAATAAAAAAATGTTTCACGTGAAACATTTTTTGTAGGAAAAAGAAAAAATAATATTTCAAGTAGAAGTAAAGAATATTTAGTGTTATAATGGTAATCGAATCACCCATCCGAAAAGGATAATATAAATTGGAAGGAGTTGAGAAGAATGAGCAGAATAATTGCAATAGCCAATCAGAAAGGCGGAGTAGGTAAAACAACAAC
>SVDY01000062.1 GCA_015057665.1 Lachnospiraceae bacterium | reverse complement strand
TTTTAGAAGTTAGTTTTGCAAAAAATATTCAACTAGAAGTTAGTCTTGCAAACTGGAGGTTGAGATTTCAATTTACCCCTCAATTTACTCCTTGATAAAAGTGCGCATGAAAAATGTAATACTTCTGTGAAAGTGCGCATGAAAAATGAATTATTTAATTGAAAGTGCGCATGAAAAATGTTATATTGAATATAATATAGGATAGGAGGTGCGATATGGAAAGATTCTTAATGCAGGATTTATTAAAATGGAAAACCAAAACACGTAGAAAACCTTTAATCATTCGTGGTGCAAGACAGGTGGGAAAGACCTGGATTATGAAAGAATTTGGTCGTTTACATTATGAAAACACCATTTATATTAATTTTGATAACAATGAACGAATGAAACAGGTCTTTTCTCTGGATATGGATATTAAAAGAATCCTGTCTGCTCTTAAAATAGAAGCAGGGAAAAATATTGATCCTGAAAACACATTATTAATATTTGATGAAATTCAGGAAGTTCCCAAGGCGCTGTCTTCCTTAAAATATTTTTATGAAGATGCACCGGAATATCATATTATAGCTGCGGGTTCTTTGTTAGGAGTTGCGCTTCACGCAGGCACTTCCTTTCCTGTTGGAAAAGTAGATTTTCTGAATTTATATCCTTTGAATTTCGAAGAATTCTTATGTGCAATAGGAGAAGATGGACTTTTTACATTACTGGAATCAGGTGATTATCAAACAATCAATGCATTTAGCAGTAAATATATTGATTTGTTACGACATTATTATTATATAGGCGGAATGCCGGAAGCAGTTCAAACTTATCTTGATACAGATGATATGTATGAAGTTCGAAATGTACAAAATGCATTACTTGAATATTACTCCACCGACTTTTCGAAACATGCACCTAAAGAAATCGTTCCTCGTATCCAGATGGTCTGGCAGTCAATTCCAATGCAGCTTGCAAAAAAAAATAGGAAATTTATATATGGTATCATAAGAGAAGGGGCCAGAGCGAAGGATTTTGAACTGGCCATTCAATGGTTGCTGGATTGTGGACTAATATTAAAAAGTACACGCATTACAAAACCGGGAATGCCCTTAATTGCATACACGGAGATGAGTACATTTAAGATTTACATGTTGGATGTTGGGCTTCTTGCGGCAAAAGGTAATCTGGAACCACGAATTCTATTAGAAGGGAATAAAGTCTTCGAAGAATTTAAAGGTGCATTGACGGAACAGTTTGTGGCACAGCAGCTTGTTTCTAATAGAAAAGAACTATACTATTTTACAAAAGATAATTCTTCAGGTGAATTAGATTTTGTAGTACAGCAAGGTCAGTATATTATTCCAATTGAAGTAAAAGCGGAGGAGAATCTTCAGGCGAAAAGTTTGCGGGCATATTGTGAAAAATACAAGCCAGAGATTGCATTACGTAGTTCTATGTCTAATTATAGAGAACAGGATTGGATGACGAATGTCCCATTATATGCCGTGTGTACTTATCTGAAGCAAATATAGTCAATAGAGAAAGGAATTATGAACATGAAAGAATTCGAAAAACAATCATTAGGAATATTCCCAACACCCCTCCACAGACTTCCAAACATCAGTCGTGAACTGGGCACCAATGTCTGGATCAAAAGAGATGACCTTTGCGGCGTTGCTTTAGGAGGCAACAAAGTACGAAAACTGGAATACCTTTTAGCAGATGCCAAAAAACAGGGATATGACCTTGTAATGACAACCGGTCAGGCACAGAGTAATCATGCTATGTTAACTGCTGCATGTGCCCTTCGATTGGGACTGGACTGCATCTTAGTGCTAAAGAAAAGAGGTGTAACCTCTTGTAGAGGAAATCAGATTTTAAATAAGCTTATGGGAGTAGAAGTACGATTTGTTGATACAGACAGTTATGATGACATCTATGAAGAGATGGACAGAATCGGACAGGAACTTGGCCGTAAAGTATACAAAATCCCATGCGGCGGCTCCAACGCCCTTGGAACATTAGGATACGTTGACTGCATGAAAGAAATCGCCGAATTCGGGCAGCATTTTGACCATATTGTATGTGCCTGTGGTTCCGGTGGAACGGCAGCCGGCACAGTACTTGGCGCACAGATGTACCTTCCGGATACTCATGTTATGTGCTCCATGGTCGATAATGATCCTTTTGATGTCATTGTTCCACAGTTAATGAAGGAAGCAGCTGACTTAATGGGAGTGAAAGTTCCTATCCCTGTTCCGGATTTGGTAGAAATGTGGGGGCCGGGTTATTCCATTCCTTCCGAAGAGGGAAATGAAGCTATCTCCATGATGATGAGATTGGAAGGAATTGTTCTTGACACCTGCTATACAGGGAAAGCGTTTGCTGGACTGATTAAGAGGGCAAGAGAAGGTTCTTATGGACCTGATGATCATGTGCTCTTTGTACATACCGGCGGGGCAGCAGGATTGTTTGCTCAGGATTGGAATCTCCTTTAAAAATATGACATATTTGAAGTTTAGTCTAGCTCATGCAGCAACTGCACAATTTCATCAATGGTTTCTTTTTTGTACTTTGATGCCTTTTTCAGGAATGCTTTTAAAATTACAATAATGATAGAAATTTACCGCCTAATCCTATATAATAAAAATATAAATATAAGAGCAGGAAGGTGATTTTATGTTACAAAAAGAAACCATTATAGATCTGATTCAAACTGCAATCGAACAATTAAACTATTCCTATACACCTTACTCCAACTTCAAAGTAGGAGCAGCCTTGCTTGGGAAAAACAATAAAATATACACCGGATGTAATATTGAAAATGCCGCTTATACTCCAACAAATTGCGCAGAAAGAACTGCATTTTTCAAAGCAGTGAGCGAAGGTGTCCGTGATTTTCAGGCAATCTGTGTCGTGGGAGGTAAAGACGGAATTCTTACAGAATACGCAGCACCTTGCGGTGTGTGTCGTCAGGTCATGATGGAATTCTGTAATCCGGATGAGTTTCAGATTATCCTGGCGACAAGTACAGAACAATATGAGATTTTTACTTTAAGTGAATTAATGCCAATGGGATTTGGTCCCGGAAACCTTGCTTAAGGAAAGGAGGCTGGACATATGAATTATTCTGAAAATCCGAACAAACAATATCATATTCAGGTGGGACCTGGAGATGTGGGACGCTATGTGATTATGCCTGGCGATCCAAAACGCTGTGCAAAGATTGCAAAATATCTTGATCATGCCGAATTAATTGCAGACAGCCGTGAGTACGTGACCTATACCGGCTACCTTGAAGGAGTAAAGGTAAGTGTGACATCAACAGGAATCGGAGGACCTTCTGCATCTATTGCCATGGAAGAACTGGTTAAGTCAGGAGCAGATACCTTTGTTCGTATTGGCACATGCGGAGGAATGCAGTTAGATGTCAAGAGTGGAGACGTGGTAATTGCTACAGGTGCGATCCGAATGGAAGGAACCAGCAAAGAATATGCGCCGATTGAATTTCCGGCTGTAGCAGACCTTGATATAACAAATGCCTTAGTGCAGGCAGCAAAAGAAAAGAACACATTCTACCACGTAGGAGTTGTACAATGCAAAGATTCTTTCTATGGACAGCATGAACCGGGAATCAAACCAGTCAGTTATGAGCTTTTGAATAAATGGGAAGCATGGAAGAGAATGGGATGTCTTGCATCCGAGATGGAATCTGCAGCATTATTTATTGTAGCCAGTTATCTTCGTGTTCGGGCAGGTTCCTGTTTCTTAGTCGTTGCCAATCAGGAAAGAGAGGCAGCAGGACTTGAAAATCCGGTTGTACATGATACAGATCTTGCTATTCAAGTGGCAATTGAAGCTGTAAGGAAACTTATTAAAAATGATGGGGAGCGTTAAGCTCCCCTATTTTCTTCGACAAGGGGCATCGAGACTGCAGAATGCTTAGTTATTGAGAAAGTCGTGCATATATGACGGACAGATTGTTTATACTTAATCGAGAGGCACTGCATCAAAATTAAATAATGTTGTAATGAGAGCCCCCATTACTTCCGGCGGTTCCACCATTCCGTTCTCAAGCCAGCGGATGGTGATTTCACGCACTCCGCGCCACAGAGCAATCACACAGTATTGCTGTTCCATGGGCAGATGAGAATAGTGTTCTTCAACATATGTATTGGAGATCTTTAAATAGCTGTTTTTTTGCTCACCGGCTAAAAACATCTGAACCATGTCCGGCTGTTCTTTTAAAGAACGAAAGAGGGTGACATATCGTTCTGTGTCATGCTTGGATTTTACAATATCTAAAAAATAGCTGGAGATATGGGTATAGAAGTTTTCCGCTACTTCCTGTAAAACAGCTTCTTTGGAAGGATAGTTGCGGTAAAAACCGGATCTTGATACACCGGCGCGTTTTAAAATGGAACTTACCGTGATTTCGTCAAAAGATTGTGTTTGCATTAATTGAACCAAACCGATTTTAATGGCTTCCCGGGTAAGAGCTTTGGATTCCTGATTTGTCATAATAGTGATTCCTTATCTGTGTTTTGTTTATATCCTAAGCTTTTCATATAGGTGATACAAAACATATAAAATAGTATGGGCATGGTGGATTTTTTTCGTCATTTAATTGACCTAAATGTGACGTGGATGATACAATAGTTTCATCTACGTATAATGTATCATACATTTGTAAGATACGCAATTTTTTAAAGGAGAAACAAAATGGGAGAAAACAAAAAAGAAAAAAAGGCTCGTAAAAAAGCCTACAAGAAAGCTTTAAAAAGAGCAAGAAGACCATGGAAACTGGTTTCTATTTTAAGTGGAATGCTCGCAATTGCTTTCACAGCGATGTTCGTAATCTCTTCTATGTTCGACAACACCATTACATTATTCTTTGGTGGAACATTCTGGGAGCTTGAGAACGAAGATCCAAACGCAGTTTATTATGAAAGTTATTTCGCAAATGAAGAGGAGAGAACAAAAGCCGGTGCAGCTCTTGTAAAACAGGTAGAAGCAGAAGGCGCATCTCTTTTAACAAATGAGAATAATACCCTTCCTTTAGCACAGGGATCTAAAGTAAGTTTATTCTCCACATCCTCTGTAAACATCGTATACGGTGGTACTGGTTCCGGTAATGTAGACAGTTCTAAATGCGATAACTTAAAAGTTGCATTAGAAAAAGAAGGTTTCGCAGTAAACCAGACATTATGGGATTTCTATCTTACAGGTGAAGCAAAAGATTATACACGCGGCAATGCAGGTGCAGTTGTGCAGGATTCTGCAACAGCAAGCGGATACGGCTCTGCTGAGATCGTGGAAGCTCCATGGAGTGTATACACTGATGATGTAATTGATTCTGTATCCGAATATGGAGATGCAGCAATTGTAGTATTATCTCGTATCGGCGGCGAAGGTGCAGACAGCTACTTTGATCATGAATTAGGCGATGGTAAGAACTACCTTGCATTAAATGATGTAGAAAAAGAAATGATGTCCAACATCAAATCCATGAAAGATGAAGGAAAGATTTCAAAAATCGTTGTACTTATCAATACATCCAACGCCCTTCAGCTTGATTTCTTAAAGAACAATGAATATGGTGTAGACGCAACACTTTGGATTGGCGGTGTAGGTCAGACAGGTATCAATGCAGTAGCAGAAATCTTAAATGGTAAAGTAAATCCATCAGGAAGCTTAGCTGACACATACTGCTTCGACAACTATTCAAGTCCTGTTATGCAGAA
>SVDY01000061.1 GCA_015057665.1 Lachnospiraceae bacterium | reverse complement strand
CGAAATGCGGTATCTGCTATGCATAGAAATCCAAAAGGAAGAGTGGGATATGTATCCACAAGTCCGAACAGACAGTATGACTATGATCATAGATATGACATGGCAGCCTTTTTTGACAAAGCTTTCATTGACAGAAAGCTGCAGAATTTAAAAGCTGCTTATGAAGATTATAAAGAACCGGCGTCGGTATATGGCGGTCCTGCTGTAATTATGACATTTGGCGAAGTGCCTTTTACACCGGAAGACAAAGAGAACGCATATCGTTTCAATGACAAACAGCAGAAATTATATGTAGAGTATGCAAGTGAATCCGGAAAGATTACAAACCAGTATATCAATCCATTAGAGAGAAGTTTTACTGCCATCGCCTACCCGGTACCGGAGATTGGTGAAAACTTTGAAGAGATTTTCGATGAAATCGTAAAAGTGAACACACTTGATAAACACATGTATCATGAAATCCAGCAGAGTCTCATTGATGCCTTAGACCAGGGAGAATATGTTCATATTCTTGGTAAAGGCGACAACAAGACAGACCTGATGGTAGCACTTGCTCCACTTACGGATCCTTCCAAAGAGACTCTTTTTGAGAACTGTCTTGCGGATGTAAATATTCCTGTGGGTGAAGTTTTCACTTCTCCGAAACTTATAGGAACCAATGGTGTGCTTCATGTAACCGGGGTATACCTGAATGAGTTATTCTATAAAAATTTAGAGATTCATTTTAAAGATGGCATGATTTCCGAATATACTTGTACAAACTTTGAAGAGGAAGAAAAAAATCTTGCGTTCTTAAGAGAAAATGTTCTTTTCCATCATGACACCCTTCCTCTTGGAGAATTTGCTATCGGAACAAATACAACTGCTTACCAGATGGCGAAAGATTATGGCATCGAAGCAAAACTTCCAATCCTCATTGCAGAAAAGATGGGACCGCATTTTGCAGTAGGCGACACTTGTTATTCTCATGCAGAAGACAAAGCCCTCTATAATCCAAATGGAAAGCAGATTGTGGCAAAAGACAACGAGTGTTCTCTTCTCCGCCATGAGGATGAATCTAAGGCATACTTTAACTGCCATACAGATATCACCATTCCATACAACGAGCTTGGATTGATTGAAGTAGTAAAGGAAGACGGAACAAAAATTGCATTAATTGAAGACGGAAGATTTGTACTTCCTGGAACAGAAGAATTGAATAAAGCGTTTCATGAATAGTGACAGAAGGAGCCCGCAGGGCTCCTTCTTTTTTGTACAGAATGTACATAGTTAGGTTGACAAAAGACTATGAAAAGTATAAACTTATACTTAGATGTATATACATGTAAAGGAGGTTAATGTATGGTCGATCTTAGTAAAATGACGAAGTGGGATCTTGGTAAATGCTTTGATTACTCTGTTTTACCGAAGAATTCCAGACAGGAGGACATCATCAAAGGATGTCAGGAAGCGAAGAAGTACAACTGTGCAGCATTTTACGCAGCAACAAACTATTGGGTTCCTACCATGGTACGTGAATTAGAGGGAACCGATATTCTTGTTGGTGTTGGTCTTGACTTCCCATTTGGTGTAAGCACAGCTTACATGAAAGGAAAAGAGACAGAAGAAGCAGTAAAACTCGGCGCAACAGCACTTGATATGGTTATGAACATCGGTGCACTGCGAAGCGGACTTTACGAAGATGTTAAAGAACAGCTCCGCGTATTTAAAGAAGCTGCTCAGGGCAATGTTACAAAATGTATCCTGGAAGTAAACTTCTTAACAGACGATGAAATCAAGAGAGCTGCTACTTATGTAGCGGAAGCAGGAATTGATTATGTTAAGACATCTTCCGGACAGTTTGACGGACCTAGCATGGAACAGTTCCTTATTATGAAGAATGCGGTAGAAGGTTCTGCAACCAAATCCAAAGTAGCAGGTGTAAAATTCCCTCGTCCTCAGAATGCATATGCATTCCTGATGGCTGGAGCTGACTTAATCGGTACAAGAGCAGCACCTGAGATTATTAACGCACTTGATACTATGCGTGCAATCGGAATGGTACCGCCTTACAAAGGTGAATAAGAACGGATAATATCAGCAGTGAGTTACACTCCCGCTGATCTTGTGCCTCTGGCGGATGGCATAGGTACGCCAGAGGTAATATGTCGTGCAAGCACGATGCGCACCTCGCCCAAGTACGAGGAGCGTACTTGAACAGAATATCTGTTTTGACAATTGGAAAGCGGGATAGAGAATATCCTGCTTTTCGTGTATGTAAGTGAAGAATCCCCCACATGGAAGGAGATAAACGATGAGTAAATATGTAGTAGGCGTAGACGTAGGTACAACCGGTTCCAAAGCCATGGTTCTTGATCTTCAGGGTAACATTTACGGGAAAGGCTATAGAGAGTATGCATTAAATTATCCAAACCCTGACTGGGTAGAAGTTGGTGCAAATTTCCTTCTTGGTGTTACATTTGAAGCAGTAAAAGAAGCAGTAGAAACTTCCGGCGTAGACAAGAACGATATCGAAGCAATCAGTTTCTCCGTAAACCGTTCCAGCTTCTGTTTAGTAGATGAAGATTATAATGTAATCGATGACAAATTCTACGTATGGTTAGATTCCCGTTCCGAAGAACTGATGGCAGAAATCAATGAAAAGATTGGGCCGGAACGTCGTAATGAGATTACAGGTATGCCGGGCGGCAATATTTTCGCAATTACCAAATATTACTGGGTAAAAGAAAAACAGCCTGAAACATATGCAAAAACAAAATACTTCTCCACAGTAGGAAGTTTTGTTCAGTACGCATTTGGTGCAGATGAATTTACAGTAGAAGTATCAGATGGTACGGTAAGCGGTCTTATCGATGTGAATACTCTTGACTGGTCCCAGGAAATCATGGAAGCTCTTGATTTTGACCCAGCCAAATTCCCAAAACTTTGCAAAGCATGTGATGTTGTAGGAACCATCAAAGAAGATGTAGCAGAAAAAACAGGTCTTGCTGTAGGAACTAAGATTGTAGCAGGTTCCGGTGACCAGCAGCTTTCCGCTATGGGTGCAGGCGTTGTGGAAGATGGAGCTGTATCCTTAACAATCGGTACATTCGGTCTTCTTGCCATCGGTCTTGCAAAACCTGATTTCAAAGCCCTTACGGGTATGATGATTCCATCCACACCAAACATCGGTGTATTCCAGGTAGAAGGACCACAGGTATCCGGTGCAACATGCTACCGTTGGTGCCGTGATACTCTCTGCGCAGAAGATGTAAAAGAAGCAGAAGAAAAAGGCGTTGATCCATATATCTTAATGAGTGAAAAATACGTTGACCAGTCTGTTCCAGGCAGCCACGGTGTTGTATTCTACTCTGCATTATTCGGATCCGGATATCCAACATGGGATACCAATGCAACCGGTATGTTCTTAGGACTCCGTTCCACATCCACAAAAGCAGATATGGTACGTTCCGTAATGGAAGGTATTACATTAGAATCCAGACACATCTTAGAAAATGTTCTCTCTGCTGGCGTTCAGATGAACGATATTATCACAGTAACAGGCGGCGCATCCAAGAGCCCACAGTGGTGTCAGATCATCGCAGACGTTATGAACCGTAAGATCAGAACTTTAGACGTTCCGGATGCAGCCATCATCGGTGCAGCAGGACTTGCAGCTATCGCAACAGGCGCTTACGGCGACTTAAAAGAAGCAGTAGAAGGCATGGTTCGTTTCGGCGACATTATCGAACCTATTCCTGAAAATGTAGAAGTATACAACAAAGTATTCGACGTATACAAGAATGCATACTATGGTCTTAAGAGCACAGATGTATTTACAAAACTTGCAGAACTGAACAAGTAGTTACAAAACTGCCGCAAAATTTCAGGTATATAAAAGAACAGCCCTATCCATTTGGATAAGGCTGTTCTTCTTCATTTTATAGGGGGTTTTTAAGGAAGTAATGCAGCAAGTTTGTCATACTGCATAAGTTCTTCAATTGTGATACCGCAGTCTCCGATATCGCGAGGATTTTTTACGCCCTTCTTGCCATCGTTGTGATAGTCAGAGCCGCCGGAGATGAAGAGGCGGTCTTTATATAATTCTTTTACTTCGGCGATGATTTCATCTTTTGTCATGGTGCCGCCGTAACTTGTTTTGTCGTATGTGTAAGAAGCTTCGATTCCGTCAAGACCTGCGTTGATTAAAATATCGATGTATTCTTTTCTTGTAATCTCTCTGTCTTCATACTGGATTGGTTCGGATACCAGATATGGATGAGCCATGATTACAATGCCGCCCATGCGTTTTACTTCTTTGATAACAGATTCTGCAGATGGTTTCGGTCTTTTAATGACGATCTCTTTATTGTTCTTTACAAAAAGCTTAGCATCCTGCCAGGTTGGGCAGTAGCCTTTTCTTGCCATAAGCTCGAAGATCATCTTCTTTTGTACGTTCTGTTCTTCTACCGGGTTGCCATTGTTATCAAGAACTTCCGCCCAGGACATTGGCATGCCGTTCTCATTTAATGCTTCTGCTAACATGCGGTAACCTTCAATTTTGCTCTTTACTACAAAATCGTCAAGCCATGCCCAGTATGGATCATCCCAGTCACATCCGAAGCATACAAGATGTACATCATCGATATAGGTCTCACAGGAAACTTCAATACCAAGAAGAAGTTTTAAGCCTTTGGATAAGGCATATTCCTGTGTGTCTACGGTCTGACCGTCTACTTCGATTGTGACAGGAGGAATAATATCGTGGTCTGTAATGGCAGCCACTTTCATGCCCAGTTCTACGGCATGGTTGATAAACTCAAGGGGAGTATCGTTGCCGTCAGAACGTTTCGTGTGTCCGTGTAAATCACATTCAAACTGAATAGCCATAGGAAGCCTCCTTTCTAGAACTCATCCTGAAGTCTGGAGAATACAGCAAGGTGGGATTTGATAGCTGCTTTTACAGCTTCATAAACTTCCACGTCAAATGGAATTGGAGAGTATTTCTTGCCGGATTCGATTAATTCTTTTGTCTTTCCAAGGTATGCATTTTTAACTAAAGTGGAAATGTTGATCTTTCTTCCGCCCAGTTCAATGAGTCTTGCAAAAGTATCTGCAGAAAGACCGGTTCCTCCGTGGATAACGATAGGAGTAGGTTCTTTTCCTAATTTTTCAACAAGTTCAAAGTTCAGTTTTGGAACGCCTTTGTATACACCGTGAGCAGTACCGATGGCAGGAGCTACCGCATCGATGCCTGTTCTTTCTACGAATTCCATTGTTTCAGCGTAACTTGCACCAACTTCTTCGTCGGCAACAACATCTTCTTCCACGCCTTTGATAATTCCAAGTTCGCCTTCGATGGCAACGCCTTTGGCATGGGCATATTCAGCAAGTTCCTTTGTTGCAGCGATATTTTCTTCAAATGGAAGGGCGGAGAAGTCCATCATAATTGCATCCCAGCCTGTATCAACACAAAGTCTTCCAAGATCTTTTTTCTTACAGTGATCAAGGTGGAGAGCGATCTCAATGGAACGTCCTTTTCTTGCTGCATCTACAATGTCATAAAGTTTCTGTGCTCCAAAATGCTCTACGGTTCCTGCAGAAGTCTGAATAATCAGATTCACACCCAGTTCTTCTGCTGCCTGAGCTGCAGCATCGGCTGTCAGAAAGTTGAAAATGTTAACGGCACCTACGCCGATTCCCTTTTCTTCAGCTAATCTTAATACTTTCATAAAACGGTTATTTTCCAT
>SVDY01000060.1 GCA_015057665.1 Lachnospiraceae bacterium | reverse complement strand
CCTATTAATTTCGTACTTTAACATAATAAACCATAAAACTGTTTCCGTCAAGATATTGTAGTTAAATTCTTACTAAAATAGTCGGAATTTATTCCAGTTTAAAACATGACTTATTTACTTTAATATAAGGGTACTGCATGTAATAAAATACTTGCTTTTTCTTAGGAAATATGACAATATATTAAATGTTACAATTTTATATAATATCAATAACTAAATGATATAAGTGAGAATATTTCTAAACAATTCAACAATCAGCAGAAGGTTTAGAAGTTCTTGACGAAGAAAAATGAACGGTATAGTAAAATCACACTGTTTGAGCTCATATACATACGCCATTGTTATAATATTTTAGCGAGTTTGTGATTTTACGGAAACAGCCAGAAACGACTGCTTACAACCGTTCTATTTTTATGAGACATAGAACTTCTTACCGACGATGCCGTTGAAGGTTTAGAAATAATTTCACTTATATCTCTAGAATAAAAGTATAGAAAGGATTACACATATGATCGCAGCAAATAATGTAACCCTGCGTCTTGGCAAAAGAGCTCTTTTCGAAGACGTTAACATTAAATTCACTGAAGGAAACTGCTACGGCTTAATCGGAGCCAACGGTGCCGGCAAATCCACATTTTTAAAGATCCTCTCAGGTAAATTAGAACCTACAAGAGGGTACATTTTTATCACTCAGGGACAGCGTCTCTCTGTCTTAGAACAGGACCATTACAAATACGATGACTGTCAGGTATTAGACACAGTTATTATGGGCAATAAACGCCTCTATTCTATTATGAAGGAAAAAGATGCTTTATATATGAAAGAAGACTTCACAGAAGAAGACGGCATACTTGCCAGCGAACTGGAAGCGGAATTCGCTCTCCTAAACGGATGGGAAGCGGAGGCTGATGCAGAAACTTTATTAAATGGTCTAGGTATTACTTCCGAATACCACTACATGCAGATGAACGAACTGACCGGCTCTGAAAAAGTAAAGGTTTTATTAGCTCAGGCCCTTTTTGGAAACCCTGATATTCTTCTTCTTGATGAGCCTACCAACCACTTAGATTTAGAAGCCATCGAATGGTTAGAAGAATTCTTAATCAACTTTGAAAATACTGTAATCGTCGTATCCCACGACCGTTATTTCTTAAATAAAGTATGTACTCATACTGCAGACATTGATTATGCAAAGATTCAGCTCTATGCAGGCAACTACGATTTCTGGTACGAATCCAGCCAGTTAATGATCCGCCAGATGAAGGAAGCAAACAAGAAAAAAGAAGAAAAAATCAAAGAATTACAAGAATTCATTCAAAAATTCTCCGCAAATGCTTCCAAATCCAAGCAGGCTACATCCAGAAAACGTGCTCTTGAGAAAATCCAGCTTGATGAAATCCGTCCATCCAGCCGTAAATATCCATACATCGACTTCAAACCAAACCGTGAAATCGGTAATGAAGTTTTGGCTGTTAACGGTATCAGCAAGACAATTGACGGTGTAAAAGTCCTTGATAACATCTCCTTTATTTTAAATAAAGAAGACAAAGTAGCATTTGTCGGACCAAACACAATCGCTACCACTACACTTTTTAAAATCTTAGTAGGCGAGATGGAACCGGATGAAGGCGAATTCAAATGGGGCGTAACAACATCCCAGGCATATTTCCCAAAAGACAATACAGGAATCTTTAAAGGGGATATGAACATCGTAGAATGGCTTGCTCAGTACACAGACAGCGACGATATGCAGTTCGTACGAGGCTTCTTAGGAAGAATGCTTTTCTCCGGCGAAGATGCACTTAAAAAAGTGGAAGTACTTTCCGGTGGAGAAAAAGTAAGATGTCTTCTCTCCCGTATGATGATCAGTGGTGCCAACACTATGGTCCTTGACGAACCTACCAACCACTTAGATATGGAATCCATCACAGCCCTTAATAACGGTATGATCAAATACCCGGGTGTTGCAATCTTCACATCTCAGGATCATCAGTTTGTTCAGACTACTGCAAACCGTATTATGGAAATTACTGCTGATGGTAAACTCATTGATAAGATGACAACTTACGATGAATACTTAGAAAGCGAAGCAGGCGCTAAAAAACGTCAAAAATTTGTGAATACAGAAGTAGACAATTAATAATAGTAACAAAACAAAAAAGCAGTTGTTTTTCTGATTTAGAAAAACAGCTGCTTTTTTAATTTCGACATTTTTACCGATTAATGGAGAAGTATTCATTCATCTTCTGTTGGAATTTCTCTTGATTCATTCCGCTCTTTTTAATTGCTTTTTCCAGAGTAATATCCTGATCTTTTACAAGTTCAAAGAGCTGGTTCAAGTTTGAACCGGGTACATAAATCTACTGGTTTGATGAATATAATTTATCCATGAATTTACCTTCACTGCATATCCTTCTTCTATCACTGCATCATAAGAGATATATCCCCTTTTCATAGAACCGTTCTTTGGAAAAGCAAATTCAACAATAATTTCCGGATCACCATTGTAACCGCCAATTTCAGGATAATAAATACTGGAAACAGATAGGTTATCAAAGGATGCCTGATAATCCTTTTCATCTATGCGATATAATATCTGTCCTGTATATCCACTTATAATCTTCCATACATCCCGATAACCTTTCTCGACCGGCCACAAAACAAGACAATCGGAACTATAAAATCTCTCAGAATCATCCCATTCAAAATATTATTTGCGAAGCTGCTTTTTGATTCGGTATAATTTTCCTTCGATTGCACGGACTGTTGTCCCAAATTCTAATGCAATCTGCTCTGTAGACTGCATATAATAATACTTACGGTAAAATATAAGCCTGACTTGTTTTTTTAGTTTATTAACAGCATTTAACAATTCTTCTTCTCGTTCTTTTTTTAAGATTATTTCTTCCGGAGTAAGTATATCGGAAGAAACAATATCTTTGAGAACATTAATGTCTTCATAGCCATCATATTTTACATTTTTCTTTGCATAATTAAGAGCAGTGTTTTTAACAAACGCAGTAAACCAGCTTAGGAATTTCCCTTTTTCTGAATCAAACAAACGAATTTTCTCCCAGATTTGAATGGATATTTCAGAAATACACTCTTCCCGATCATCCTGATTTGGAAGGATTGGAGTAATGATATAATAGATAAAAGGTTTATAATGATAAAGTAAAAGCTTCATGCCATCTGGATTTTTATCTTTCAGAAGTTTTACAATCTGTAATTCTTTTGTCTCGTTCATACCTTCACTCCTTTCCTATGTTTTTCAGGTTTTGTCGTCCATCTATATAATATTACAACAGCTTTGAAGTAAATCTCACGAAAGTTTTGTATGAAAATAAAGTTATAGATAAGAAAATTGCAGCAATAATACAAAGATGGCGACTTCGGATCATGTAAAAGGGAGTCAGATTTGTATTATTGCTGCATTTTTTCAATCAGTTATTTCGCAACGTCTCATTTATATAATTTTATAGATAATTAATTACATCCATCGGATTCATAAGCTGTATAAATTCATCCTTCTTCGTTATCCTATGTGCAGATCGTTCCGTCAAATACCAGAGAGCCTGTAATGGCAACATTCCCAGAACTTTAGCAGCTTCCAGCTCCTGACTTCCTCCGTCCCCAACATAGATGCACTCTTCCGGTTTTACACCTAATTGATCCAGACAACGATAAAATATAGTTTCATCCGGTTTTTCTACACCTTCTTCACAGGAAAGAACAGCTCCATCGAAAAATGGGAACAAAATACTTTTGCGGATTACCTGAGCCTCCTCAGAAAAACAGTTGCTGATCAATCCAATGAGAATGCCTCTCTCTTTTAAAACATTTAACAGCGGAAGAATATCCACATGCATATGTTGAAAGCATTCTTCCTTTGTCTGAATCCGCTTAAACATAATGCAATTTAGAAGTTCCTCTGTATAACAATGATTATGCTTTAAAATCCCGGCAACTATTTCGTCGGTTGTATATGTACCGACAGAACGTTCATGTTCTGTTTCACGCCACTCTTTACGAAATTCATCGATAGATATCCCCGAATCTGCCGCCATCTCATCACTGAAATACAATGGACAGGCATAATGAGTAATCAGAGTTTCATACATATCAAAAATTACGGCTTTTTTCATGTTATTTCTTCTTTCTTAATATTATATTTGATTTTTTATTATGTAAATTATTTTTATCCATCTTGTGTCCATCCTAACTAGACTACATGACACATTCCCACAATATATGTAACCAATGCCATAATCGTTAATAAAATCCATGAAATATAACGGGTGGTAAGTTCCCAATCAGATGGTTCTGCATCATCCACATTTTGTATTCGAAATGCCAGATTAAAACGGAAAATCTCATCTGCAAATAAAACAGATACTATCGTAAATATGGAAACACAAAAGCCTAAAAACCAAAAACCCCAGGAACCTTTATGAACTAATTTAGGATTATACACTAAATCAACAACGGTAGAAACGGAGGGCTCCAATGGATCTATGACATTCCCATCACTATCCATTATCGTGCCATCAGATGAAGTATACGTAAAATACATGTTTTCAATATTTCCATTTTCATCATATAACCACCATGTTTCACTGACTTTAAGGGCTCCGCCACGGAACAGAACATTTTCTCCTTTGGTTACTTCGATACGAATCATATCAACCGTATGAAAATCAACATCTTTTACAAGAATGGTTGGATCTTCTTTTACCATATAGGGACCATAGGTATTCTCCCCATGTTGAAAAGTAACTGTTTTATCTTCTGACACCGTAAATACAGCTTGTTTTCCTTTTATTTTTCCAGTATACAGCTTATTTCCATTTTCCTCTTTTGGGATTAATATTACATTGTCATATTCATATCCTACACGAGAAATTGTTACGGCATACAATAGGGCAAAAAGTAAAATCATTACAGGCAGAGATATCAATATTATTTTTTGAAATACATTTAAGTTCTTGAATCTATCTTTCACTGTGCCGCCCTCCCAGATAACTAAGTTTTTCTTATATTATCTAATAAAACAGGCAGTAACACAAGTTACATATATCAACTTTAAGAAAAACGTAAGTTTTAGTAATGCATTCCATCTATAATTTCTTTCATATTTTCTATGCTGGTCCGTCCTTTTAAAGTATACCGAATTCCATCTGCAACAAAGATAAAGCATTTTTCCGATACAATGTCTGTACCATCGGAGGCTTCTTTGTAAGTCGTATCTTGTATGATGTTTACTTTGTAACCCTGGGAAGATATATAGGATTCCACAAATTCATAATATCCAAGATAATCCACATTCCACCCTGTGTCATATTGTTCCTGACTAAGTATCATGTTTATCTTAAGATGAACCGGTGAATAAAATTCCTTCCCCGGTGTACACTGACATCTTCCATTATCTTTGTCCACTATCACATGATTAGATGTATCACCTAGGATATAATTCATTACATTGATGTCGCAATAGTTTTCATCATCTGTCCGCAGATCAATATGCATAAAAGGCTGGTCTTGGGCAAAATCTGAATCCAGAAGAGAAACGCCTAATTCTTCTGCAAGATAATCATAGGAAAAATATTCATAATAAGGATCGTGAGGATCATTTAGCCGATGGGTGATATTGATATCTTCTATTATTTTCATAGTATCAAGATCTGGAATGACGGTATCATTTACATAAGTCTGACTGTAAAACACCTGCCCGGCACAAACTCCGGCACCTGCTAGTAA
>SVDY01000029.1 GCA_015057665.1 Lachnospiraceae bacterium | reverse complement strand
ACGGCAAAATTAGACTATATTAAAGAACTCGGTGTTGATTATATCTGGATGACACCTTTCTTCGTATCACCTCAGAAAGACAACGGCTACGATGTGGAGGATTATTACAACATTGATCCACGCTATGGCACAATGGCAGATTTTGAGGAACTTGCTTCCGAAGCAAAAAAACGCGGCATTAAGATTATGCTGGATATGGTATTTAACCATACTTCCGACCGCCACGAATGGTTTCAGAAAGCCCTTGCCGGCGACAAAAAATATAAAAATTACTATTTTTTCAAAAAAGGGCAGGGTAACGGCTATCTTCCAACCAACTGGGAAAGTAAATTCGGCGGAAATACCTGGGAATATGTGCCTGAGATGGACGAATATTATCTCCACTTATTTGATGTAAGCCAGCCGGATCTTAACTGGGATAACCCTGAGGTAAGAGCTGAACTTCAAAAAGTAATCCGCTTCTGGATGGAAAAAGGCGTAAACGGTTTCCGTTTCGACGTTATCAACCTGGTAAGTAAAGCAGCATTTAAAGATGATTTTGAAGGTGACGGCCGCCGTTTCTATACTGACGGGCCTCGTATCCACGAATACTTAAAAGAATTAAATATGAACTCTTTCGGCCAGAATCCGGAAATCATCACAGTAGGTGAAATGTCCAGTACATCTATGGAGAACTGCTTCTCCTATGCCGGTGCCGACAGCAACGAACTCTCCATGGTATTCAGTTTCCATCATTTAAAAACTGACTTCATGGGCAATGAAAAATGGGTCCTCGTACCAAATGATTTCATGAAACTTAAGAAGATTCTCTTTGACTGGCAGACAGGCATGGCCAAACACAATGCATGGAATGCCGTGTTCTGGACAAATCACGACCAGCCAAGACCGGTGTCCCGTTACGGAAACGTGGAAAAATACTGGAAAGAATCTGCAAAAATGCTTGCTACCTTAGTTCACGGCTTACGCGGAACACCTTACATCTACCAGGGTGAAGAAATCGGTATGACAAATACTGATTTCACATCCATTGATCAGTTCCGTGACGTAGAAAGTTTAAATCACTATGAGATTCTTCAGAAAAAAGGATTAAGCAAAGAAGATGCACTCCGTATTATTCAGATTCACTCCCGCGACAACGGCCGTACTCCAATGCAGTGGAATGATTCCGAAAACGGCGGCTTTACAAAAGCCACTCCTTGGATCGGTGTGAACAGCAACTACACATCCATCAACGCAGAAAACCAGTTAAAAGATAAAGATTCCATTTTCCATTATTACAAAAAACTGGTTGCATTACGTAAAGAGTATGATGTTATCGCATATGGTGATATCAGACCTGTCGATAGAATGAATCCTTCCGTATTCGCTTACGAAAGAACATACAAGAATGAAACCTTAATCGTAATCTGTAACTTCTACGGAGAAGAACTCACATGGAAATGTGACAGAGACTTAGACGGCTACAAAGTACTTGCTGCAAACTATAAAGACCAGACAGTAAGCGGTGCCGAAGTAAGCTTAAAACCTTACGAAGCTATGATTCTCTATAAAGCAGATTAATTACTATTTTTAGATAAAAAACGAAGCACCACGGATTCCTAGCCCCGTGGTGCTTCACTTTTTTTTATTTTATATCTTTTACTCGTAATATTCTGCCTGAAATTCTGCATTAATTTCAGCAATTTCCTTTTTACCGTCGATATAGTCACGGTACATATCCCAAAGATCGATTTCGCAGTCATTAAGACCGTCATCCACCGGTACCCATTCTCTGATCAATGCAATTCTTTCTTCTTTTGTTGTATCTTTAATTAATGTACTTTTCATATTCTTATCCTTTTCTATAAATAAAATAATTTTTTACAATCAGCGTCTAACCGGACTCTCCGTCCAATCTCTAAAATTGCATGATTCCAGCCGTGTCCGAAATCATCACAATAAACCACCGGAATCTCATGTGCTTCTCCAAGTCTTTTTAATCTTTCCAGAAATTCCGGATGATAATCTCCGGAATAATTTCCAAATAAAACACCCGTTACCTTGTCCATCAGTTTATCCTGCTCAATATGAGTAAGCATAGCGCTTACATAATCTACGCCTCCGAAAGATTCATGGTCTTCGATAAAAAGAACATATTTTTCATCTTCCGGAAGAGGCAGATATCTGCTGCTTATATTAAGGGCAAAATTACGTGCATAGCCTCCGATTAATATCCCTTCTCCAACACCGGTTGTCTGGACTTTCCACTCGCTGTTCGCCACATGTTCTTCCATGGAATCAAAAAGCATATGCTCCCAAAAATGTTTTGCATCGTAATCGCTCATATTGAGGAACAGATGTGGAGCCTGTCCATAATAAGTCACAAGACCGGTCTTTGCCCATATAGGATTTAATAAAAATGTACCGTCACTGTAACTTAAAATTCGCTTAGGATTCCTCTTTATACTCTCGAAGTCAATGTAAGGAAGCAGTTCATTGGCTCCTTCGCCTCCACCAAATAGAATCAGTTCCACCTCCGGGTCTCTTATCAATTGATTAAAATCAGCCGCTCTTTCTTCGGGGCTTGCTGCATATCCGTAAGTTGCCTTATAGAGATTCTCTCCTTCCCGTACCTGAAATCCACAATTTTGGATGGCGCGGATCTGATTTTGGTAATCATCGTATCCGGCGATATGGCTTGGAGAACAAATACCAATGGTTCCTCCTTGTTTTAAACATGGTGCTCTCATTTCTTCTTCCTTTTCTATTTACTATTTTCTGTTTTTTATTTTAACATTATTTTTCTTTATTTTCATCCTTATATTTAAAGAACACTGTTTTTCATTAGGTTATTATATAAAAAAGGAAGCCGAAGCTTCCTTTTAGTCCCTATCCTCTATTTCTATATCATAGTTTAAAATCTTGCCGCTAGATCCGCTGATTTCATAATCATACTCTTTTCCATTCACAGTAAATTCCACACTGTATTCAATTCTTCCATCATCGTAATCTTTTTCCACATGAAGTCTTGAAACTGCACTTTCTGAAAAACCTGCATGTTTTAAGGCGATGGATTTGGCTTTCTCACGTCCGATATCTGTAGCAGTTTCTACTTTATTCGCCGTTGTTGTCTCTACTTTCTTCGATGTTGTAGATTCCTTCTTCTCCGTTGCCGTCTCTTCTTTTTTCGCTGTCTCCTTTTCTTCTTTTTTAGGAGCTGCGTAATCATCATCTACTTCTCTGTGAGAATGTAATATTTCGCCATTGTCTGCATCGATACGATAATCATATTCATACTGACCGCTTGCAAATTCCACTTCATATAACATGGTTCCGTATTCATAGTCCATTTCAATGTCTAACTCTCTCACATCGGTTTCTTTTACACCTGCGTGTTTGAATGCTGCTTCTTTTGCTTTTTCACGTCCAATATAGGCACTTTCTGCTGCTTTTCCTGTAGAAGATACTTCTTTAACCTGATTTTTGGAATTTGACAAAATCAGATTTAATTCATTTACAGAAAGATCCGCAAGTTCCTCTGCCTTATATATTTCATTGGAATCTACAATATTCTGGATTAACGTTGCTTTCCCTTTTGAGATTCCCTCTTCCTTGGCAATCTGTGTTTCCTTCATATCCTGGGAAAGGATCGATGCATTCAGATTTGTTTTACTCAGTATTCCATTGATTTCTTCTGTCAATTCTTCTTTTAATTTTGCTCCCCGCAGGCTATCTTCGTCTTCCACGGTAAGGAGGATAGAATTAGCCACCTCATCAATATACCCATGTCTTAAAAGAGAACCCACAATGGCATTTACTGCTGTATCAGCATCTGCTCCTTTTAATTTCATTCCTTCTAATACTTTCTGTCCATCACTGTTTAAAGCATTTGTCTTAAGAACATCCCCCTCCTTATCTACGAGAAGTTCAATACTTGGATTTACATCAAGTTGTACGATACTGGCTGTCTGATTTTCATTTATCATTCCATAAGCTCCGATTCCAGTTAATAAAAGAGCTGCTGCTCCAAGGCCAGCTAATAATTTTTTTCCATTCATCATACACGTTCCACCTTTCTTTTTGTTTATTTTTCTTTTCTGTTCTGTCCGCCGACAGATTTTCATTTTTATCTTTCATCTATTTTTTCCATATGGCTGGGTTTCTATCCCTCTTTGTACTTGTATAATGCGTGGGAGACCTGTTTTATTGCATAAAAAATAGCAACTTTATAAAAAAAGTTACTATTTTAATCTTTCATCAAAAAAACTGTTTCCAGTAGATTTCCATCCATGCTGAAAACAGTTTTTCTTTTCATTCCATATTTACTTTTAATCTTCGCTCTCTACCTCATGCTCCAGTACTTCGCCACTTTTTGCATCAATATAATACTCATACTCTTTTTCGCCGCTTGTAAATTCCACATCATAAACCATGGAACCATATTCGTAATCCATCTCAATTTCCAACTGATACACACTACTTTCTTCTACTCCTGCATGAGAAAATGCAATCTGATTGGCTTTTTCCTCTCCGATATATGCGGTTTTAGAAGCATTTCCGGTTGCCTGAACACCTTCTACCTGATTTTTAGGATTGGAAACAATGAGATTTAATTCATTCACAGACAGTTTTGACAATTCCTCAAAAGTATAATTGCTGTTTGACTTAAGAATACTTTCTATAAGAGAGGCCTTTCCATGAGAAATACCATATTCCTGAGACACCTGATCTACCGCATTTCCATCTACATGCTGAGAAAGAATGGATGCATTGATAGATGCACTTTTTAAAATTGCTTCTATCTCTCCCGTCAGACCTTCCTGAAGTTCCAATCCTCTTACAGAGTCTTCATCCTCTACAGAGAGAAGAATCGAATTAGCCAGTTCATCAATGTACCCATGTTTTAAAAGGGAACCTATCATGGCATTGGTTGCCGTATAAATATCCAGTCCGGCAAGCTTCATGCCGGAGAGAATTTCTTCTCCATCTTTATTTAATCCTACGGCTTTTACAACCTCTTCACTTTTATTAATTCTAATTTCCACGCTTGGATTTACATCAAACTGTACAATGCTGACAACATGCTTCAGTTGATATTGCATGGAACCAAATGCTCCTGCTCCAATCATTAGAACGAGCATGGCAGCCATAGATGCATACCTTTTCCATCCTCTTTTTTCTTTTGCACGGTTCCTTTCATGAATATGAGAAATATCGATTATTTTTTCTTGCTTTTTCTTTTCTGCTTCTTTTTTCTGGTAGTTATCGCATTCTGCCATGACTTTTGAAAGAACGTCCGGCGTACATGCTTCTACCGCATTTTTTAACCTAAGTTCTAATTCATGATCTGTCATCGGCTTCCACTCCTTCTATATAAACTTTTAACTTTTTCAGTGACCTGTGATATTTGGAAAGGACCGTGGACAATCCAATTCCAGTCAACTCTCCAATCTCTCTAAATTTAAGACCAGATACAGCATGAAGAAGAACTATCTGTCTTTCTTCCTCTGTAAGAATAGTAAGTGCTGCCTCCAAAAGATGTCTGTCTTCCGTATTCCCTGCTGAATCTGGAATATGAAACTCCATATCCCACTGTTCCGGTTCTAAATCCTGGTGTCTTTTCTTTTCACGAAGTTTCATTAAAGCCAGATTCTTTGTTATGGTAAGGACCCATGCCATTGGCGTTCCTTTTGCTTTGTAAGAATCTGCGCTTAACCATACTTTTAGCAATGTCTCCTGTAAGATATCTTCTGCATCTGCTGCATTTTTTGTAAGGGACAACGCAAATCCGTAGATTGATGCTCTGGTTTCCTGATAAAAATCTGCAAATGCTGTTTTATCTCCCATTGCCATTCTTTTTAGTAACTTATCCAGGTGTGAGCCCGGATGGTGCTTTATTTCTACTGTATTCATTAAGGTAAATAACATAAAGACTCACTCCTTTCATAAGATAAATGCACTGCTCTTTCATTTTATTGCACTTATTATATCAATTTTTTTCATTCTGTAAAGAAAAAATCCCGCTCTGTACATTGCTGTCAGAACGGGATTTTATTATTTCTGAATCACCTTTGGCTGATACATCATCTCTGTCACCGCATACACGGTTACAAAAGCTTTTGGATCCACCTTAGTCACAAAGTTAATCAGTTTCATATATTCATTTTTGTCTACAATCGTATTGATCTCTGTGTGTTCATTGCCTGTATAAGCCCCATAAGCTTTATAAAGAGTTGCTCCGCTATGCATTTCATAAAGAATGAAATCTCGAATCTCTTTTTCTTTCTGTGAAATAATACACACACGTTTCTTAATAGTCGAACCAAAGATACAGTGGTCAAGAACAAGACCATTAAAATAAGTTCCAAGAATACTAAGAATCAGCGTCTTTTTATCATATACAAGAGCAGAGGAAAGCGCCACTGCCATACCTGCAAAACTCATAGCCTTCCCAAGCTCCATACGGAAAAACTTATTAAGAAGCTTCGCTACAATATCAAGACCGCCGGAAGAAGCATTTCTGTTAAACAACATAGCAAGGCCAATAGAGACAAATACACAGTAACAGATAGTATCAAGCGTCTGATCACCGGTCATTGACTGATTGTTTGGAAATACTTTTTCAAATATTCCCATAACAACAGGAAGCAAAATAGAGGTATACACAGTTTTGATTCCAAATTCTCTGCCTATCAACAAAAATCCCACGATCAACAACCCGACATTCATAATCATGGTAAGTGCAGACACAGAAAGTGGAAGAAAATTAGAAAGAACAATGGCAAGACCTGAGATACTTCCTACCGACACCTGGCTTGGTACTAAAAAGAAAAAGACAGACGCAGCTACAATTACCGTAGCTATTGTAATATATAGAAATTCTATTGCATTTTTCTTTGCTTTCATAAAAAACCTCCTGATTTTCATTCTTATAATGTAACAAAAAACAAAAGGAATGGCAATTCATTTTCCTGTTCTTTTTCTGCTCTCTATAATATAATAAAATTAATATTTTTGAGTGAGAACATATTGGTTCCTTACAATTAAGATAATTTTTATACCGGAGAATTCTATCATGAAAACAGTGAAAGATACCACTTTAAAAACACTTTTGATAACCGGCTTCGACCCATTCGGAGGTCAGAACATAAACCCTTCCTGGGAAGCTGTCTCTATACTTCCTGATATCATTGGGAACTGCCATATTCACAAACTTCAGATTCCAACAGAATACGAAAGAGCTTCAAACTGCATCTTAGAACTTGCTTCTTCCCTGAAACCTGATGTAATTCTTTCTGTAGGTCAGGCAGGTGGGAGAAAAGCCGTAACCCCTGAAGTCATCGGCATCAATCTTCGTGAAGCTTCTATTCCTGATAATGCAGGGTATCAGCCTCTTAATGAGCCTGTTATTGAAAATGCAAGGGAAGCTTATTTTTCTACCGTTCCGATCCGGGATATGGTTGAGTCCATCCGTGCCCGCAATCTTCCGGCAGCCTTATCTTATTCCGCAGGAACATTTGTCTGCAACGATGTTCTATATACTTTATTACATACATTCCATAATACGAATACTCTGGTAGGCTTTATCCACGTTCCTTATCTTCCGGAACAGGTGAAAAATGAAGAGCCTTCCTTAATGCTCAATGAAATAGTAGACGCTTTAACTGCATGTATCCAAACATTATAGCTAATAAAATAAGTGCAGCATCTTAGACAAAACTTATAATCACAAGATTATGTGATCTGGTTTTGATAAAATGCTGCACCTCTTTATTTTTCTACCATTTGAATTGTAATGCATCCGGGGCCGCCATGGGTAATCAATGTGGGAGGAAGCTCTAATATCTCAAACTCCACGTTCTTAAGCCTTTCTCTCATCTGTTCCATGACTGCCTGTGCCTGTTCTTTTACACCGGCATGACCAATGCTGATGAGATGTTCTGCACCGGCACCCAATGATTCCAAACGATTTACAATGGCTTCCACCGCTCTTTTCTTTGTTCTCTTAATCACAAAGGGTTCAATTCTTCTCTTATCCTCTGTCTGGGTCATAACCGGCACAATCTTAATTGCAGCACCAATCTTTGCTGCGATCGGTGTCAAACGTCCGCTTCTTTTTAAAAATTCAAAATCAGAAGGAATTACAAAAGAAATGGAAGAATCAACGGATTTCATCAGGCTTTTTATAATCTCATCTATTTTATGGCCTTTTTCTTTTAATCGCATTGCTTTTTCTAACATGTACCTATGTGGACCAGCCAGGGTCTTCGTATCAATAATATGAATTTTTTCCTTGTTCTCCACGCAGTTTCTTGCTCCCATGGCTGTCTGATACGCACCGGAAAGTCCGTCACCGATGGATAAATATAAAATCTCATCATCAATACTTTCCAGTACATCCAACACATCTCCTACTGCTGGCTGGGATGTAGTAGGCACCTTTCCGTCTTCGATAAAATGAAGAAATTCCTCACTATTGATATCTTCATAATCTCTATATGTATTTCCTTCTACAATGGAACAAGCCGGAATGATGGTAATTCCTTTTTCTTTTCCCTCCGCCGGGGAATAAAGTGTTGATGTATCTGCTACAATATGCATTTATTTCTTCTCCTTAAATTTCAAAAATCTTAAATAAGGTTTTTATTATTCTTATTATGTAGTTTTGAATACTACATTAGCACAAAAAAAATAAATTGTAAAGCCCTTTTATTGATTCATCAACATCTTTTTAATTGAAAAGGGAATGTTTCAAAACATCCCCTTACTTATTATTTCTTTAATTTTCTATATAGGTACGTAAGTGCCACTCCTACCACATTCAGTGCACAGGCAATTAAAAATGCATTCTGATATGCACCTGCTTTTGCATAAATGCTACTCATAATCTGCGGTCCGAAATAACCGGCCAGTGCAAAACCTACAAACATAATTCCATAGTTTACACTGTTATTCTTGGCACCAAACTGGTCTGCCGTAAATCCAGGGAAAACACCCATAATAGCACCAAAACAAAGACCAACTACTGAAATACCTATGTAGAAGGTTACAAGAGAACCTGTCCCAGAAATATAAAGACACATTAATCCGATGATAGATATCATACAAGTAATTGTTAATGTATTGATTCTGCCGATTTTATCAGAGATATAACCTGCCACTACTCTGCCTCCTGCATTAAACAAAGCCAATACAGATACTGCTGTACTTGCCGCTACCGCAGTCATTCCTATCATATTCTGGGCCACTGCAGATGTCTGTGAGGTAATCATCATGCCGCTGAATGCACCTGACATAAGTAGTAACATCATGATATAGAATACAGGTGTTTTAAGCATTTCTTTCCATTCCATATCTTTTCTGTTTGCCGCTCCAGCAGGAGGAACATAACCTTCCGGAAGATATCCTGCCGGACAAGGCTCTAAAATCATAGCGCACAGGAAAATAATTACTAAAAATACTGCTCCGATAATCTTAAATGCAAAAGTTGCATCTGATTTTTCTACAATAAATGTAACAATTGGAGGCAGGATAACGGAACTCATTCCATATACAGCTGTTGTAATTCCTCCAATAAGACCTCTCTTGTCCGGGAAGTATTTTACACTGGTAGAAATAGCGGTTCCATAAATAAATCCAATACCAAGTCCTGTGATCAATCCATAAGATACAATCAGGAAAGGTACGCCTGTTGCAAATCCGGAAGCGATCATTCCTCCTCCGTACATAATTGCTCCAACAGCTACTACTTTTTTAGGACCAAGCTTATCATTGACCCATCCACCGGATATCATGGCAATCGGTGACAAAGAATTGGCCACAGTATAGACAATAACCAAATCGCCAGATGAAAGATTTAGTCCTAACACATTATTAAAATATTCTGTCATGGATGAAGCAAATACACTCCACACATAGATGGAGCCGGTACATAACAGAATAATGCAGATTGCTGCAAGAATAATCCATCGTTTCTTATCTGTTTTCATAAACTTTCTCCTTGTATTTTGTTATTTCATTATATCATCCTAATCAGCAATTTCATAGCATTCGTTAAGTCAACCTGGTATAGACAGTAGTTAGATCCTTACGGAGCATTTCTTCTATGGAAACGAAGTCTAAATCACCGGAAGCACCAGAAGGTGCATTCCGGGATTGTAAGCGGTCGCCAGCACAAAAAAAGGAAGTAAATTAATTACTTCCTCATCTTATGCACCTTCAGGGGCTCGAACCCTGGACACCCTGATTAAGAGTCAGGTGCTCTACCAACTGAGCTAAAGGTGCTTATTCAATTCGCTGATTTCTCAACGCAAGTGATATTATATCTCACCTTCCAATAAAATGCAAGCCTTTTTTTCGATTTTTTAATTTTTTTATTTACATCAAAATTATGTCATGCTAAAATATTGTTTGAACTTTTGTTTCACACAAAAAAGTTCTAAATAAGACCTTTAACTACTAATAATAGAAATGAGAGAATAGATATGAGATTACGCAACGTAAAAGGCTCCAGAGAGACCATCGCAGCCAATGAATGGGTTGTAAAAGACCTTCCTGCATGCAAAGGCCACTGGGCTGAAAGAATTTTTAATAATACCAATCCAATTCATATTGAAATCGGTATGGGAAAAGGTCAGTTCATTATGGAACTTGCCCGTTTAAATCCTGATATCAATTACATTGGAATTGAAAAATACTCAAGTGTTTTAGTCCGTGCTTTGGAAAAAATGGAAGAATCTACTCTTACCAATATCCGCTTTATCCGCATGGAAGCAGAAAATATTCAGGAAGTATTTGCTCCCGGCGAAATTGATCAGATTTACTTAAATTTTTCAGATCCATGGCCAAAAGACCGTCATGCTAAGAGAAGACTGACTTCCAAGGAATTTCTTTCCCGTTATGCAAATATTATAAAGAAAGAAAGCAGGATTATCTTTAAGACAGATAACCGCCCTCTCTTCGACTTTTCTCTTGAACAGGTCGAAGAATCCGGATGGAATCTGATCAATCATACTTTTGACCTTCATAACAGTAAGTATGTGGAAGGCAATATTATGACTGAATATGAGACACGTTTCGTAAAGGAAGGAAAACCCATCTGCCGTATGGTTATCACACAGCCATAAACAGGAATATAGTATACTATATTCCATTCCAGAAAGGATTTTTCTATGAGGAAAAAGAATATCAGGCAGAAATTATTATTTCTAAATTACAAAAACGGTCTTTTCCGTCAGTTTTTCTGCCAGCTTTTCACCTCTCTTGAGGAAGTATGCACCTTATTAAATTCTCTATAACAGGAGGTAATATGAAATATAGATTACTGGCCATAATTATGGTCTTTGTTTACCTTTTTTCTCCCATGGTCGTCTTTGCCTCTCAGGTAGACACACAGGAAGAGAATCAGGAAAATATAACAAGTGAAGATGCTGCAAGTGAAGATGCTGCAAGTGAAGATGCTGCAGATGAAACTGCTGCAGATAATACAATTTCAGATGAAAAAGATTCATCTGAATCAGCTACAAAGGATACCTCATCGGAATCTGACACAGATAAATTTTCTGTTATCCAGACACCTTCCGACGGCGGATGCGTCATTGAAAGTAATACTTCATCCGGTCTGGATCTAGTTGCTGAAAGCGCCATTCTTATGGATGCGGCTTCCGGTTCCATTCTTTATTCTAAAAACATAGATGCACAGCGCTATCCAGCAAGTATTACGAAAGTTCTGACAACACTTGTTGCTCTGGAGAACGGCAGCCTGACGGATTCCATTCACTGTAATGCCGAGACCTTATATGCTATTGAACAGGGAAGCAGCCGTGTCGGTCTGGAAGCAGATGAAGTCATTACATTAGAAGATGCTTTATACTTTGTCATGCTTCAGTCCGGTAATGATGCTGCGGCAGTTGTCGCCGAAACCATTGGAGGCACTGTAGACGGTTTTGTTAAAATGATGAATGAAAAAGCAAAAGCATTAGGATGTACCGGTTCACAGTTTATGAATCCTCACGGTTTACCGGATGACAATCATTATACAACTGCAAGGGATATGGCACTTATTATGCAGGCAGCTGTAAACAATCCGGATTTCTGTAAAATCGCTTCTGCTACTAACTTTACCGTTGGTGCAACGAACCTGAATGATTCCAGAGGTGTTTGGAATCACCATAAGATGATCCTTCCAGCTAGTGAATATCATTATGAAGGAGTCTGTGAAGGCAAAACAGGTTACACTTCCGTAGCACTGAACACCTTAGTTACTTCAGCAGAAAAGAACGGCATCAAATTAATCGCCGTAGTTCTTCGCTGCCAGGGTGCTGCTAACACATACTATGACACAGCCAAACTTTTTGATTACGGTTTTGAAAATTTCACTATTTTAAAACCTTTAAAAAATTTTAACTTAAAGGCTGCTGCTGAGGCCTCCGGTCTTTCTGAAAATAACATGGAAAAACTATCCCGCTACAATGCAGTATACAATACGGAGTATACCGTATTCGCTCCTTCCGATGTGACTGTGGAAGATATTAAAGTCACCTTCTCTTCCGATGGTCCATCCAATGGAATCTTCGGGAAATTAAATCTTACTTACAACGAAAAAGAAATTGGAAGTTTGAACGTATATTATGATATTGATGCTGAATATAAAATAATCGAAAATGAGAATACCAATGTGAACATTACAAATGTATCTAATGTTCCTTTTATTCTTGTCGGCATTATGGCACTCCTTGTTATTTTCATTATTATTCTTACATCTTCTATTATTATTCGTCCATAAAAGCATAAATGGGAATGTTTCATCATAAAACATTCCCGTTTCTTTTTTATTATGGAATTAATATTTTGAGGGCTTTTGGTATTACTTTAATGTGTACCGGAAGGCCATCCTCTAACAATTCTCCATCATAATCAATGGATATATCTGTTTTCTCTCCTCTATCCCGGATCACAATCTCATCTGTCTGCATATATTCAATACATTCATGCTGAGGATGTTCCCCTTGTAAGAACTTAAATACAAGGTCAGATACATGGAATAATCCTACTCTTTTTAAAATTAGGATATCCAGCATGCCGTCACTGACAGATGCCATAGGGACAGCGTCCTTAAATCCTCCCACGCTTCTTGAATTTGCTACAAGAAACAGTGTAACCGGTTCCTGATGTACCTCTCCATTTACTGTATATTCCAGTTCCATCAAATCTCCAAACAGTGTTTTTGGAAGTTCCAGAGCACCTTCCATATAATAAGCAAGCTTGCCAAAAATCGCTTTTCTGTCCTTCGGCACTTTATATGCTATGTCTGTCAGAATACCTCCAGCTACAACATTTATAAAATATTCGTTGTTAATTTTACCTGCATCCACTTCTTTTAATTTGAAATTCTGAATCATTTCACAAAACTGATCTACATCTGAAGCTGACGGAAGTTTAAGATAGGTTGCGAAATCATTCACTGTTCCGGACGAAATAATTGCAAGTGGAGTTTCACTTTTGCTTAAAATCAAACCATTCACTACCTCATTCAGTGTACCATCGCCGCCTACGGCTACAACGAAATCATATTCTCCTTTTTTTAAAACAGCAGCTCTGTTCTTCCCATCATTTTTTTCTTTCGTATAAAAGACATCAATATGTGATACGATTTGATCCATAATCAGTTTTCCTGCGATTTGTGTAAGATTCTCCTTAAAATTCTGTCTTCCTGAAGATGGATTGATTATAAATAGACCTTTCATGATTTTTCCTTTCTGAAACATAATTACGTTTTTATCTGTAAAATCATTATCATAAATCCATGGAACACTTTAACATATCTTTCCAATTAACTCAAGTCTATCTCTCTGTCAAATTTCGAAATTTTTTCTTAAATCATTTGTGATGTAATTAGAAAAGATCCCATACAGGGACCTTCTTATTACAATACAAATGCATACATAACAATATAATGGCAGGCACTGCCACCCATAACAAAGAGATGAAATATCTCATGACTGCCGAAATTCTTATGCTTTCCGTTAAAAATCGGAAGCTTTAAGGCATAAATAACTCCTCCAACCGTATATACAATTCCTCCTGCCAAAAGCCATCCAAACGCTGCCGGTGAAAGAGCATTCAAAATCTGACTAAATGCCAAAACACAGGTCCATCCCATTCCAATATATAAAACAGAAGAAACCCATTTCGGACAATAGACAAAAAACATTTTAATAATAATGCCCACCAATGCAATACTCCATACCAGGATACATAATCCGATTCCAATCTTACCTTTTAATGCAAGGAGGCATATCGGAGTATAACTTCCTGCAATTAATACAAAGATCATCATATGATCAATCTTTTTTAATATAGTAGTAATTTTTTTGGAACAAATGAACGTATGATAACTTGTACTTGCTGCGTATAATAAAATCAAACTGGCTGCATAGATTACGATTGATATTACATAAATAGGTTCCGGTTCTTTTGCTGCTTTTATAATCAACGGAACTGCTGCGAATACTGCCATGAGCATTCCGATAAAATGTGTAATTGCACTTCCGGGATCTTTAATGTGTCGTTTCATCTTTTCTGCCATTTTCTTACCTCCCATATTTTAAAACCTCAACATCGGTTTTTAAAAAACCGATGTTGTTATTATAATATACCCAAATGATAAGAAATGCAATCCTTTTTATTTTATTTTCTATATAATCTTTCTATTTTTGTTTAAACAGAAAGATTATTGTCAGAATAATACTGAAGTGCTACAATATTTATAATATTGTATTTTTAATATTATTATTTTAATATTTACATCAAAGGAGATGATTTTTATGAGATTAAATCGTATAATTTCCACATTCGCAATTATACTTTTACTCACAGCTTCATTCGGCTTTTCAGTTTTGGCAGATGAAACCGATGATAACACAACGCAATCAGAAATCACTGTAATTGAAACCGGTCAAATAGGTGATAATGCCATTTACACTCTGACTTCTGATGGATTATTAACAATTAGCGGAACAGGCAGTACTTATAACTATAATCCCTCAAGTAATAATTTTTCACCATTGGGATATCTTAGTGAATATATTACTTCCGCAGTCATTAAAACAGGTATAGAAAGTATCGGAAATAATTTATTTAACAGTGTTGATAAACTTGTTGATGTATCTATTCCAAATAGTGTTACTTCTATTGGTTCCTATGCTTTTATGCACTGTTATAGTCTTGGAGATATTAAAATCCCAGCCAGTGTAACTCGTATAAATTCTTATGCGTTTTATAATTCCGGAATTACAAGTATTAGTATTCCAGACAGCGTAACTTATATAGGTTCCTATGCCTTTGATTCCTGTCCAAATCTTGAAGTCATTCCAGGCATTTTAAATGAAAATATGAAGTTTACATTAAATAAAACTACAGGAGAATTCCATTTCAGTGGTACAGGACCTATGCCTGGATATGATGTGGTAAATAATAGTTATGCACCATATAATTCTCATAGACCTTATGTGAAACACATTATTTTAGATGAAGGCATTACAACAGTTGGTGATTTCACTTTTTGGCAATTTGGCGAAGTTGAAACTGTCCAACTGCCAAGTACAATTACATACATTGGTGCTTCTGCTTTTCAGCAAAACAGCAAATTGAAATCCATCAATATTCCTTCCGGAGTAACTTATATTGGACAGCAGGCATTTGACGGCTGCCCTGTATTAGAAAATGTAGTACTTCCATCAGAACTTCAGACAATTGGTATGTATGCATTCCGTGACTGTACTATTTTATTTACAGAACTTACTATTCCGGCTTCCGTTACTTCTGTAGGTGCCTATGCTTTTCAAAGTATGCAGAGTCTTGAGACATTAAACTGGAATAGCAATGCCAATATATTAGCTTCAAGTTTTGAAAACTGTCCAAATCTCAACGTAGTCAATATAAATGGAACACCAAAAACAATTGATTCCTACGCCTTTAAAGATTGTATCAGCTTAACTTCAATAAAGATTCCGAACGGAACTGAAAGAATCAATGGCGCATTCGAAAACAATACATCGCTAACACAGGTAGAACTGCCTAATACTGTAACGCATCTCAATGGCTCTTTTTCCGGCTGTACTGCTCTTACCGAAATCACACTTCCTGACAGCCTGGTCTATTTAGGAAGCCTTACTTTTAATGAATGCACCTCTCTTTCCAGTGTATCCATTCCTTCCAATGTTACAGAAATCCACGAAAAGGCATTTTACAATTGTTCTAAATTACAATCTCTGGAACTTCCGGATAGTTTAACCTACATAGGTCAATATGCATTTTACGGATGCTCTTTATTCGATAAGATTACTCTTCCAGAAGCGTTGACCACCGTTGAAAAATATGCATTTTTATTATGTGATAATTTAATTGAAATCCGTGTCTTAAATCCATCCTGTAATTTGACAAATCCGTGCCTTCCAGATGGACTCACCTTATATGGTTATGATGGATCACCGGCCCATGACTATGCTTTACTATATGAATATACCTATATTTCTTTAGGTAAATCAGATCTTTCCTTTTTTAAAACTTATCTGCCAGACCAGGTATATAGATATAATGGAAAAGCTCACCTTCCTACTTTGACTATTACAGGTTTAACGGAAGGTACAGATTATACTATTTCTTATTTTGATAATATAAACGCAGGTACAGCTCTTATTACAGCTACCGGTATGGGAAACTTTACAGGAACTACCTCCGCTACATTTACTATTCATCCAGTTTCTTTTAGTTCAAATGTATCTATCACCCTTGTAAACGGAACAGACTACATTTATACGGGAGAAGAAATATTTCCTCAGGTCCTTGTAACCTCTAAACTTACTTCCGAACAGCTGGTAGAAGGAGTAGATTACACTATATCATATTCCAATAACATTGATCTTGGCACAGGTACTATAACATTGTCTGGATTAAACAATTACTATACTACATACTCTTACGATAAGGCTAATATTTCCTTTAAAATAGTTCCTATACCGTTAGAAACCACAAATCCTACTCTTACAGTAACAAAATATACTTATACCGGATCAGAAATTGAACCTGAAGTAACCATTGACGGGCTTAGAGAATTTTACGATTATCAAGTATATTATAGTAATAATATAGAGGTGGGAACAGGTACAATCACCATTAAAGGCTGTGGAATTTATGACGGCGAAGTAATTCTTACCTTTACCATTCTTCCAAAAGAAGCGATCCTGTTTCCATCACCACTCTCTAACTTGAAAGCAGGTCTTTTCGGCAGCTATAATACAGTAAAACTTACCTGGAGTCCATCTGAACTTGCAGACGGCTATGATGTATATTATAGAAAGTCAACAGATACTGATTTTAAACGTCTTGCTGTGACAACTGAATGTTCTATAAAGAAATCAAATCTTGAGGAAGGCATTGAATATGTTTTTATGGTAACTCCTTATCGTATTGATAATTCCAGAAAACTAATAGGAAAGGCTTCTGATAAAATAACTGTCACTACTCTTTCAAGACCTTCTGGACTTACATTTACACCACTTTCCTCATCCTTCTTCAAACTTAGCTGGATGAGATTAAATGGAGTATCCGGTTATCAGATTTCACAATCTTCCAGTAGATACAAAACCAATATTATTGCAACTACTAACGACCATTCTTTAAAATTAGAAGTAACACCTAATAAAAACTACTATTACAAAATACGATCTTACACAACAGTTGGAAATACTCGTATTTATAGTCCATGGTCAGAAATTAGTTCTTATAATTTTAAAAAACCTGTAACACAAATTAAAGTTACTTCTATTATTTCACGTTATAAGAATCAGTTACAATATATAGTAAGATTAATGAAAATATTCTAAATCATTTTCTTTTGTATTATAAAAGGGCATCCATAATGGATGCCCTTCAGTATGTCAACAATTTTAGGAAAATCTTTGTAAAAGCATATCATCCCATATTTCATATATGAGATGATATGCTTCTGCGAGGAATTACTAATTCTAGCTTAATTATGCTTTTCCAGCAAGAAACAGTGTTAAAAAACACTTAATAAACTTCTCATCTATGATATACTTTTCATATCACGATATGGAGGGAATTATGAAGTCAATATTTATTTCAAGTACATTCAAGGATATGCAGTCAGAAAGAGATATGTTACAATATTTTATTTATCCCCGCATAAGAAATGATCTTCGAAAATATGGAGAAGATCTTAATATTCTCGATTTGCGGTGGGGCGTCGATACGCTGAATCTTTCAGAAGAAGAAAGCGGGAAAGTTGTATTAAAAGTATGCATAGACGCCATTGACAGATGTGTTCCTTATATAATCGTATTTCTAGGAGAAAGATACGGGTGGATTCCGGAAGAAGATATCATCACTAAAACGAATGATACAAGAGTGGATAAACATTTTATAGAAGGAATGAGCATTACAAACCTAGAAGTAGAATATGGGGCATTTTCCGAACTTTGCAGTATTGAAAAATGTATTTTCTGTTTTCGTAATCCGTCCGTAAACGAAAATATAGAAGAAGATTATCGAAAAACTTATGACAGTGAAAGTGAAATCCACCGTCAAAAGTTAGAATTACTAAAAAACAGAATACGTCAGGAGAAAAATGCAACTATCATTGAATATGATGCATACTGGGATCTGGAAAATCATAAAATAGCCGGTTTAGAGCAATTACAGGAACAATTGTATGCGTCTTTAAAAGACAAAATTCTGGTTAAATTTGAAAATCAGCTGCAGCGACATCCTTATGAACAGATGAAGCAGGAAATGGAACTTACTAAGCAGCAATATCTGTCTACTTATGCAAAAAGATATAAAGATGAAAATGAAGTAATCAGCGAAATTATAGATAAAGTAATAGGAGAGCCTGACGCAAAAAATATTTATATAAAAGCAGCAGGCGGCATAGGAAAAACTGCCATTATGTCCAGCCTCGCAAAGATTTGTATGGATGCTGATATGAAGACAATTCTTTGTTATGGCGGCATTAATGGCTGCCAGGATTATCATACTGTAAAAGAATATGTGAAATATCAGCTGGAGGAGCTGATTGAAGCAGAACACACAGAAAATGCAGAGGCTCTGAATGAACGGCTGATTGAATTGGATAAAAAGATTGCTGGAAAATATAAAGTAATTTGCTTTTTGGATGCAGTGGACCAGATATTTGACGATAGTGAAATCCATCTTGACCTTCTGGATGTGTGCCCAAATATTATTTTCGTTCTATCATCTGTAAAAGAAATATCTTTAATAAATGATGATATCAAGTGCATAGAAATTGATGGATTATCAGATGAACAGGTTTCCAGCATGATCATAAATACAACTGCAAAAAAAGGAAAAACTTTGAATCAAGAAATTATTCAAAAAATAAAAAAACGTGACAATGCAGGTAATCCCTTATATTTGTCTAATCTGCTCCAGAGACTGTTTATGATGAGTGCTAAAGAATTTGAAGAAGCAGAAAATCTTGCACCGGGAATGGAAGGGATTCATAAGTATATGAATCAAATTCTGGATAAAACACCAGATGATCAGTATGAAATGATTACATATCTGATAAAAAAAGCTGCAGATTATTTCCAGAATGAGGAGTTTCAATATATTATTTCACTTCTGGATGCTTCTAGGGATGGACTTACAGAAAATGAACTCAGTGAGATTCTTGCATTAAAAGGAATCCAGTTTAATTCTTTACTATTTGCACAGATGGTGACGTGTCTTTACGATGTTTTTGTTCAGAAAGTTAATGGAAAATGGGCATTTAAACATCGTTTGTTCAGAAGTGCCATAAAGAATGACAGTGATGCAATAAAACTGCTTTGCCAGTATGCTCTGCGAAATGATGATTTCATGGAACAAGAAGGTCTGTACTATCTGGCAGAGAACAGGCACGAAAAAGGATACCTTCTGTTTGAAAGATACGATATTGAAAAAATGCAGGGGCTTATGGTCCATTTGTTAAAAAAGGATGAAAGCTATCAAAAATATTTTGTAGATATGTCATTAAAGGCAGATTGCAATATCTGTTTTGCAAATGTGTGCAGATTAGAACATAAAATGTTAAATCAAATGCAGGAGGCGATTCTGGATAAATTATTTGTAAGCGGTAATCTTTCGAAAGAGAACCAGATACGATATTACTTTTACAAAATAGGATTATGCAGTTTATTTAATGAGAAATATCTCGCATGCATAGAGCCGCTGAAATCTTTAGATGAAGAATTATATTATTCTGAAATGGCTTATTATAAATATGGTAAAAAGTCAGATAATGAAGCGGAAGAGATGATTCAAAAAGCGATCCAAATTGCGAAGCAGAAGGAAAAGAATGAAAAATCTGTTCTAAATCTTTGCAGATATGTAAGCCGAAAAGCCAGAATTGTTACAGATTATAGAGAATTTGATCCTGTTGAAATAGAAGAATGTCTAGAGTTGTTAAAAAGATACAGAAATGAATCATCCTCAGACGTATATAAAATGGAGACAAACCTGTATATTGATCTGTTCAAGATGTATGCACAAAAACGATATTATGATGCGCACAAAATTATGGAATACCGTAATGCAGCTATAAAAAGAGCTGAACGATTGGTAGAGAAAATTCCAACAGTCGATCATCTGTATTTACTGATTCATGCATATGAAGAAGCGTTAAAAATAATGAAAGATAACGAACAGCAGCAATATGCAAAAGCATGTGTAAAATGCTGTAAAAGAAAATATGAACTTACCAGACTGGACAAAGATCTGTTTCATTGGGCTGAAAAGATAAGACTTTATGCCGAAAAAATGACAGATAAGGAAGAGGATGTAATAAAACACTATAAACAAGCGATGAGTTGTTTTGAAAAGTTATCTCAGAAAAATACAGAGGCCTCTTCAATGTGTAAAGAAAGGTTTTTAATCACAAAGGCAAGCCTTGCTTTATATATGAGAAAATCTGAACAATGGGAAAATAAGAAAAAAGGAACAGAAATTTTAAATGATGTGGCTGAAGATGCTGATTTTAGAATGTTAAAACAACGCAGAATGCTGAAATATTTGGATATACTTATGGAACATTGGATAAAAGATTATAACTATGAGAAAGCTTCATTATGGATGGATACTTTTAATATGTTGTGTATAGATATGAAAGTGGCCAATAAGTATCAGAAAGCATTGCAAAAAGATGGAAAAACAGACCAGGAATATCTAACATTGGCAAGGAAGTTATTTATAAATAACATATATTTACTTTCTCTTGAAACATTTGAAAGAATAGAGAATAAGGATATTCTTGATGAAAACGACAAGCTGGCAATACTGCTCTCCCAGTATATGATTCAATATATGAATAACCAGTCTGATTTTGTAGAAATTCCAGACGCCAGTGTTGCAGGAACTGATGATTACACGAATACAATATCTATTATGAATTCATTTGTAAAAATGAGAAATTCAGATGACAAACAATTTCATTTCTTAAAGTCCATGGAAACATTATTATATAATTTATGTGATAATAAGCCAGAAGAGGAAATTGAACGAATCGTGATTCCAAAACTGAAATGTTTTCTTGCTGAATTCAACGAGTTTGAAAATATTGATATCAAAGAATATGGAAGAATGATTTATCGAGTTCCACTATGGGTTTATACATTCTATGATGATCGAAAATATGTGAAAGATTTACTTTGCATATTTGCAAAATTATACGAAGAATCCGGTATAGATCAATTTACTGCAATTGCAGAGACTTTCTACGAGATGACAGCTGAGAAATCTAAAATGCCAGTACGAAAACAATGTTCAACAGAAAATATCAAAGAATACTATGATAGCAATGTCGAAAAACTGAAACGAGTAGTAAGAATCTATACACATTAGTAATGAAAGGTACTGTCTCTATTATGAGGCAGCACCTTTCGATTTTATAATTTTATCTTGATTTCAAAGAAAGTAAAAGCCGGATATTTTCACGGTCTTTTTCTTTTTCGCCATCGGTAAGTTCCTCGTATGATACCAGATCTTTATGGATTCTAAGTCTTTTATCCTTGTTTTTTCCATTTTCAGGAATTCCATATTTCCAGTTGTTCAGATAATGATATCTGCACCAGCGGATATGCTCAAGTTCAGAATGCATTTCCAAAACTTCTTTTGGCAGATCAGTCGAATAATCAACACATGTGTATTCCAAAATCTTCAGACGCATCTCATGATAGTCAGCAGAACTAATATTAGAATATCTTGTAAATGTATCAAGCTTATTCCACTCTGCTTCCAAAGATTCTTTCGTTTCAGGAACGCCGGTATAGAGATGAGCATATCGAAGATTGATATGTTTTGCAAGCTGGAATAAAGTATCTCCAATAATAAACTTTGGACTCTGTGCTTTAGACTTCCAGTCAAAAATGCGAAGTCTTTCTTTGCCGGATAGTAAATGGATACTTTCCGTATTGGCCGCAAATACATGGATGCAATCTCTATGGGTTGTAAACAGAAGTTCACAGAGAAGCTCTGTCTGGTTTTCCTGATTCAGTACGATGACCATATCTGCAGTTTCAAGTAATTCCTGATACATATACCAAGGACTTTCATAAAAGATAATCAAATCTGAAATGGAATGAAGCTCTGTATGTATTGCTTCAAAATTACTTCCATCACCAAAAATATGATAAGTTATCTTCTGTTCCGGTGAAAAAATATTATTCTGTAGACCAAAAATCAACAATTCTTCCCCAATTTTATCAAAACCAAGAAATACTATATTCAATTGAAAATCTTTTGTTACTGCTAACGGATAAATAAACTCTTCTTTCCAAAAAAGACGTGAAAAAGTTTCCTCTGGACAAAATAAATGAAGGTTACTGTCACTTACCGCATCGGAAGGAAGAGAATGACATTTTAAATAAACTTGTGCTTTATTTAACCGGGATTTGTGTGTGGTATAAAACCTAAAATTATCACTTTCACTATTGAGCAAAATATACTTGGAGGCATTGATAAAATCATCTTTTCCACTAATCATATACTTGTTTGATTTTTCAAAAAACATATTTTTTTCATCTTCTGGTCCATATACTGCAATGCTTTTTCCAGTACAAAAGATGAGAAAATGAACAATTCTGTCACGGATAGCATAAAAAACAAGCAGAAATCCATTAGCTGTAATTACAGGTGCAATCCATCTTGCCAATTCAACATAGATGTTTACAGGAGTCTCATTATACGCGAAAAAATACATCAAAATAGAGTTAAATACCGCATTTAAAAAAGTTTCTTCGCCCACTACATATAAACCCCAGGTGCCAAGCAATATAGGAAGAAAGTAAATTAATATTCTGCACAATTTAGGTGGTTTGTCTTTCATCTTTAATTCCTCCGAAAAATGATGAGATTATTATATCATAATATAACTTTACAAAAAAGATTATTAGAGGGATAATTATTATCAAAGTACACGTAGAAATTTTATTGAACGGTTAAATAGTAATTTTCTACAGGAAGGAGAAAATATGAGTGAAACTCAAGCAAACAGTAAAAGTCGTATCATAGGACTACTGTCTCGTATACTTGCAGCTGTGATTGGTTGGTCAATACTTACCATTGTAAATTTCCTGCCACTATGGCTGGAAAACCCTTTAGTGGAAAAATATAAGATTTCTGGGGGCTATGATGTAAATATTATGGAAGAATACACCTTTGAGACAGGCTTATTCAAAAAACGAATCAACGAAAATGGTAATCTTTCTGCAGGCGCGGCTCTTATTCAGAATGATACTGCCGCATATTTTACCGTTGATGAAGTAATTTGTGAACTTGATCTTGAAAAAATGGAATCCCGCGATTTAGAAGGAAAAGCAACTTCTGAACCACATTTCTGTGACGATGAGGTGTATTTAAGTACCGCCTATTTAGGTGATGTAGCTGTAGGTTTGCTGGGCGATGGTTCTCCACAGATTTTTGAAGAAAAGTGGTATGATGACATCAATTCTTTCGATCAAGTACAACGTGTTCTTTTCAACCTTCTTAAAAAGAGTGATACAGAAGAACTTTCTACAGCTGAAATGGCAAAACTTGTAGGTTATACTGTTCATGGAGAACTGGTAGGATGGGACGGCGAAACAGCAATTTTCTGTCTGACAGATGACACGAAAGGACGTATCATTTTCCAGAAATATAGAGAAGAAGGAATCGTAGATGTGATTCCCGGTTCATGCAGTAATCCTGGTGTAGCTATGATAAGCGGAAATACTGCTATTTACCGCGATGGCAATATGCTGAAAACTCTCAATCTTGAAACATTTGAAGAAAAAACAGTCAGTGACCCTGTTTGTCCGGTTGTATATTTTAATCATATGAATCTTGATGGACATCGCATACTCATATGGATTGGTACAGATGGTATGCATACGCTAGACCTCGATCAAGGTAATATTAATTTTGTTAAGGGTAACTGGTACAGTGATTACCGAGGCCTATACATATGGAAAAACCACATTATCGCATTAAGAAATGACCGTGGTTTCTACAAATGGTCCTACACAAATTAAGGAGGTGGAAAATATGATTAATAAAATGATAACCCCTTTATGGTATGCAACCCTGGGTGCGTCTGGACTTCACCTAATCCTTGGCTTCATGGCTGGTTTATCGCAACATGCTATTCGAGATTATGGTATTTTCTTTACAATTCTTGGCATTCTTTCTTTGTTTTGTGTAGTTGCAGCAGCTTTTGTACATCCGTTACTTGTAATTCCGTCACTGGCGATTATCATATTACCGGGAATGATAATTTCTGTTGTTGTTAGAATGATATTAACCGGTATGCTTGTAATGCTGATTGCAACGCCTGGTATTTACTTATATGAGGTTTTTAAAATAATCATGTCTATTTATGGAATAGTATAATAGAATTTACTTATATATTTAAGCAAAAGGGTACGAATAAATGTGTCAGCATTTTCTACACATATATTCGTACCCTTTAGACGTTCCTACCGGGAATCGAACCCAGAACTAAAGCTTAGGAGTAGCCCCGATACGACATCGGGAAGTGAAACACAGTACAAGAAAATCCTTGGAAATACAAGGTTTTTC
>SVDY01000028.1:8775-26048 GCA_015057665.1 Lachnospiraceae bacterium | reverse complement strand
AACGATGAAGCTAACACAACAGATGAAGACTTCTTATATGCTCTTGAACTTGGTATGCCACCTACCGGCGGTATCGGTTATGGTATTGACAGACTTTGTATGTTAATGACTGACAGCCAGGCAATTAGGGATGTGCTTCTGTTCCCAACAATGAAGTCTGTTGAGAAATAAGCCTTATTTTACAGGGGTTCCGGGGCGCGGTTTCAAAAAGTACAGCAAAAGTACAGCAAATAGACACCGCATAATAGCCCTTAAATACTCGATTATTTTTGCGTAAAGTACAGCAGGGTTTAGAAATAGCAAACTTAAAACCTACACATAAGGACACTTTTCTAGAAGAAATTTTAGAGAAGTGTCTTTTTTATTTGCGCGATATTTAATGTAGGTAGGGTTGGTAAAACTTCTGAAAGCAAAGATAAAGGAGATGAGTATTATGACAGAGACAAAGAGAGCAATTCCAAGGAGAGTAGATGCGAAGAAGTTTGTGCGTTATAAGGAAGGGGCAAGGTTGTATTCTATGAGTCAGTCTAAATTTGAGGACTTAGCGAAAGATGCAGGTGCTGTGTATAAGCTTAATAAACTTGTACTTGTAAATACTGTGATATTCGAGGAGTATCTGGAGACATTTCGTTTGATGGAGGAATAAGATATGGAAAGAAAGGTCGGGGAAGTGAGAGTGAGGAATAGAAAGAGAAAAGAATACAGGGAATTAACGGTTGGAGAAGCGTTCTTCTGTGGAAATCGAAGCGTATCGCAGCTTCGAATTCAGGGATTGTGGTTACTGGATTTGGGATTTCAGGTTGGCGATTCGGTAAAGGTTAAGTGTGAGGATGAAAGGATTATTATTACACCGGACGATATGAAAAACATTAAGAAGTGCAATGTTTAACAACGAGGAACGAGTCAATATCGTAATACAAAGTGGAAATTTAGTTGATGGGTGAAAGCTTTATGCTATTATTTATATAAGAGAAAAGACATGCTGTTTGCTTAAAAAAGACGATGAAAAATGCTAGTATGATTTATATTTAGTAGTAAAACATGTCTATGAGAGGAGAAATGAATAAAAAGTGAGATATGAATTTTTACTTGAAAAATTGAAAATAGATGAAATGGAAATAATGGATGATTTAACTCCGTATTATAATCAAGTTAAAAGTCGATACATGCAACGATCAAAAATTGAGGAATCATGGGGAAGCGTCGAAACATATATAAATGCATTATATTGGATGAAGTTTGTACTGAAGTTAAGTCACTATGAGATGGACGAACTAACTAAAGTGAAAAATTTCTATAAGGCGTATAAAGATATAGGATGGAACTATAATACATTTGATTATAACGAGTGCAAAATTATGCATGATAAGGAAATGCTGCGATTAAAAGAAATTATGGATAAGTATGATCCGAATTCCGAAATTTACAATTGTCAAGACTATATAAATAAAAAAGCAAACATTATTTTAAAGCAAACGTCGATAACGAGGTTAGTTAATAATTATGGAGTGACGGATTTAGAAGAATTAATAAAGAAAATGTATTTTCTTGTCTATAAGGAAATGCTAAATACATCTGAAATAGCTCTTATTTTCGGAAAAGATAGATTAACAGTTGGAAAAGTAATAAGGCTTTTCAATATGAATATTTCAAGAAAAGAAGCACGTCGTAGAATAGAAAAAAATGGTCGAGGCAATCATTCGCAAAGCGCAGTGGAAGGAAAGAAGGTGATGTTAAAGCAAGCTATAAAAAATGGGATTACAGGGAGCAATTCAGAAAACATATGTAGAGCACTGATAGAAACATATTTATATACATATTTTAAACCTGAAGAGTATGAGTTTCTTGTAGGTATATCTTCATATACTATCGTCTATCCAAGAGAGATTGATATCCCGGTTCTTATATACGAAAGAAAGACTGATAAATATTATCGGTATGCCATTGAGTTGGATGGTAGCATTTGGCATAAAAATAGTGAGGAAAGTGATAAAGAAAAAGAAGAAATGATTAAAAATACAAATTGGAAATTGATCAGAATATGGTTTAAAGCTGCCGAAAGAAGTAAAATTAAAATGGAGAAAGGCTTTCGAAAAATGGCAGATGAAGTATGCATGATAATTTCTTCAGATATAAAAGGTATCTCGGAAGATTGGAAGATAAAATATATTGAAGGATTTTAGATATTAATAAGAGATGTCAAAATAACTGGTTTGTTCAAAATTTTAAAGGGTGATAGAGCGTTTTTATAGCATCTTTTCCTTTTTCATTCGAAATAGGTGATTTATAATGATATTAAAGGCATGACATATAACTTAATTGGAGGACAGAATATGAAGTTACCGGAATATAAAAATCTTGATACACAGCACTTACAGAGGTTATTTGATAACATGAGTGAATGTTACAAATTGTTCTGGTTTCAGGCAATTGTCAATGCTGTTAAAGAAGGAAAAGAGCTAATTTCATATGATGATCTCGTAAATGAAATGATTGCCAGTGCCTGGTATATGGTTTCTGAATATAAATTAAATCTAGGACCAGCAGACACTTTGGAGGCATTAGTTCGTCAGGCCTATAATATCAGTGGGTTGAAATCTAGCGAGAAAAAAGAGGTCGTAATTGCGACGATAAAAGAATTAAAGGATAAAGAACTGAATCGAATGAAGCAAGCTCTTACATATAATGTTCCGTATCGTCTGCAAGCTCCATTTATGTCTGATTTTAAAGGTAAAGCATGGAGTGGTTCAAAGAACGATTTGGCAGATAGAATAAATGCATATGCAAATTTAATATATCGTTTTAATCAAATTTCTGGTTTGGATAGTAAAATTGTGATTGATTCTGACTGGGCAGATTACATTCGATGCAATTATGAAATCATTACAGGGTGGATTCAATATAATATGATTTTATATTTGCAACGAAGAAATCCAAGTGTCCCTGGAATTCCAAATAAGTTATTTCCTCCACAGGAGCGTAAGTTGGAACGTGTAAAGACATTCTGGAAAACGATTGTCGATATTGTGCCAGTACACGACATATACGGGAATGTGCAGATGGAAAAGAACAATATCTCTATAGATCATTTTGTGCCATGGTCATATGTGGCTCATGATGAGTTGTGGAATTTGAGTCCTACTACGAAAGGTATTAACAGTTCTAAAAGTAATCATTTGCCTGACTGGAATCTATATTTTGATTCCTTATGTAATCTGGAGTATCAGGCATACGAGTTAATTTGGACTTATGATGTGGTACACAAAGAGTTTGAAAAATGTGCTAGAGAACATTTAAACAATGAGGACATTAGATATAGATTGTATAGGGAAGGATTGTCAAAATCTGAGTTTGCGGTAGGCTTGGAGGATGTAGTAAAACCGGTGTATACGGCTGCAAAAAATCTCGGATTTGCTAGTTGGAAGTATTAGGACAATCTTTGAATATTGTATAAATATAAAATCCTTTGTCAAGTAGGATATATTTGTGATGAGATATATCGGTGCAAAGGATGTAGATACGAGATTAATCGCGTAAAAGACAGTTTCTATTGTAAAAACACTAAAGATTTTGAAAGGGACGGTTATAGGATTATGGAAAAGGGAAATGTTTTAGTAATTGGAAATTCAGGCGTTGGAAAATCCACATTGATTAATGCTGTATTAGGAGAAGTAAAGGCAAAAACAGGTGCGGGGACAGAAGGAACTACAAAAGGACTAGAACTATATGAAGGTGCTGAATTGCCATTTCGTGTGATAGATACCATTGGTTTCGAGCCTACTTTTATAAAAGAACAGCTTGCTATTCATGCTGTAAAGAAGTGGTCAAAAGACTGTGCAAAAAAGGGAAAAGAAGATAATCAGATAAATGTTATTTGGTTTTGCGTGGATGGGACATCAAAAAAACTGTTTCCAAAAGCTATTCAAAGTTTGTCAAGAGCAACTTCTATATGGAAAAGCGTGCCGGTTATTGTGGTAATCACAAAATCATATTCAGTTTTAGAAAGAGAAGAGAATATTGAGATGGTACAAAATGCCTTTGCTTCTCAGAAGAAATACTCTAAGAATCTTAAAAAGATAATTCCTGTAGTTGCGGATACATACAGATTAAATGAGACAGCGTTTGCTCCGCCAGAAGGGATTTCTGAGTTGATTGATTTAACAAATGAATTTATGCCAGAAGGACTGCAGGCTGGATTCAATGATCTTGCTCGGTTTAAACTGGAACGTAAACGTGCCTTGGCACAGAGTGTTGTTGGTGCATCTACGGTTTCGGCAGCTATAGTAGGTGCATCCCCGACCAACATTGCCGATTCTTTAGTACTGATGCCGTTAGAGATGGCAGAAATTAATGGAATTGGTATGATATATGGTCTTAATAATAAAGAGCAACTCCAGAAATTTAAGGATTCATTTGTAGAAGTCGGGGCAGTGACCACAACAGCGAAAGCACTCATCTCGAATCTTAAGAATATTCCGGGGATTCAGATAGCAGGAAGTGTTTTGAATGCAATTGTTGCCGGAAGTATGGTTGCTGCACTTGGGGAAGCAACTATTTATGCAATGGAACAAGTGTATCTTGGTAAAAAGACCTTTGATGATATTGATTGGCTCAAGAAACTGCTCGAATCTAAACTCTCACAGGATTTGATCAATCGTGTTGTAGAAATTGCGAAAATAGTTAGTAAAAAGGGTGGAAAGTTAGAAATTAAAGATATTGCACAAATAATCACAGAATTGTTTGTGAGTAAAAAGTAATGAATGGATAGAACGATTAGACATTAAGGAACCGTCCGTTCAAAATAATGGAAATCCAAGAACAATCGTACATAGTGATTGAAGTATCCCATTTCCTTGGAGATTTCCGGTTTTTTACAACAGTCACTTATTGTAAAACTATATAAAATTATAATTTGTGCTAAGTGGCTGCTGTTGTGCCTGAAAGTGGTTATAAGCTATTTTACCGCTGAAAGAAGTCATATTGAGTTGATGTAAAGCTTATAATTTGATGTATCAAACGTAATTTGATTAGTTATAAAAAATGCGCAAAAAGAGGAAAAAAACCATCCAAAAAGTGAAAAAAACCACTCAAAAAGTGAAAAAAATTACGCAAAACCGTTGATTTTTTTTCTGGATTGCATATAATAGGATTAACAGAACCCAACACGCCTCTCAACGATGCGGACCACGTTGGGTCTTTTAATTTCAAGGAGAAGAATATTGTATGGGAGAACTTAAGCAACATCAACCTCCTATGACAATCGATGAGCAAGTAGAAAATCTAAAAAGCATTGGATTGATTGTTGAAAATGAGGAATATGCTAAAAAAATACTAAATGATATATCATATTTCAGATTGGTTAAAGCATACAGTTTAAATTTGAAACCTAAGAATGGGAATTATAAAGACGAAGTTACGTTTGAACAGATCGTAGAGCTTTATCTCTTTAATGCAAATTTTCGTCAAAAGATATTTCCTGAAATTTAAAAAATAGAGATAAATGTCAGATGCAGAATAGCAAAATCTTTTGGTGTAGGATATACATATTTAGAAAGTTGGCTGGAAAGTATATCATATGTTCGCAATATTTGTGCTCACTATGGGCGTTTATACAATGCAAAATTATCCAAGACTCCAATCTTATATAGAGAGTATTCGGAGATTGGTATCGGTAATAATTGAATTTTTGGAGGTTAAATAATAAGCTTGCATGATTGAAAAAACATTTGTGCATATAAGAACGACAAGAGGTTATTAAGCTTGTAGACAACTTGTTATCGCTGGATTCATGTGGAATATATAATTCACAATAATAATGCAAAACACCGCATAGGAGGATGGTAAAATTCTATCCTCCTTTTATGATGATTGTATGAAGAGTAAGATGTGTTGTAAGAAATATCTATGTTACTGAATATGCTCAACGATAAGAAAGATGTATAGTGAAAGAAGTCGCCAAAGTACAGATAAAAGACAGGATGGATTTGCTCTAGGCTACCATGGACATTTATGCTGAGGTGACGGAGAAAACAAAGAAAAAAGCATTAGATAATTTATCAGCGAATTTGAATATTTTTTAGGAAAGAGTTCATATTTGCTATTTAGATAACACAGTACAGCAAAAAATAATGAGTACAGCAAAAGTACAGCAGAAAGCAGGGTGGAGATACTGAATAATCCCCGATAATCCGTTTTGGGAAAAGGGAATCATGCTTCATCGTACTTGATAACAGGTGCAAATACTTTGAACACAGGAATTCTCCCTACAATGAAGTCTGTTGAGAAATAATGGAAGTAAAATAAGGCTATATGGATAAAATATTCAAATCTTTTATAAGTAAGAAATCCGTAAGGATTTCTTCTGCAAAAACTGATAGAATGTCTCTATAAATAACGGAATAGAAATACCAAAAGGAGGCGCACCTATGAGAAAATTATTATTTGTATTACTCTTAACAATTGCAATGTCAATCACTGCCTGTGGCAGCGAAGATGGGAAAACACCACAGGAACCGCAGAAAACGGAAGATGATGCACAAGAAAACACGGCAGTACAAGATGACGCGGCCGAAAACAGCGATGAACAGAGTAATGAGTCAGATCAGACTGCTGCTTCCAATGATTCCGGCAGCAGTAACCTGGAAGATTATATGGCGTCTCTCAAAGAACAGTCAGATGGCATTAAATCTTACTTGGAAAATGAGGCGATGACTCAGCAGGATATGAATGAAAAATCCCAGGAATTATATAAATTATGGGATGATGGGCTGAATTACTTATGGGGCGAGTTAAAAAACAAGCTTCCTGAAGATGAATTCGCAAAACTTCTGGACGAACAGCGCACCTGGGTTGCAGATAAAGAAGCGGCAGTAGAAGAAGCCGGTAAAGAAGTAGAAGGCGGTTCTATGTATCCTTTGGTTGTGAACAGTGAGGCTGCAAAACTTACAGAAGAACGAGTTTATGAATTGTATGAAAAATTGAAATAGCGAGATTTGAAAATATAGTTATATTTAAAATAGCTTAGAAGAAAAAAGCCCTTTGTCGAAGTGACAAGGGGCTTTTTTGGCTCTATATTATTTTCATAGAATTATTCTTGCGGTGACTACCAGACAAAGGAAGATTAGATTTTATTCTACGTATATAATCTTGGAAAGATCCGGTTCATGAGGCGTTCCATCAGAATCCACGGCATAACCGACCAAAAGAGCTACGCCGAATTCATAACCTTCCGGAATGAGTTTTTCTTTATATTCTTTACCGATTTCATCATTGATTAGAAGAGCAGCGAGACCGCAGATGACATTGCCAAGACCTAAAGAACTTGCTGCTAAAGCCATGTTTTCACATACAATACCACAGTCTAAATCTTTGCCAGGAAGTTTGGCGATGACATACATTAAAGGCGCGTTGTAGAAAACCTTACCGCCGCGGCCCATCATTCTATCATAGAGAGTACGGTCTTCCTGTGCGGCCAGCTTGTCCATGAGAGTCTGGTTCATTTCGTCGATGACGGTTTTGTTGTTTAGTGCAACAATTTTCCAAGGCTGAACATTCATGCCGCTTGGGGACTGGACGCCGGCAAGGGCAATTGCTTCGATTTTTTCTTTTTCCACAGCAGTGTCTTTAAAACTGCGGCAGGAGTATCGGGTTTTTATTGTTTGTAATGTTTCGTTCATGGATAAAGACTCCTTTCAGGGTATTTTGTTAAGCTTATTGTAAAATGGAATAAAAGGATTGGCAACTGAAAGTGTCTTTTTCTTAGATTTATGGTAAAATGAATGAAACATAACAATTGAAAAAATAAAATGAAATAGAGAGGAATACAGAGGTTATTTATGAACATAAATGAGATTCAGACACCGGCCATACTATTAGATTTCGATGTGCTTCATCATAATATCAAAAAATATGCCAATGAAGCATCAAAATATGGCAAACAGCTTTGGCCCATGATCAAAACCCATAAAAGCATAGAACTTGCCAGACTTCAGGCGGAATATGGTGCGACGGGTTTCCTTTGCGGAACTCTGGATGAAGCGGAGGCACTTTGTGAGGCGGGCTTTGACAACATTATGTACGCCTATCCGGTGGCAACCAAGGTATCTATCGACAGAGTGATTGCTATTTCAAAGAAATGCAATTTTATTCTTCGTATGGATGGGCTGGACAGTGCCAAAGCGGTAGGAGAAGCGGCAAAACAGGCCAATGTAAAAATCAACTACACACTGATTATTGACAGCGGCCTTCATCGGTTTGGAGTGGAACCGGAACAGGCAGCAGAATATGTAAAGAAAATTTCCGAGTATGAGAACCTCATTTTCAAAGGAATCTCTACCCATCCGGGACATGTATACGGAGCGTCATGTAGAGAAGAAGTGTCCCAATATGTAGAGGATGAGTGTAATGCGATTGCAACGGCAGTACAAAAACTTTCAGATGCCGGCTATTTGTGCGAAATCATTTCAAGCGGTTCCACGCCTACATTCTGGGGGGCAGTCAAAGATAAATACATTAACATCTATCATCCGGGCAACTACATTTTTCATGATGCGATTCAGATGTCTACAGAGACTGCCAGGGAAGAGGAGTGTGCAGTATCTATTCTGGCATCCGTGATTTCTCATCCAAAAGAGGAGCTGTTTATCTGCGATGCTGGAGCAAAGTGTTTAGGTCTGGATCAGGGTGCCCACGGCAATTCTTCCATCAAAGGATTTGGAGTTGTAAAAGGTCATCCGGAGCTTGTTGTCTACAGCCTTTCCGAAGAAGTGGGAAAAATCCATGTGGAAGGAAAGACAGATTTGAAAGTGGGGGATAAGATTCGAATTATTCCAAACCACTCCTGTTCCAGCGCCAACCTGACAGAGTATTATATTGAAGTTCGTGAAGATACAGTTGAAAAATTGATAAAAGCAGACATGAGAAGCAATTCTACAAAGAAGGGTTTATAGAAAATGAAACCATACATATTTAACATACAAAAATTTTCCCTTCACGACGGTCCGGGCATCCGTACCACGGTATTCTTTAAAGGCTGTCCGCTTCGTTGTAAGTGGTGCCACAATCCGGAAAGCCAGTGTTTCGAGCCGGCCGGCGATTTGTATACCGTTCGTGAACTGATAAAAATCCTGAAAAAAGACCAGATCTTTTATGACCAGTCCGGTGGAGGAGTTACCTTATCCGGCGGAGAAGTGATGGCTCAGGATATGGATTATGTGGAAGAAATATTAAAAGCTCTGAATCGGGAAGGCATTTCCGTCGTGATTGATACAAGCGGATATGGAAAAACAGAGGATTTTGACCGGATTTTTTCTCATGCGGATTTGTTTCTTTACGATTTAAAGACCATAAAAGAAGAGGTTCACAAAGAATATACGGGAGTATCCAATGAAAGGATTCTTAAAAATCTCAAATATTTAAGTGACCAGGGTGCAACCATAGAACTTCGTATGATTATGGTCAAAGGCGTCAACATGGATCAGGAGACAATAGAAGAGACCATAACATGGCTGAAAAAAGAAAATATAAAATTGAACGGAATTACCCTTCTTCCTTATCATGAGTTTGGAAGGGAGAAATATAAAAAACTTGGACGGGAGTGTACCCAGAATTTTGAGAAATCATCGGAAGAAGAATTACTGCACGTGAAAAAACAACTGGAAACGGCAGGATATCCGGTAAAGGTACATAACTAGGATGATCCGGGATAAAGACATGACAAAGCTATGACAGGAGGAAATCATATGGCAGAGACGACATTTTCCTGTAATCCCCGGTCTGACCGCAATGAGCGTAAAGACAGAGGAAGCACAGACAGAATAAAAAATTTAAGAAGAATCAGTGTGTTTGAAAGTGAACCATGTATTTCCATGGAACGTGCGGTGCTTTTGACAGAAGCCTATAAAAAATATGAAGGATGCGTTTCTGCACCGGTTCTTCGAGGGCTTGCATTTAAACACATAATGGAGAACAGAACGCTTTATATCGAGAAAGGGTCCATTATTGTAGGTGAGAAAGGCCATAAACCATGGGCGGCACCTACATTTCCGGAATTGTGCTGTCATACCCTGGAAGATTTTGATAATATGAACCAGAGGGAGAAGGTGTTTTTCCGTGTGTCAGAAGAGGATAAGCGGATTCAAAGAGATGTGATTATTCCTTACTGGAAAGAACGGGCCATGATGAGCAAGATGGACCGGCTTCTTCCGAAAGAATGGCATAAGCTATTTCAGGCTGGACTTTATACAGAATTCCTCATGCAGAGAGGCCCGGGACATACGGTTGCCGACGGCAAGATTTATCAAAAAGGATATTTTGACTTCTATCATGAGATTCAGGCGCAGATTGATGGGCTGGATTATAACAATGACTTAGATGCACTTGATAAAAAAGAAGAGTGGGAAGGCATGAAGCTTGTCTGTGAAGGCATGATGATCTTTGGGGAACGTTATGCGGCACTTGCCAGAGAATTGGCTGAGATAGAAGAAGACCTTCAGTGGAAGAAAGAACTTTTGGAACTGGCGGAGGTCTGCGACGTGGTTCCTAAACATGCGCCGCGGACTTTCCGCCAGGCTGTGCAGATGTACTGGTTTACCCACATCGGAGTTACCGTGGAGATGAATAATTGGGATGCTTACTCCCCAGGGAAACTTGACCAGCATCTGGAGCCGTTTTACGAAAAAGAGCTGGATGATGGCACCTTGACAAGGGATGAGGCGAAGGAAATTCTGGAAAGTCTCTGGGTTCAGTTTAACAACCAGCCGGCTCCGCCAAAAGTTGGGATTACCTTAAAAGAAAGTGCCACTTATACGGATTTTTGCAATATTAATACGGGGGCTCTCCGCCCGGACGGAGGCTGTGGTGTCAGTGATTTAAGCTATCTGATCCTGGAAGTGATGGATGAGATGAAGCTTCTCCAGCCTAGTTCCAATGTACAGATTTCAAGAAAATCGCCGGAGAAGTTTTTAAGAGAAGCGATTAAAATCTCCAGAAAAGGCTGGGGGCAGCCGGCATTTTATAATTCTGAGGCAATCATTCAGGAACTTTTGTATCTTGGCAAATCCTTGGATGATGCCAGGGAGAGCGGAATTGCCAGCGGCTGTGTGGAGACAGGAACGGCCGGGAAGGAGGCTTATGTGCTGACCGGTTATCTGAATGTTCCAAAAGTATTTGAACTTGTCATGAACAGGGGATTTGATACCTATACAGGTAAGCAAGTGGCTCCGGATCAGGGGGATTTAAGAACATTTACTTCCTATAAAGAAGTATTTGAGGCATTTTACAGACAGTTAAAATATGTGGTAGATGTAAAAGTTGCCGGTAATAACGTAATTGAGAAAATGTACATGAAGGAAATGCCGGTACCGCTTCTGTCTGTAATTACGGATGACTGTATTAAATCAGGAAAAGATTACAATGCGGGAGGCGCCCGCTACAACACAAGCTATATTCAGTGTGTGGGCATTGCGACTATTACAGATTCTCTTGCGGTGATGAAAAAGCATGTATTTGAAGATAAAACCATGTCTATGGATGAACTGGTTCACGCATGTAAAGATGATTTCCATGGGCATGAACGAATCTTAGATCTTGTTTATAATCAGACACCAAAGTATGGAAATGATGACGATTACGCAGATGATTTGTTAAAAGACGTAGCGCAGGCTCTCCAGGATGCCATCGCCGGGCGAAGAACACCGAAAGGTTCTAAAACAGTAGTAGAATTCTTGCCGACAACCTGTCATGTCTATTTTGGACAGGTGATGGGGGCAAGTCCAAACGGCCGTCATGCTGGCGTGGCACTTCCGGACGGGATTTCGCCGGAGAAAGGGGCGGACCGATTCGGTCCGACGGCCGTCATTAAGTCTGCATCCAAACTGGATCAGTTGAAGACGGGAGGGGCTCTTCTCAATCAGAAATTCACGCCGAAGGTGATAGAAGGAGAAGAAGGTATTTCTCATGTGGCAGCATTGATTCGTTCCTATTTTGCCATGGATGGACATCATATTCAGTTTAATGTTATTGATAAAGAGACTTTGCTGGATGCCCAGAAACATCCGCAGGAGTACGAGAACCTCATTGTCCGTGTGGCAGGCTACAGCGATTACTTTAATAATCTGGACCGGGCACTGCAGGATGAGATCATTAATCGTACAGAACAGAGTTTTTAAACAGGGAAAAGGAGTAGAAATATGAAGAAAGCAATTTTAATCGTCAGTTCAGGAACCAGTGTGTTAGAAGCACTGAACGAAACTACTAATAAATTAGAAAAAAGATTGATGGATACCTATCCGGATTATAAAGTGTGTCAGGCATTTTCTGTACAGCCAATCGTAAATAAAATGCAGGCAATGTATCCGGGTACATATTTTAACGTACAGGAGATGCTTGAGAAACTTTTAGAAGAACGTGTAGAAGAATTAGCGGTTCTTCCTTTTTACATGATTAAAGGAACGGAGAACGAAAGACTACGCGAAGTGATAAAAGAATATGAAGATAAATTTGCTAAAGTTGTTATTGCGAAGCCGTTATTCCATATAAAAGAAGATTATATCAAGGTACTGGATGCTGTGTTAGATGCTGCAGATATGAATGAGGGAGAGGCTCTTATGCTGGTTGGACATGGTACAAAGCACCACGACAACACGGAATATCAGAATCTGGAATATACCGCATATACACAAGGCCGTAGAAATATTTTCGTTGCGACTTTAGAAGGATATCAGAAAACCAATCTTCTTATGAGAAAGCTTCAGCTTACGGGATGTGAAAACGTCCGTCTTATGCCCCTTCTTCTCGTGATTGGCAAACATGCCAAAGTGGATATTGCCGGGGACGGAGATTCCTGGAAAACAAAACTGATAGAAGCCGGATATCAGGTAGAAGTTCAGATGACGGGTCTTGGAGAACTTGATAGTATTCAGGATATTTTCGTAGAACATCTGAAAGAGGTGTTCGGAGCATAGGTGTATGCTGCATAAGCGGATGCGGACGCCTGCGTATAGTCCTGCCGAGGGGATACGCCGGAGTCGGAACACGGACTTTGATGTTATAAGGAAAAACTAATAATGAAAATATAAAAAAGCATCAAAAACGCAAGATATAGACAGTATCTGCGGATTTGATGCTTTATTTGTGGTTGAATAAATGCTCTAATCAATGTTGTTAAGGTAAGAATGTATCCCCGTTTTTAAGGAACTGGCTGATTTCGATAAATCGTTTTAAAGAACCTGTGAAAAACTTATTCTGACGGTAGACCAGGTCGAAGGTACGTTTGAAACTGGCGCCTTCGATCCGGCATGCCCACAGGTCGCCGTTTGCCAGTTCGTGGCGTACAACACGAGGGGAAATGATGGTGATTCCCAGGTTATGCATGACAGCTTCCTTGATGGCTCCAAAACTGGAGCAGCTCCACTGAGGTGAATATTTGATCTGATGTGCCCGCAGAATATCTTCCACTTTGGCACGGGTACCGCTTCCTTCTTCCCGGAGGACAAAGTTTTGTCCGTTTAACTCTTCCACCCTGATAGACGTCCGCAGATGGAAAGGATGTTCCGGGGAACAGATGACGGAAAGTTCATCGGTCATGATCGGTTTTACCACAAGTGCGGTAGATGAGATATCGCCTTCTACAAAACCGATATCCAGCTCGCTTTTTAACAGGGCTTCTTCAATAACGCTGGTACTGGCAACGGTTACGTGGCATTTGATATCCGGGTTTTCGCCCTTTAATTGTTCAATGATTGGAGCGATGATGTACTGGCCTACGGTCGCAGTGGCGCCGATTCGGATAGAAGCACTGTGGGATTCGTCTTTTAAGAATCGTTCCATCTCCTTATACTGATGAAGAATGCTGGTGGTATATTCCAGAAGCTGCTGTCCGGTAGGGGTGAGACGGAGCCGGTTGCCGACGCGGTCGAAGAGTTTTACATCATATTCGTGTTCAATCTCGGCGATGGCAAGACTGACGGAAGGCTGGGTGATATAGAGATGTTTTGCGGCACCGCTCATGCTGCCCAGTTCTGCTACTTTTGTAAATATTTCAAGATTTCGTATTGTCATTGTTAAATCCTTATCGTTAATTAATGTGAACAAGCTACATTTTTGAAAAATAAGACAAACTTCCACAAAGTGAAGTGGTGATGTATTGCGATAAGCCGACATATTCTGGACGATTCTGTCACAGCCTAGTAGAAATTCGTCAAAACTCGAAAAAATGATAGTGTATCATTTATGTCGGGTATAAATAATTACTTATGGTTCATATTGGTATATTAACATTTTACAATTTGCCTGTCAAATGTTAAAATTCAATCAATAGCATTATTATATAATTAATAACTATGTTTTATTATTCTTAAGGAGGAGGGTAACTAAGCTATGAGCTACAAGCTTTCAACTCAGGAAACGACTCAGCTTTTTGCAAAACTTATGGAGAAATATGATGTGTATGCTCCAAAGCGTTTCAAAAACGAAGGTCCATATTCCGACACAGACATTATCAAATATGCCAAAATCGCTTCCCTTGATGAAGTAGAATGGAACGAAAAATCTGACTACCCTATGAAAGAAGTTCTGTCTCCAATCCAGCAGGCAATCTTCTATTTCACAGAGGACGAATTCCGTGCAAGCAAAGGTAAAACACGTCCAATGCTTATCTTCGCACGTCCATGTGACATCAACGCTATGAAAGTACAGGCTAGAATCTATGCTGGTAACGGCGGTTTCGTTGATATGTACTATGCACGTATGGCTGAGCTTGCTAAATACATCCTTATGCCATGTAACGGCGGCGACGACACATGCTTCTGTGTAAGCATGGGTACAAACACAACAGATAACTATGCAGTAGCTGTAAAACCTACAGAAGACGGCATGTTATTTGAAGTAAAAGACGAAGATCTTGCTGCTTACTTTGCAGACGCTGCAGCTGCAGAATTCGCACCTGAATTCGTAACAGAAAACGAACTTGAAGCACACATTCCTGACATCCCAGACAGAGAAGTTCTTAACAAATTAAAAGAACACGAAGTTTGGAAACAGTTCAACGGACGTTGTATCTCCTGTGGTGCATGTACAATCGCTTGTTCTACATGTACTTGCTTCACAACACGTGACGTAATCTACGGAGACAACCCAGAAGTTGGTGAAAGAAGAAGAGTTGCTGCTTCCTGTCAGATCGCTGATTTCGCTAAAGTTGCAGGCGGCGGAGACTACCGTACAACAGCCGGCGACAGAATGCGTTACAAAATGCTCCACAAATTCCATGACTATGATGCACGTTTCCATGAAGGACATATGTGCGTAGGTTGTGGACGTTGTACAAGCCGTTGTCCAGAATTCATTTCTGTAACTGTTACATTAGATAAGATGAATGCAGCAGTTGAAGAAATCAAAAAGGAATTAGGTAAATAAGAAAGGAGCGACTAAGAGATGACAAATTATGTTCAGCCTACTGCTTGCGAAATCTTAAACGTTAAGCAGGAGACAGATATCGAGTGGACTTTCCGCATCGCAACAGACATCAAACCTAATCATGGTCAGTTCCTTGAACTTTCCATCCCACAGATTGGTGAATGTCCAATTTCCGTTTCTGAACAGGGCGATGGCTGGTTAGAATTCACAATCCGTAACGTTGGTAAAGTAACAGATGTTATTTTCCAGAAAAGAGCTGGTGACCATCTTTTCCTTCGTGGACCATACGGAAGAGGATGGCCAGTTGACCAGTTAAAAGATAAACACGTATTCGTAATCGCAGGTGGTACAGGTGTATCTCCAGTTCGTAGTACACTTAACTTCTGCTACAAAAACCCTGGATACGTTAAATCCATGAACCTCGTTTGTGGTTTCAAAAATTCTGAATCCGTATTATTCGAAAACGACTTAGCTAACTGGAAAGAAGCTTTCGATAACACATGGTACTGCCTTGACAATGAAGAAAAAGAAGGCTTCCATAAAGGATTCGTTACAGGCATCGTAAAAGACCTTCCTCTTAAAGAAGCTGGCGATGACTATGCTGTACTCGTTGTAGGACCTCCAGGAATGATGAAATTCACAGGTCTCGAACTTATTAAAAACGGTTTTGACGAAAACAAAATCTGGATGAGTTTCGAACGTAAAATGTCTTGTGCAATCGGTAAATGCGGACACTGCCGTATCGACGAAGTTTACGTATGTCTTGAAGGACCTGTTTTCCCATACACTGTTGCAAGAGAACTTGTTGATTAGGAGGACTAACGATGAATAGAGATATTAACATTAAAAAAGTTCGTCTTAACTGTTTCCGTCAGTCCAAAGTTGATGGAGAATTCATGCTCCAGATGCGTGTACCAGGCGGTATGGTTGATGCTAAATACTTAAGCGTTGTTCAGCACATCGCTAAAACATGGGGTGATGGCAACTTCCACTTTGGAACACGTCAGACATTCGATATCTGTGGTATCCACTACGATAACATCCCAGCAGTAAACGAATACATCGAAGAATACATCAGAGAAGTTGAAACAGAACTTTCTGGTGCAGATATGGACAAGATTGCTGGCGAACCAGCTCTCTGGGATCCAAAATCCGGTTACCCAACAATCGGTGCTAGAAATATCTCCGCTTGTGTTGGTAACTACCACTGCATCTGCGGTAACATCAATACTTTCGAACTTGCCCGCAAGATCGAAAGACTTATCTTCCCTTCCCATTATCACATCAAGATCAACATCGCTGGATGTCCAAACGACTGTAACAAAGCTCACCTTTGTGACTTTGGTATCATTGGTACATACAAGATGGTTTACCATCCAGAAAGATGTATCGGTTGCGGCCTCTGTGCTAAAAAATGTGATCATGGCGCAACACGTGTACTTGCTCTCAACGAACAGACAGGTAAGATCGAAAAAGATCCTTGCTGCTGCGTAGGTTGTGGCGAATGTGTTAAGGCTTGTCCTGCTTCCGCTTGGACTCGTTCTACAACACCTATGTACAAAGTTATCATCGGCGGACGTACTGGACGTCAGACACCAAGACTTGGTAAGATGTTCCTTAACTGGGCTACAGAAGAAACAGTTCTTGCAGTACTTGGCAACTGGCAGAAATTCTCTGCTTGGGTAATGGATTACAAACCAGAATACTTACATGGCGGACACTTAATCGACCGTGCAGGTTACAAGAAGTTCAAAGAACTCATTCTTGATGGCGTAGAACTTAACCCAGAATGTTTAGTAGCAGAAGACTTATACTGGACAGAGACAGAATATCGTTCTAACTACAACGTAAAACCTCTTTCC
>SVDY01000028.1:0-8675 GCA_015057665.1 Lachnospiraceae bacterium | reverse complement strand
TATATTATCGGATTAGCTATTATGTTTGGCTTCCGTCTTATTCCTGAAGGTGTATTACCGGGAGTAACACCAATCGGCTTATCTATCTTAGGTATCTTCATCGGTACAATTTACTTATGGTCTACAGTTGATCCATTAACCTCTTCCCTGATCTGCCTCGTAATGGTAGCATTCAGTGGATTTGCACCAATTCCTCAGTTTACAGCAGGAGCGCTTGGTGCACCTGTAGTAGTACAGTTATTCTTCCTTATGATCTTCATCGCTGGTCTTACAAACAGACGCGTAACAGATTATATCGGTAGATACTTAATTACACGTAAATTTATCGAAGGAAAACCTTGGGTATTTACAGCCGTTATCCTTTACGGAACATTCCTTATTTCTTTATTCGTTAACGCTTTCACACCTATCTTCTTATTCTGGCCTGTAATTTACAGTGTTGCAAAAGAAGTAGGATTTGAAAAAGATGCGAAATATGTGAAATTACTCCTTCATGCAATCGTAATCTGTGCATTAATCGGTTTCCCAGTTCCACCATATATGTCTAACGGTTTAGCATTATTGGCAAACTACCGTGGATTACTTGGACAGTTCCCTAACCTTGCAGCTAAGGGTGCAGCAATCACAGTATCTGATGCTTCTTACTTCATCGCTTGCTTTACATTCGGTGCTGTTTTAGTAGCAGTTGTTATTGCACTTATGAAATTTGTATGGAGACCGGACGTATCTCCACTTAAAAACGTAACAGTTGAGATGATCAACAAGAACCCATTACCACCAATGAACAAAGCTCAGAAATGCTATGCTATTTTCTTAGGTATCTTCATTGCAATTATGTTACTTCCAAGCTTATTACCAACATTACCAGTATTAAGCTTCCTCAATAAGAACTCTCTCTTACTCGGTGCTTTACTTGTAACAATCCTTTGTGTACTCAAGTTTGACGATGGTCCTGTATTAAGAATGGGACCTACAATGGGTGAATTTGCTTGGCCTACATACTGGTTATGTGTATCCGCTATCTACTTAGGAAACGTATTAACAGACCAGTCTACAGGTATTACTATTCTTTTAAATACAATTATGGGACCTATCTTCAACGGTATGTCTACAACAGTATTTACAGTTGTAGTAATCGTAGTATGTATGGTATTAACAAATATCTCTAACTCTCTTGTTATTGGTATGATCATGCAGCCTGTTATCTTAACATTCTGTAACACAGCTGGCATCAATCCTGCTCCAATCATCTCTCTTATGATTTTTGCAGTATTATCTTCTGCATGTGCTACACCTGCTGCATCTCCATTCGCAGCTATGCTTTTCGGTAACAAGGAATACTTATCCAGTGGTGAAGTATACAAATTCTCCGGTTTATTCATTATTGTAGAATTATTATTTGTTTTATTAATCGGTATGCCATTCTTCAACATCTTAATCGGATAATATTCGTAAAGTAATTATAATTTTCAAACAAAACATTGTGGGGTAAAAATATGAGTCTGTATGATGTAGTAATCGTTGGCTCTGGCCCATCCGGCATGACAGCAGCTATCTATGCTGCTCGTGCCAACATGAAAGTCTTATTATTAGACAAATTAGCGCCAGGCGGACAGATTATCAATACAAATGAAATTCAGAATTATACTGGTGTGGGCACTATCAACGGTGCAGAGCTTGCTATGAACATGTTCTCCCACACACAGGAATTAAACGTAGAATTCGATTATGCAACAGTTAGCAGAATCGAAGACGGTGATGTAAAGAAAATTTACATCGAAGAAGATCCTGACCGCGTGATCGAAACAAAGACAGTAATCATCGCAACAGGTACAATTCACAGAACATTAAACTGTGACAAAGAAGATATGTTTATCGGTAACGGTATCGGCTTCTGTGCAATCTGTGACGGTGAATTCTACCGTGACAAAGACGTAGTAGTAGTTGGCGGCGGTAACTCTGCAGTAGAAGAATCCATCTACCTTGCTGATATCGTAAAAACTCTTACTATCGTTACGATGTTCGATCTTACAGCAGATCCAATTGCATGCGACAAATTACGCAGCATGCCAAACGTAACTGTTTACCCATACCAGGATATCTTAGGATTCGTTGGTGAAGGTTCCTTAGAAGGTGTTCACTGCAAATCTACACAGACAGGCGAAGAGATGACAGTGCCATGTGATGGTGTATTCGAATACATCGGTCTCATGCCTGTAACAGATTTCGTAAAAGATCTTGGCATCGTAAACGAATTTGGATATATTGAAGCAAATTCAAGAATGGAAACAAAGATTCCAGGTATCTATGCAGCCGGCGACTGTATCGTGAAAGAATTAAGACAGGTTGTTACAGCCTGCGCTGATGGAGCGATCGCAGCACAGAATGCATCCTATTTCATTAAATAATTCAGGAGGCAATTAAAAAATGTTAAAAGAAGTTCAGACAGCAGAATTTAACGAATTATTCGACAAAGGCGTTGTATTAGCAGATTTCTTCTCCGCTACATGTGGCCCTTGCAAAATGTTATCTTTCGTATTAAACGATGTTGACAAAACATTAGGCGACAAAGTTACTATCTTAAAAGTAAACTTTGACCAGAACAAAGACTTAACAGAAAAATTAGAAGTAAAAGGTTACCCAACAATCATCCTCTTCAAAGATGGTGTTGAAGTAAAACGTTTAGCTGGATTACAGCAGAAACCTGCTTTAATTAAAGCTTTAGAAGAATTATTCTAATTTATGGTATTATATTCATAGTACAAATTTAACATTAAAACAACAAAAATGTCACAGACACTCTTGTCTGTGACATTTTTTTGTGCTATAATATACATAACTAGTGTCTTGTCCAAAAGATAATTGTACAAAACACACAAATCATAATCTATCATAATTTAGGAGGTCGATTCCGATGGTTAATTATTCTTATCTTGAACACTGGATTCCACAGCAGACAGCAGCAGAAAAGGCAATGCTTGAAGAATTCGAAGCTGGCAACTACACATTACAGAACCCATTAGTTAAATACAACCCATATTTAATTAACCCATTAGCAGCAGTTGTTTTATTCAAAACAGAAGAACCTGTAGCAATTACAGTTACAGTAAAAGGTAAAACAAAACCAGCTGATTTCAGACACACATTCCCTAAGGCTACAACACACATCCTTCCAATCGTTGGTTTATACCAGAACTACACAAACAAAGTAGAAATTACTCCTTACCGTGGAGAAGGTACAACAATCGAAATCGAAGTTGGAGAAGTAGCTCCTGATATCGTAGAATACTGTGATACAACACCTGAATATTTCCAGGATAACGTAATGATCCTTGCTCCATCCGGATTATTCTGCCCATGTGGATTTGACTATGCTGGTGACTTACGCTGGTACTTAAACGCTATGTGCGTATTCGATTACAAACGTCTTAAGAACGGCAACCTTTTAATCGGTTCTGACCGTCTTCTTAAATTACCATACTACATGTCCGGTCTTTATGAATTAAGCCCAGTTGGTAAGATCTACAAAGAATACACAATCCCTGGTGGATACCATCATGACCAGTTTGAAATGGAAGATGGAAATCTTTTAGTTCTTACAGAAGACTTAAGAAGCGAAACAGTAGAAGATATGTGCGTACTTATCGACCGTGAAACAGGCGAGATCCTTAAAACATGGGATTACAAGAACTGCTTAACACCTGGTGATGGCGCTGGATGCTCTTACACAGATGAAGACTGGTTCCACAACAACGCAGTTTGGTACGACAAGAACACAAACTCTCTTACATTCTCCGGCCGTCACGTAGACTCTATGATCAACATCGACTACGAAACAGGTAACCTTAACTGGATCATCGGTGATCCTAACAACTGGTCCGAAGAAAAACAGAAATATTTCTTCAAACCTGTAGGAAACGATTTCGAATGGCAGTATGAACAGCACGCTAACGTTATCACACCTAACGGTGATGTAATGTGCTTCGATAACCACCACAACGATACAAAATTCGAAGAATTCAAACGTCCAGCAAATACATCCTACTCTCGTGGCGTAAGATACCGCATCGATACAGAAAAAATGGAAATCGAACAGGTATGGCAGTATGGCCGCGGACGTGGAGCTGACTTCTTCTCTCCATACATCTGTAACGTAGAATACTACAACGAAGGACACTACCTTGTACACTCTGGCGGTATCGCTTACAACGCAGATGGAACACCATCTGACGCGTTAGGACCATACGCAATTATGGCAGGCGGATCTCAGAACTCCATCACATGTGAAGTTTACGACGACAAGAAGTTATATGAATTAAAAGTAAAAGGTAACTTCTACCGTGCAGAAAAACTTAAATTGTACTCTGATGGAATTAACCTTGAACTTGGCGAAGGTAAGATCTTAGGATACCTCTACGAAACAAACGAAATGGATACAGAAGTTCCTACAGAAGATGCTGGAATGATGCCAGAAGAATGCGGCGCAAGAATCGTTGAAGAATTCGATAAATTCACATTATTCTCCCGCTTCGTAAAAGGCGATCTCGTTCTCTTAGTATTAGAAAACGAAAATGAAAAACATCAGTACTACATCTCCACAACAGCTACACCTAACAAGGCTATGTGCTGTGGTTCCTTCATCGACAGCGACGACAGAAACATCCGTTTCGGCGTAACAAAAGCTGGTCTTAAAGGAAAATACGATGTAAAAGTTATCATCAACGATAAGAAATACGACACTGGCGTACAGATTACATGCTAATCAAAAGATAATTACATAAGCAGAAGGTGGAAGTACTTCCACCTTCTCTTTAGCTATATCATTTTGATATACATAAAAATGCTTTTCAGGGTCCTATGTCCCTTAGCAACATAGGTATTTATCATTACTATTATAATTTAAGGAGAAACAGACCAATGGCAATCAAACACATTACAATTGACAGTTTAGTAACTCGTCAGAATGCAGCTGAAAAAGCTATGCTTGCTGAACTTAGAAGCGGCAACTACACATTTGACAACCCATTAGTAAAGCTTAACCCTTACTTTGTTAACCCTAACGCAGCAGTTGTATTATTCAACACTCCTGAAGAAGTTGCTGTAACAGTTAGAGTATTAGGTAAAGAAAAAGAAGGTACAATGGAACATACCTTCCCTAGAGCAAAAGAGCATGTATTACCAGTTCTCGGATTATACTCCGGCTATGATAACACAGTAGAAATCGAATTATACCGTGGCGCTAAATATACATTCACACTTACAACAGAACCTATGGGTGAAAAGGTTCCTGAATTAGTAAGAATGGAAACAACAGCGAACTACTTAAGAGATGAAATCATCATCGTATCCCCTGCTTTAGATGACTATGCAACAGGTTACGACTACAAAGGTGATGTAAGATGGCATTTAAACATCCCTTGTGTATTCGACTTAAAACGTGTACGCAACGGTAACATCTTAATCGGTTCCCACAGATTATTAAAACAGCCTTACTACATGTCCGGTATCTATGAAATGACTATGGCTGGTAAAGTAGTAAAAGAATTCAAGATTCCTGGCGGATATCACCATGACCAGTTCGAAATGCCAGACGGCAACTTACTCATTCTTACAGAAGACTTAAGAAGCGCAACTGTAGAAGATATGTGTGTATTAGTTGACAGAAATACTGGTGAAATCCTTAAAACATGGGATTACAAAGATTTCTTAGATCCAGCAAAAGTTGCTCCATCCGGATCTCATGACGATCATGACTGGTTCCACAACAACGCTGTATGGTACGATGAAAAGACTGATTCCTTAACATTCTCCGGACGTCACATCGACGCTATGGTTAACGTTGACTACGAAACAGGCAAACTTAACTGGATCATCGGTGACCCAGAAAACTGGCATGAAGACTACCAGAAATACTTCTTCAAACCAATCGGCGATGGAGATTTCGACTGGCAGTACGAACAGCATGCTAACCTTATCACACCTAACGGCGACGTTATGTGCTTCGATAACGGCCACTACCGTGCAAAATCCAAAGAAAACTATCTCTTAAACAGAGACAATTTCTCCCGTGGTGTAAGATACAAAATTAACACAGAAGATATGACAATCCAGCAGGTATGGCAGTATGGTAAAGAAAGAGGAGCAGAATTCTTCTCCTTATACATCTGTAACGTAGAATTCTACAAAGAAGGCCACTACATGGTACACTCCGGTGGTATCCAGTACTACGATGGTGAAACATCTGAAGTATTCGCTGTATTCATGAAAGGTGATCCAAAGGTTGACACACGTTCTATCACAGTTGAAGTATTAGACGATGTTAAGATGTTAGAATTAGAAGTAAAAGGTAACTTCTACCGTGCAGAAAAATTACACTTATACCATGACTGCGACAACTTACCATTAGGTGATGGTGTTGAACTTGGTGAAATGGGTGTTACATTAGAATCCGACACAGTAATCCCTTGCGAATCCTGTGGCGAAGAAATCCCAGAACAGTATCAGGCATACATCGAAGAAGAAAACGACAGATTCACATTCCACGGAACATTCGAAGGTGGACAGCTCGTTATGATGTTCCTTGAAAACGAAGAAGAACAGCATGCATACTTCATCTCTACAGCAAAACATAGATTCGCAGCTATGTGCGTAGGTACATTCGTTGAAAAAGACGAACGTAAAGTGGCTTGTGCAGTAAACAAAGCTGGTCTTAAAGGAACATACGACGTTAAGATCTTCATCGACGAAAAGAAATACGAAACAGGCCTTCAGATCACATGCTAAAACTGAGCCGTGCAAGGATAAAATAAGGAAGAGCCTCCGATATGAGCATAAAGTTCATATCGGAGGCTCTTTTTTATTTTAGACTTATAGGGCGAAGCCCCGCAACGAGATGGAGCGAAGCGGAATCGAGGTGCGGCACGGCTCGGTACGACGAGGGTAAACTTATAGGGCGAAGCCCCGCAACGAGATGGAGCGAAGCGGAATCGAGGTGCGGCACGGCTCGGTACGACGAGGGTAAACTTATAGGGCGAAGCCCCGCAACGAGATGGAGCGAAGCGGAATCCGAATGGGCACGGCAGGCATATTGGGGAACATCTGCAACATTTTATGTGCTATATTATAGTAAAAGGAGGGAACCATATGAGAAAGAAAATACGTCATTACCACCAGAGCAGTAACAAAACATGTGGTCCGGCATGCATATTAATGCTTTTGGATTACTATGGAATCATAACCTATCCTAAAAGAGCAATGGAATGGGAGATATACAATGCTTATAAGATAGAGGAGTATCCGGGGATGAACGGAGCAGCACTTGCACGTCATTTGACCAGACATGGATTAGCAGTAACTATATATCATAGTGCGGAGAACGGACTGGACAATGAGGATGGATATTTTAAAGAAAATGAATATCAGGCATTGCTTGCTGCATACCAGGAGCAGCTGGATAAAGCAAAAGGAAAGGTACGAACTATTCGTACCCAGGATATAAGCTGTGATTTTTTGAAAGAAAAATTAAAGGAAGGCTTCAAAATAATACTGGAATGCTTTGTTGACGGAGATGCAGATGGTATCCATGAAAAAGTACTCCATTGGGTTCTTGTATATGGATACGAAGAAGGAACATTCCGTGTACATAATTCGTCGGCTGATCAAAGAATGATGATCAGCGACGAGGATATGGAAGAGTATATGGAAACTCCAATTGGCAGGATGGCAGTAGTAGTAGGAAAAGCAGGGGAAGTTAATATTTAAAACTGTCCTGATTCATCACAATACTCTGAAGGGCCTCTTTGTCTACAATTAAAAGTCCCTCCGGCACACGGTCGATATATCCAAGCTTCTTTAAGCTTCCCATCATACGGGAGACTGTAATATCGTGAATACCAAAATAACCGGAGATCTCTTTGTGAGTAAATAATTTAGGAACAATAAGTCCTTTTGAAGTTTTATCTGCCATGCGAAGCAGAAAACGGCACAGCACCACTGCAGAAGGTTCTTCCTGAATCTGCTTCAGGTGAGAGATTACCATATCGTAGTTGAATGCAAGGCGTTTCAACAAGTAGTTTGAAAACTGTACATCTGTTTCGCAGAGTTTTAAAAAATCAGGAGCAGGAATCTTATATACAGTGCAATTGGTCTTGGCAAGTACAATGGGTCTCTGGTAGGAATACAGGACGGAATAGGCTCCGTGAGGCATAAGATATGGAACGTGCCCGATAATATCTCCGGGCATCTGATAGAGAAAGGTCTGTTCCTGTCCTTCTGTAGAATGGCCGCAGATAGAGCAGATTCCATCTACTAGATAATACACGTAAGGTTTCCCGTTTAATGTATCTTCATTTAAAAATACTGTATTTTTTTTAACATTTTGTAAAACTCCGCAGGACAAACAGAGATTTTTCACGGAGTCATTTGGAAAAGAAAGAGTTTTCTTTTTTTGTACATTATCTATTGATTTGTTCATGTTTTTCACCTATACTATTATATAGTCACAATTCTGTGCTATTATTTTACCAAATTTTATGGCAAAATGAAATATAATTAAAAAAATAACAAACTTACTTACATATGTTATAACTTTATCAAAGTGTTTGTGCTATAGTATGCTTAAAGGAACTTAACAGACAGGCGGAAGTTAAGTTCTTAAGAGGCGGTAAGTTTTCTTA
>SVDY01000059.1 GCA_015057665.1 Lachnospiraceae bacterium | reverse complement strand
CTCGACCTTGGCAAGGTCGCGCGTTACCAACTACGCCACTATCGCATCTGTCATTTGACAATGATTATATTACCATGATAAAATTACTTTGTCAACAGAAAATATAAAATTTTTTTATTTTTTATATTTTTTCTGTTAGTTATGTTTGTTTTGCACATTAGACACATTTTATATCAGATAGAAAGAACGGAGGCATACTATGATTCGATTCGGTATTATCGGTACAAGTAATATTACGGAGAAGTTTTTGTCCGTAACAAAGGGGATTCGGAAGTTTAAGCTGACAGCAGTATATTCCAGAAATATTGACAGGGCAATAGAGTTTGGTTCCAAATACGGAGCGGCTCATTTTTTTGATGATCTTGAGGAATTTGCAAGAAGTGATGAATTTGATGCGGTTTATGTGGCAAGCCCTAACTCCTGTCATTATGAACAATCTATGCTTCTTATGAAGCATAAGAAACATGTACTCTGTGAGAAACCTCTTGCTTCTAATGTTTGGGAGACAGAAGAGATGTTTAAAGCAGCTCATGACAATGGAGTCGTACTGCTTGAAGCTATGCGCTCCGCCTTTGCGCCGGAGTTCCCTAAGATCCGCAACTATTTTCATAAGCTTGGCAAAATCCGAAGAGTAGATTTTCATTTTAACCAGTATTCCTCACAGTATAATAACCTGAAGAAAGGGATTCAGAGCAATCGTTTTCTTCCGGAATGCTCCGGCGGGGCTTTGATGGATCTTGGATGCTACTGCATCTATCCCATGGTGTTCTGGTTTGGCATGCCAAAAAAGATTACCGGTGCAAGTATTTTCTTTGATACAGGCGTTGACGCAGCCGGAACTCTTCTTCTCGATTACGGTGACATGATCGGAGAAGCCAGATATTCTAAAATCTGTGACGATTCCCTGCCTTGTGAGATTCAGGGTGAGAAAGCGGTTATGCAGATTTCTCATATTGCAAGTACGAGGGACATCTCTGTGAAGTATCCGAATGGATTTAAGGAGATTGTTCATTTTGAACAGCAGGACAACAATATGGAATACGAGGTACGTGCTTTTATGGATATGGTCCACGGTGACAGATCCTGGGACGTATATGAGAAGGCGTCTAAAAATACAGCAATTGTCATGGAAAAAGCGAGAAAGCAGATGGGTATTCGATTCCCGGCAGACAAATGGGAGGAAGATGGTACTTCCGGACAGGAGAAAGCCGCGGAAGAACTGCCGGAAGAAGAACAAACAGAAGAAGAATAAGAAAGATGGTCAGAACCGGAAAAATACGGTATACAACGTTTTTTTCTGGTTCTTTTTTATGTCTCGTGGTATAATAAAAAGGGTATTTATGCATACCAATATATGACAAAAGAGAGGATAAGCAAGATGGCAAGAAAAGAACTCTTACTTCTTCAGGAGGCTATGAAGAAATCAGGCATCGACTGGTATCTGATACCGACAGACGATGATCATCAGTCTGAATATGTCGGTGATTATTATAAAGGAAGAACATGGGCATCCGGCTTTACCGGATCTGCAGGTGTGTTAGTGGCAGGACAGGAAGAAGCTTACCTGTTTACAGATGGACGTTATTATGTACAGGCAGCGAAAGAACTTAAGGGTTCCGGCATCGAACTGATGAAAAGCGGAATGCCTGGCGTACCGACACCGTCTAAGTTTCTGGTAGAAAAGTGCGAAGAAGGAATGACAGCCGGATTCGATATGCGTGTGGTTGCCAAAGAACTTGGCGATATTGTAAAGAAAGGCCTGGAAGAGAAAGGTGCATTCTTAAAAGACATTGCTCTTCTTGATGGGATCTGGACAGACAGAACACCTAGAAGTGCAAAAGAAGTATTTGTATTAGATGAAAAATATGCCGGTGAATCTTACGAAAGCAAGATTACAAGACTGAGAGAAGAGATGAAGAAGCTTGATGCCTGCGGACATGTGATTGCATCCCTTGACGATCTTGCATGGCTCTTTAACCTTCGCGGCGGAGATGTGGAATGCAGTCCGATGTTCCTTGGATTTGCTTACGTGACCCTGGAAGAAGCATTTTTATTCCTTCAGAATGGTGTTTTAAATAAGGAAGCAGAAGAATACGTTAAGGCGAATCAGATTCAGGTCCTTCCTTATGACAGCGTGTATGAATTTTTAGGAACAAGAACAGAAAAGAAAGTAATGCTTGATCCGGAAAGGGTCAATACAAAACTTGCCCATTCTTTTGCCGAAGAGACAGAAATGGTGGAAGCAGCCAATCCTACCCAGCTAATGAAGGCAATCAAGAATGAAGTTGAGATTGAGAATTTGAAGAAAGCACATATCAAAGATGGTGTTGCAGTGACAAAGCTTACCTACTGGGTGAAGAAAAACTGCAGTACACCGGACTGTGAATATACAGAGATTGATGCGTCAAACTATGTGGATTCCTTAAGACTGGCATCTGACGGCTGTACAGATTTAAGCTTCCCTTGCATTTCCGCTTATGGTCCAAATGGTGCCATGATGCACTATAGTGCCAAAGAAGAAGACTGTGCTGTATTAAAACCGGGAAGTTTCTATCTTCTTGATTCCGGCGGACAGTATCTGGAAGGCACAACAGATATTACAAGAACCATGGTTCTTGGTGAAGTGGACGCAGAAGCGAAGAGACATTTTACAGCAGTTGCAAGAGGCATGCTGAATCTTCAGGCGGCAAGATTTTTAGAAGGATGTAAGGGAGTGAATCTTGACATCCTTGCCAGAATGCCGATGTGGGAGCTTGGCATTGATTACCGCTGCGGAACAGGACATGGTGTTGGTTATTATCTGAATGTTCATGAGGGACCAAACTCCATCCGCTGGAAATATGGTCCGGGACATCATGACTGCGACCTGGTGCCTGGCATGGTTACTACAGATGAACCTGGTATCTATCTTGAGAATAAATACGGAATCCGTCTGGAAAATGAACTTCTCTGTGTCGTAGAAGAAGAGAACGAATATGGCAGATTCTTAAAATTTGAACCAATCACATTTGCACCGATCGATCTTGATGGAATTGATCCATCCTATATGAATGAAACGGAAAAGATGCTTTTAAATTCTTACCATGAACAGGTATATGAAGTGATTTCTCCATATCTTGATGAGGAAGAAAAAGCATGGCTTTATGAGTACACAAGACCTGTGTAGAAAGCAGAATGATTTATGAAAAGAGACAAGAATCCTAAATGGAGAAAACTGGATAACACGGCCAAGCTTTTCCCTGTTATGGCCAACAAGCACAGGACCAATGTTTACCGCATCGCAGTTACGATGAAGGAAGACATTGACGGGGATATTCTGCATCAGGCTTTAAAAGAAATTCTTCCCTGGTTTGAAGCGTTTACAGTGCGGCTGCGAAAAGGCTTTTTCTGGCCTTATTTTGAAGACAACCATCGTCCTGTGACTGTCACCGAGGAAGATACCTGGCCCTGCCAGTACATCAATCCTCAGGCCGGAGACCGTTATATGTTCCGGGTATCCTACTATAAAAAGAGAATTAACCTTGAGGTGTTCCATGCCATTACAGATGGACTGGGAGCGGTGAACTTTTTAAAAGAACTTGCTTACTGTTATCTTGATTTAAAGAATGGGAAAACATTCAAGCCAAACGGCGTCGGCATTCCAAGTTCTGACTGTTATCATGCCTTAGAGGACAGTTATGTGAAGAATTATAAAGATCTGGCAGCGAAGAGTTACAGTAAGGAGAAAGCATTTCAGATTAAAGATGACCGTCTTCCATATGGTGTTATGAATGTAATGCATGGTCATCTGGACAATGCAGGGATGAAGAAAGTATGCCGGGAGAAAAACGCCAGCACAACCCAGATTCTTGCCGCTATGCTGATTTATACCATATATCAGGAATACTTTAGAAACAGCAAAAGCAAGAATGCCATTGCTTTAAATCTGCCGGTAAATTTAAGGAATTTCTTTGATTCGGAGACGACCATGAATTTCTTTGCGGTTACCAATATCAGCTTCCGGCCGGGAAGAGAGGAAGCCTGTTTTGAGCAGATTCTTCAGGAAGTGAAAAAGCAGATGACGGAGAAGATTACCAAAGAGCGGATGGAAGAACTGATTTCTTATAATGTGGGGTATGAGAAGAAGATGACCAAATATGCTCCCCTTTTCGTGAAGGAGATCGTAACAAAGATGATCTACGGTTTTTCGGAGAAGTCTTATACCATGACATTATCCAATCTTGGGAAAGTGCAGATTCTTCCGGAATATGAACAGGAAATCGAAAGCTTCTATGGCCTGATGGGCGTTGGGAAAGGACAGCCTCTTAAATGTACGGTCATCACTTATAAGAATGATCTGGTAGTAACCCTTTCTTCCGTTTTTGAAAATACTTATCTTCAGAAGGGATTTTTCCGCCTGGCAAGACAGCTTGGTATTGATGTGGTTTTGGAAAGTAACGGGGTGCATGATGAGACGATGTAAACGATGTGAGATTTTAGTGATAGATGATACGAACCTGTGCCCTCTTTGCAACAGTGTCTTAGACGGAGATGAGCCGGGGGAGAACAGATATCCGAGGCTGGAAGGCGAATTTCAAAGATTTGTCCTGTTTAAAAAGATTATTTATTTTATTCTGATTGCAACAGCTACTTTATCTGTATTGATAAATTATCTTACCTTCCACGGCGTTTACTGGTCCGTGATCGTATTGGGAGCCATTGTATATTGTTTCTATACGGTCAGCTGGACTGTGACGAACAGAACCAACCTGGGGGCGAAAGTGATCTTTCAGGCAGCGGGGATTCTGATTCTGACCTGGATCATTGATATGGTGACCGGTTATACAGGATGGTCGATCCGGTATGCCATTCCGGCTATGCTGCTTTTGGCAGATACGGTATTGGTTGCCATGATGATATTTAACTCAACGAGATGGCAGGGATATTTTATGTGCCAGATGGCAGTTACCGTATTCAGTGTTGTGCCGGTGGTTTTTGCGGCTTTAGGGCTCGTAGATAATATGAATTTGGCAATTATCACCTGTGCCGTCATGTGGCTCATTCTCGCAGCGACTGTAATCTTTGGGGGCAGAAAGGTGAACCAGGAATTAAAGAGACGATTCCATATTTGATTCCATAGTTAAAAAAGAAACCGTTCCCGGTCCATGGACATCACAGACAGATGATTTCCCAAAACGATAATTCTGAAAAAAAGTGGAAATAGATAAAAGATTGTGTTATACTGTGAATAGTAATCTGGCTTGGATATAAGCTCAGATGCAACAAAGACAAGAGGTGCTTATTATGAAAGATATTAAGGACATGAAACGAGTGCTTCTCAAATTAAGCGGGGAAGCTTTGGCCGGAGAGAAGAAGACCGGTTTTGACGAACCTACTGTTTTAGAGGTTGCAAAACAGATCAAAGAAGTGGCCGATACAGGAATGCAGATTGCAATTGTAATTGGAGGCGGAAACTTCTGGCGCGGCCGTACCAGCGGTAACATGGAACGTACTCATGCAGACCAGATCGGCATGCTGGCAACAGTGATGAACTGTATCTATGTATCTGAGATGTTAAGAAGTGTAGGACTTAAAACAAAGGTATTTACACCGTTTGTATGCGGAACATTTTCTGAGATCTTCTCTAAAGATGCTGCAGTGGAAGCTCTGGAAGCCGGTTATGTAACATTCTTTGCAGGCGGAACAGGACATCCATATTTCTCTACAGATACCTGTACAGCCCTTCGTGCCATCGAGATCGAAGCAGATGCCATCTTACTTGCGAAAGCAATTGACGGTGTATATGACAGCGATCCTAAGATCAATCCGGATGCGAAGAAGTACGACAGCATCACTTTAGATGAAGTATTAAGTAAGAAGCTGGCAGTGGTCGACCTTACTTCCACAATCATGTGTCTTGAGAACAAGATGCCGATGGTAGTGTTTGGATTAAATGAAGAGAACAGTATTGTGAATACAGTGAACGGTAAGTTTAACGGAACATACGTTACCGTTTAATTCATTACGTATCAGGAATTAAGAAAATAATATTCAGACCCGCAGATGGCTCTGAACAGATTATATATAGCAGGAGGCAATAGTTATGTTAAAACAGTTCGAAGAAAAAATGACAAAGACACTTGCAAGTCTTGAAAAAGAATATCAGGGAATCCGTGCA
>SVDY01000027.1 GCA_015057665.1 Lachnospiraceae bacterium | reverse complement strand
GTGAATGTTTTTCCGCACGCCTCGTCATTCTCCCTCACCAGCTGGCCGAGCTGGTCATAGACATAGGTCCTGCTCCTGCTCTGGTTCCCGTCCTTTTCTACAATACCGGTGATGTTCCCATTATCGTCATAGGTGTACTGGAACGAAGTATATCCGCTCAAAAGCTGCCTGCTGCTGTCAGTCCCTACATAGTGAAGATACTCTGTCGGTAAAACTGTGGTCCTGTTCCCTGACAGGTCAAGATATACTGTTTCGCTACCCAGATACTGCGTTCCGGAAGCTTCTCCATATATCTTATGGGCTGTTTCCCGCTGAAGGCTGTCATAGAAATGTTCCGTCCTGCCTGTCGGAAGCGTCGTGGTCCCGGGCCGGTTCGCGGAAAGATAGGCATACCCTGTCGTATATTTTTCTCCGTCCATGACCATCGTCACTCCAGTCGTCCTGTTCTGGTTGTCGTAACTGTACATTATGTCTCCCAATGGATTCTGGTACTGTACCAGCCTGTCGGATATATCATAGGAGAATGTCTCCTCGCCTCCGTTTCTGACATCAGTCACCCTGGCAAGAAGACCGTTGACGTCATAATCGTATCTTGCCGTATAAGATGCAGTGCCTCCCTGGGCATCTGAAGCTTTTTCTGCCGTGATACGGTCATATCTGTCATATTCATATTCTATCCTCTGTCCGTTCCCGTATACAGACGCGGTCAGATTGCCGTTCGAAACCGCATATGTATGGGACACAAGATTCCTGTTCCCGCCGGTGCCCACGGCCTGCAGGTTCGACCAGCAGTCATATGTGAATGTATAGCTGCCGCTTCCGGTCATTGTCTCCCGTAAGCCACAGTTTTCCCGGTGCCTCACCGAGCTTTGTGGAACCGTTATAGAATTCCACATAGAGACCTGCCGATCTGTCTCCTCCGAACTGGACTTCTTCCGTTCTTGCATAAGCGGAAAAAGTATAAGTCTTTCCTGCTCCAACGGCATGTTCCTGATAGTTAGAAAGTTTTCATATAATAAGTATATCTCATATCCCTTTTACAAACCACTATAACCTTGCTTTTTTCCCGCTTTCCCGTTATAATCTCTTACAACTGTTAACCTTGCAAAGCATGATTTGGGAGAAAACAATGGAACGCAAATTATTATTTTTCGATATAGACGGCACGCTTCTTCCGGAAACGGACGCTCCTGTACCTGAAAGCACAAAGGAAGCCATCCGCCGTGCCCAGGAACTTGGTCACTACACATTTATCAATACAGGACGTGCCAAATGCATTATTCCTAAAGAATTAAGGGATATGCCTTTTGACGGTTTCTTATGCGGATGCGGCACTCACATCACCCTTCACGGTGAAATCCTGGTAGACAAAGAATTTGATCAGGCAAGAGGCCATGAACTGGTTCTTCACGCAAGAAAGACCGGAAGACCGATTATCTTAGAAGGAAACAAATCCTGTTACTATGACAACCAGGGCGTATTAAATGAACAGAATCTCACTCTGTTTTCCGGCATTTTCAGAGATTTTCCTGACAGAATCAATGACATTGGCAATGTACCGGATTATCATTACAGCAAATTTTGTGCTTTTGCAGATACAAGAGAACAATTAGATGAATTCCTGGCACCATTTGCTGATTATTTTGAACCTATCGACCGCGGCGACAACTTCTATGAAATCGTTCCTGCCGGCTACAGCAAAGCAAGCGCCATCGATACAATCATCCATCATCTGGGACAGACCCTCGACGACTGTTATGTCTTTGGAGACAGCAGCAACGACTTGTCCATGCTCAATCACGTAAAACACAGTATCGCTATGGGCAACAGTTCACCGGAAGTATTGGCTGCTGCCTCTTATATCACCACACCTGTATGGCGTGACGGCATCTATGTAGCTATGAAACATTTTGGTTTGATTTAATTTTGTTTAATATAGAAAGGACTTATTCATGGCATCTTACGATATCAAACGCTGCCCGGCCTGCAACCAGCCTTATGAAAAGAATTTCTATTCCGGCAAACCAAAGCCGGAAGAAAAAATCCGCTACGGCAGTCCCATTAAAGTATGCAAATACTGCAAAAAAGAATTTATCGATTCTGATTATAAAGAAATCGCTTTAGAAGGGGTTCCAAACAAAGAAGAGTACAACCGCTTTACAAAGGGAACTATTCTTTATACTCTTTTGTCTTTCGCCATGGCATACTTTGCATGGCTGTTTGACTTCGGTGTACTTCCTTTTGTGTTTATTGGACTCGGAATCATTATTATAGGAAGTGATCTGATTTCTTATACAAAGCGCCAGAAGCATTTGGAGAGAGAAATTTTAGAATCAAAGAAAAGAATGGAAGATCCTCAGTATGCACTAAGACTGTTACAGCATGGTTACCAGGTACCGGCGGAATATCTTCCAAAAGAATAAAGAGGCTTCGCCAAAACGAGACATGCCAACTTCGACTTCACTTCGTTTCGTCTCAGTTATGGCTGTCGCCAGAATGTGACGTGCTAAGCTCGATTCCACTCCGTTCCATCTCGCTTTCGGGCTTCGCCCTATAAAAAGAAAAAGGGAAACAATTGATTGTAAGTAAACTTCCATCAATTGCTTCCCTCTTTCTTTTTGCACGTCTCAGGGCATAAAAAAAGCGATAGACGGGGCTCGAACCCGCGGTCTCGACCTTGGCAAGGTCGCGCGTTACCAACTACGCCACTATCGCATGAGAGCGGGTGATGGGAATCGAACCCACGTATCCAGCTTGGAAGGCTGGTGTTCTACCATTGAACTACACCCGCATATATGAAGTTAATGCCCAGAGCCGGAATCGAACCAGCGACACATGAATTTTCAGTCCATTGCTCTACCAACTGAGCTATCTGGGCATTTCGTCGTCTCATCGACAACAAAGATTATTATAGTTATGTTTTTCTATTTTGTCAACTAGTATTTTCTTCTTTTTGAAGATTTTTTATTTTTCTTTTTGTTTGATTTCTTTCTTTGAAATGTCAGGATTATTTTATAAATACTAAATACAACCCATGCATCAAAGACCGCCACTGCTGCCCCGCCAAGAACATCTGTCGGATAGTGAACACCAACATAAAGTCTGGAAAGACCGATCAGGATAGAAAGAATCAGAAAAAACCATCCTGCCGCCTTAGGGAAATAGAGCTTTTTATCGCCGAGTTTCTGATACTGCTGACTGATCATAAAAAGGACAACGCCGACAGCCATAGAATTGGCTGTATGTCCGGATGGGAAAGAAAACTCTCCCGGTTTCTTAATTAGAATCGTCAGTCCCTCAATGACCTCATAAGGTCGTGTTCTTGCAACCAGCGGCTTAATCACCTGATTGTTCAAAAGAAATGTCAAAAGTAAAGTACCTGCCCCAATCAATCCGGCTTTTCTGGTCTTTGGAATCGCAAGTAATATAAGAAGCAATCCAATCCAAAGATATCCATGATCTCCAAGATGGGTAATAAAAGTTACAATCGGATTTAAAAATGCGTTTCTCAAATTCTCCTGAATCCAGAGAAGGGCCGCTCCATCAAGCTGTAATAATGCTTCCATTGTTTCCTCCCATATATCTGTATTTTATATATCTATATACTGAATCATTCCAGGGCCCAGATTTTCTGTCGGTCTTGCAATGAATCCATGTTTTTCGTAAAAATTTTCCCGGCCTTTTGCACACATAAGATCAAACATCATAGTAGTTCCCGGGATTCCTTCCTGTTCCACAAATTTTTTTAATCGGCTCAGAATCATGCCTCCAATACCGTCACTTTGCTTCTCTGGTATTACGATCAGATCCTGGACATAACAGATGACCGCTCCGTCCCCAACGATTCTGCCCATACCAACAGGTTCCTCGTTCTCATAAGCGGTAAGAATGTACATACTGTTCTTTAAAGCTTTCTCTGCCTGTTCTCTTGAAAGTTCCTTCCAGTTTACCGCTTTTCGAAGGGATAGATACACATCTGTGTTTCGATCATTTTCTATCCATCTTAACATTTATAGCGCCTCTTTCCTATAATCTAATCCATTCTGTCTTTTGATAATCTTCGATAGTCTATCACACTTCACTTATTATGTAAAGAAAAAGAGCTGTTGCATCATGACTGTGAAACAAAAAGAAGCGGAACCTATTCAGAAAACCGCATCGTCACAACGCCTTGTGACCTAAGGTTTACGAATAGGTTCCGCTTCTTTTCTTTTATCAAACACTGTTTATGCAACAGCGTATCTTTACTAGATATTTAATAAATCAGAGTAAACTTTAAGTGCCCCATCTGTTTCATGAGCAAGTACTTTCTTCGCAAGCACTTTACCAAGCTGTACACCTTCCTGGTCGAAGCTGTTGATGTTCCATACGAATCCCTGGAACATAACTTTACATTCAAAGTGGGATAATAATGCACCTAAAGATGCTGGTGTTAACTGATCACCAACGATGATACTGGATGGACGTCCGCCCTGGAATTTCTTGTTCGCGTCTTCATCATCTTTACCGCAAGCGAAAGCTACGATCTGAGCTGCAACGTTCGCGCAGAGTTTCTGCTGGCTTGTGCTGCCCTGGATTACTACGTCATTTTCCATCTGGTTATTTTTGAAACCGATGAACTGAAGAGGAACGATGTCTGTTCCCTGGTGGAGTAACTGGTAGAAGGAGTGCTGTCCGTTTGTACCAGGTTCACCAAAGATAACAGGTCCTGTTACGTAGTTAATAGGTTCGCCAAATCTGTTTACGGATTTACCGTTGGATTCCATATCGAGCTGCTGTAAGTGAGCTGGGAAGCGGCTTAAAGCCTGAGAATATGGAAGAACTGCTGTATCAAGGTATCCAAGTACGTTTCTTTCATAAACACCGATTAATGCATCGAGCATAGCAGGGTTTGCCATAATGTCTTTGTTTGTGGAAAGTTTGTCTGCTGCTGCTGCACCGTCTAAGAATGCCGCAAATACTTCTGGTCCAAATGCAAGAGATAATACTGCTGCACCAACACCGGATGTAACAGAGTAACGTCCGCCAATGTAGTCATCCATGAAGAATGCTGCAAGGTAATCTGCACTCTTAGCAAGTGGAGAAGTTTCGGATGTAACTGCGATCATGTGATCTGCTGGGTTTAAACCTGCTTTTACGATAGCGTCTTTTACGAAAGATTCGTTTGTTAATGTTTCGAGTGTTGTTCCGGATTTGGATACAAGTACGAAGATTGTATGAGCAACGTCGATATTGCTTAATACTAAGGAAGCATCGTCAGGGTCTACGTTAGAAATAAAGCCTGCGTTCATCTTTAATGTGTTGTGAACTTTTGCCCATCCTTCCAATGCTAAATATACAGCACGAGGTCCTAAGTCAGAGCCGCCGATACCAATCTGAACTACTGTTGTGAATTTTTCACCAGCTGCGTTTGTGATTTCGCCGTTATGTACTTTGTTTGCAAATGCAGCAATGTCTGTCTGCTGTTTTACGTAGAATTCGCGTTTATTTACGCCGTCTGCGATCACGTCTTCGCCTAACTGGCCACGTACAAGGTGATGAAGAACGCGGCGTTTTTCACCTGTGTTGATTACTTCACCATTGTAGAGAGCTGCGAATTTGTCAACAAGCTGTGCTTCGTCTGCTAATTTGGCAAGTACTTCAAGTACTTTGTCATCTACAGATTTTGCACCAAAGTTATATGCCATGCCTTCTGCCATAGGAACGCTGTAATTTTTTACACGTTCTGCACCGTTTTCGCCTGTCATAGCAGCTGCAAGGTCTACTCGCTCAAGTCCTAAAAGTTCCTGATAGGAAGCGAGTGTATCAAGGTTGTTCCAAGTAATCATTTCAGATTCCTCCTCATTAAATGTGTAGTATTTATTGTTTTTTTAAATGGTCCCTAATAAAAAATTATACTATTCTTTCCCTTTAAATTCAAGCAATTCCACTGAATGGAATCAAGTTTTTCAGATACAGGAATAATTTGTCCTGCTTCCTGCTTTACAAGCCTTCTTTCCCGAATCTGACCGGTCTGCATCCTTTCCGTCAATCTTCTTCGTTTTTACTGAAAAACGGGGAATCTTCCGCCTTCGGCCTTTTTGCGCCTTCCGGAAGGAACTTGACAAAATGAAACTTCTGTTCCTTCAAGAACCAATCATCCATATCAACAATCACTTCATATCCCATGCCGTTTGGTGTAAGGGTAAATGCACTCTCCGGCTCCTCTGTCACCAGGGCCATAGCCATAAGACACCCAAGAACTTCACCGTGAGCCACAACTGCAACTTTTTTAATTCCCTCTTCCCGGCATTCTTTGATGACTCTGGTCATAGCCGCCATGGCACGGAACCGGCATTCCAAGATGGATTCTCCTTCCGGAAAACCGCAGTCCGGATCCTGATTAAGCCACTTCTCAAAGCCTTCGTTCTGGGTACAATCTACAGGCATATTCTCCCATGTACCAAAATCCATCTCCCAGAAGTTCTCACAGATTTTCGGAGTCATGCCCGGAAATAATACGGAAGCAGTCTCCCTGCAGCGAATGGCCGGACTTACGTAGACCCTCTCCACTTCCGGATATGCGTATGTTTCCTTCAGTTTGTACAAGTCTTCCCAGCCCTGTCTGCACACCAAAGTATCCGTTCTTCCGCACATTCTTGCTTCTACATTTCCATATGTTAATCCATGTCTGAAAAAATACACTCTTAATTCTGCCATATTATCACCCTTACTGTTATTTTCCACAAAAAATCCTGTCAAAACGATTCCATTTTCTTCATTATAATAAGGCCTTTTCCGAAAAACAACCTCTTGACCACATTTCTTTTTCATGTTATGGTTTTATTGTTATATGACTGACGGTAGTGGAATTGACCACAGGGAGTATAACATCAGAGGCCGACCGTCTGGGCACAAGTCCTGGATTTAGTTTGGTCTTTTTTTGTTTCCTAATACAAAAAAGGCCATTCCGGACACATAACATATGAACACATAGTAATTGGTAATCGAAAGAAAAAGGAGAATCATTTATGAAAATGTTATCACTGGAACAGGAATTAAGAGAAAACGCTTATCCTGGAAGAGGAATTGTAATCGGAAGATCTGCAGACGGAAAGTCCGCTGTAACAGGCTATTTCATCATGGGAAGAAGCACTAACAGCCGTAACCGTGTATTCGTAACAGAAGGTGAAGGAATCAGAACAGAAGCATTCGATCCTTCCAAATTAGAAGATCCAAGCCTTATCATCTATGCACCTGTTCGTGTTCTTGGCAACAAGACAATCGTTACAAACGGCGACCAGACAGATACTATCTACGAAGGCATGGACAAACAGCTTACATTTGAACAGTCCTTAAGAAGCCGTGAATTTGAACCGGACGCACCTAACTACACACCTCGTATTTCCGGTGTTATGCATGTAGAAGGCGGCAACTACAGCTTCGCAATGTCTATCTTAAAGAGCAACAATGGAAACCCAGCTCAGTGCAACCGTTACACATACGCTTACGAAAACTGCGTAGCAGGCGAAGGACGTTTCATCCATACATATATGCATGATGGCAACCCACTTCCAAGTTTCGAAGGCGAACCAAAACTCGTATCCATCCCTAACGATATCGACGAGTTCACAGACATGCTCTGGACAAACTTAAACGAAGACAACAAAGTTTCCCTCTTCGTTCGTTACATTGACATCGCTACAGGCGAGTACGAAACAAGAATCGTAAACAAAAACAAATAAGATCGCATTTTATTATAGAAGAAACATCCAAAAAGGAGAAATCATGAAAGAATTAGAATTAAAATATGGTTGTAACCCTAACCAGAAACCTTCCAAAATCTACGTTGCAAACGGAGAAGACCTTCCTATCACAGTACTCTCCGGACGTCCAGGATACATCAACTTATTAGACGCATTCAACGGCTGGCAGTTAGTTCGTGAATTAAAAGCAGCTACAGGCCTTCCATCTGCAACATCCTTCAAACACGTTTCCCCAGCAGGTGCTGCTATCGGTCTTCCTTTAGATGAAACATTAAGAAAAATCTACTGGGTACCAGCAGAAATGGAACTCTCTCCACTCGCTTGTGCATATGCAAGAGCACGTGGCGCAGACAGAATGTCTTCTTTCGGTGACTTCATCGCATTATCCGACGTATGTGACGTTCCAACAGCAATGCTCATCAAACCTGAAGTATCTGACGGTGTTATCGCTCCTGGCTACACAGACGAAGCTTTAGAAATCTTACGCGCTAAGAAAAAAGGCAACTACTGCGTAATCCAGATCGATGAAAACTATGTACCAGCTCCAATGGAACACAAAGAAGTATTCGGTGTTACATTCGAACAGGGACGTCAGGAACTTCCTATCAACGATGAACTTCTTGCAAATGTTGTAACAGAAAACAAAAACTTAACAGAAGAAGTAAAACGTGATATGAAGATCGCTCTTATCACATTAAAATATACACAGTCCAACTCTGTATGCTACGTAAAAGACGGTCAGGCTATCGGTATCGGTGCAGGACAGCAGTCTCGTATCCACTGTACACGTCTCGCTGGTCAGAAAGCTGACAACTGGTTCTTACGTCAGAGCCCACAGGTATTAAACCTTCCTTTCGTTGAAAAAATCGGCCGTGCAGACCGTGACAACGCAATCGACTTATACATCGGCGAAGAATACATGGACGTATTAGCTGACGGCGCTTGGGAAAGAATTTTCACAGAAAAACCTCCTGTATTCACAGCAGAAGAAAAACGCGCATGGTTAAGCCAGATGGACGGCGTAACATGCGGTTCCGATGCTTTCTTCCCATTCTCTGACAACATTGAAAGAGCAAGAAAATCCGGCGTATGCTACATCGCAGAACCAGGCGGATCTGTAAGAGATGACCTCGTTATCGAATGTGCTAACAAATACAACATGGTAATGAGCTTCACGGGAATCCGTTTATTCCATCACTAAGATTTATTCCAGAGGACTGTTGCTTCGCAGCAGTCCTCTTTTTCCTTTTCTTTTAGCAAAAATATGCTAAATTTCATATTGACAACAAAACAAATATCTGCTAACCTAAATGTCGAACAAAACAATATTTTATGGATTGTTACTGATAATGCAGGCAAAACCAACATCGAAAAGATATACCCGTATTTTTTCCCTGTTGGTTTTTTTTATACAGATTTCTCTCAACACCTTTCTGAAATCTGTAGTTATAATACTATCCATAACAATATTAAAGTTTAAAATATACCAACGGAGAGAGCTTATGAAAATCACCAAAATCGTCAACAACAATATTGTTACCTCGGCGGACGAACATGGCATGGAGATTATTGTCATGGGCCGCGGTTTAGGTTTCGGTCAGAAACCCGGATGCGACATACCGGATAACAAAATCGAGAAGATTTTTCGTCTAAGCTCCCAGAATGACAACCAGAAACTTATCGACATCATTGAGGATATTCCTCTGGAACACATTCATGCCGCCGATCAGGTCATCTCCTACGCTAAATCCATGCTGGGGGACAAGTTAAAAGATACCATCTATCTTTCCCTGATCGACCATATCAATTGTGCCATCGAGCGCAAGAAAAACAACTTATTGTTCCAAAATCCTCTGCTTTGGGAGACTAAACAGTATTATCCGTCAGAATTCCAGGTAGCCGTACAGAGCCTGAACATTTTAAAAAATGCATTAGGAATCACTTTCCCAGTGGACGAAGCCGGCTTTATTGCCCTTCATTTTATTACATCTGAATATGACACGGAAATGAAAGTTACCTTCGACATTCCAAAGCTGATTGATGAAATCCTTCATATCATAAGAAAACATTATCCACACGGCTTTGACGAAGATTCCATTCATTTTGAGCGTTTTATCACTCACTTAAAATTCTTTGCAGCCCGGGTCCTTCAGGCGAAACAGATTCCGGATGACGGAGACTTCTTATTCCGTTCCATGATCCGCGAACAGTACAGACAGAGTTATGAATGTGCTGTGGATATTAAATCCTTTATCGAGAACATGTATCAGATTCCATTAAGCGAAGAAGAACTGATTTATCTCAGTGTTCACATCAAACGAATCACTATGAAGTAGTCTTTTTTCAATTCTACTTCATATCCGTTTCCATATTCTGCGGCTAATCCGCACATCTTCCGGTCTTTCGGGATTGTTACTGGTAATGCAGGCTAAACCCTAAGATATATATAGAGAGATGCTTCCGCATCTCGGAACATCAATATTATATTTTTAGGAGGTTCTTTTATGAAAGACAAGATTTTCGGCGTACTTCAGAGAGTTGGACGTTCCTTCATGCTCCCAATCGCCATCCTGCCTGTTGCAGGTCTTCTTCTTGGTATCGGTAATTCCTTTACCAACGAAACAATGCTTAACGCCTACGGCCTTATGAACGTTATGGGTCCTGGCACAGTCATCTACACAATTTTAAAGGTTTGCGGCCAGTGTGGTGACATCATTTTCGGTAACTTACCAATCATTTTTGCCATGGGTGTCGCAATTGGTATGGCAAAAGCAGAAAAAGAAGTAGCCGCATTATCTGCAGCCATTTCTTTCTTCGTTATGCATATGGCTTGTTCCGTTATGATCGGCGTTAACGGCGGTGCAGAAGCCATGGCAAGCGGTGCTGTTGCAAGCGCTTGTGGTATCCAGTCCCTTCAGATGGGCGTATTCGGAGGTATCATCGTAGGTCTCGGTGTTGCAGCACTCCACAACAAATTCTACAAAATTGAGCTTCCAGAAGTATTATCCTTCTTCGGCGGCACACGTTTTGTACCAATCGTATCTGCTATTACATATATGTTCGTAGGTATCCTTATGTTCTTCGCATGGCCGCCTGTGCAGAACTTCATGTATGGCATCGGTGCTTTAGTTCAGAATTCCGGTTACATTGGAACATGGTTATACGGTTTAATGGAAAGAGCATTGATCCCATTCGGTCTTCACCACGTATTCTATCTTCCATTCTGGCAGACAGGTGTTGGCGGAACATTAGAAGTTGCCGGCACAGTCATCGAAGGTGCTCAGAACATCTTCTTCGCTCAGCTTGCTGACCCAGCTACAGAAGTATTTGCAGTATCTGCAACAAGATTCATGAGTGGTAAATTCCCATTAATGATCTTCGGTCTTCCAGGTGCAGCACTTGCTATGTACAAATGCGCAAAACCAGAAAATAAGAAAACAGTTGGTGGTCTCTTAATCTCCGCTGCATTAACATCTATGCTTACAGGTATTACAGAACCACTTGAATTCACATTCCTTTTCGTAGCTCCATTATTATACGTAATCCACTGTATCTTCGCAGGTGCAGCTTACATGCTCATGCACATCTTTAACGTAGGTGTTGGTATGACATTCTCCGGCGGTCTTATCGATATGACACTCTTTGGTGTACTTCAGGGTAACGCTAAGACAAACTGGATCTGGATCGTAATCGTAGGTGTTGTATACTTCATCGTATACTACTTCTTATTCAGCTTCTTAATTAAGAAACTCGACTTAAAAACACCTGGACGTGACGAAGAAGAAACAGAAATCAAACTTTACAGAAGAGCAGACGTAAATGCAAAAAATGCAGCTGCTACAGGCGAAACAGACGACACCCTTTCCATCATGATCACAAAAGGTCTTGGCGGAAAAGCAAATATCAGCGACGTAGACTGTTGTATCACAAGACTCCGCTGTACAGTACATGACGGTTCTTTAGTAGACGAAGCACTATTAAAACAGACCGGTGCAAGAGGCGTTGTGAAAAAAGGTACCGGCGTACAGGTTATTTACGGACCAAAGGTTACTGTAATCAAATCTGACTTAGAACATTTCCTTACAACAGCAAAATCCAACGAGATTACTGCTGATTATAACTTAGAAGGTGAAACAGTATCCGTTTCCTCCGAAACAGCAACTGCTTCCGAAACAGAGGCAGCATTAGCTCCACAGACAATCGCAAACCCAATCAAAGGAACTATCATTCCTTTAGCAGAAGTAAAAGATGCTGTATTCTCTTCCGAAATGCTCGGAAAAGGTTTTGCAGTAGAACCATCCGTTGGCGAAACATACGCACCTATCGACGGAACAATCTCCGCAGTGTTTGATACAAAACACGCAATCGGCCTCACAGGAGATGCCGGCATGGAACTATTAATCCACATGGGACTTGATACAGTCAAATTAGGAGGCAAAGGATTTGACGTCAAAGTAAAAGCTGGAGATAAAGTAAAAGCTGGCGACTTACTTGCTACATTCGACATCGATTTCATTAAAGGCGAAGGCCTTATGGTTACAACACCTATCATCATCAGCAATACAGATGCGTTTACCGAGATCGGAACACCAAAGATGGGCGCAGCAAATGTTGGTGACAAGGTACTTAATGTAAAATAATAAAGAGCGGGCAAATCTTTATTATCACTCGTTGTAATCCACTACCGACTTAAACATACTTTGTTTAAAATCTTCCTTACTTATTAAATAAAAAAGCGAATAAAAATACGAATAATACCTACCTTAACTTAGTAAAGGGCCGGCAGTGGTGAGTTTTCGCGACACTCACCGCCACCGGCCCTTTGGGATTATATCCTGTATTAATATTGAATACTAAACCGCTTCTCTCCTTCCACAAGAGACATATTCATCACACTGATTCCTTCAATTCTAATATAACGCTCCTTGTACATGCGGTCCACCAGCTTATCAATCAATTCTTCTTCTCCCTGCACTTCCATAGATACGGTCTCGTCCCATTCATTCTTTACCCATCCAGTGAGACCAAGACTCTCTGCCGCGTAGGCTGCCCGGTAGCGGAAACCTACGCCCTGTACTCGTCCTGAAAATATGATGCGCTTTCTTTTGATGCTCATGCTTTTCTCCCCTTTTAATTGTAATTAATTTACAGTGTATAATTGACAACTTCCCTTCTATAGATTAATATAATAATAAATAGGACTACGATAGACGGTTGGTCCCAGAACTTATTTACAGTTAAGTAACCGCAAGTTTCTCAGGCCGGCGGTTACTTTTTTTGTTGATTTATGTACATCATTGTAATTACTATTGTGATAAACTGTATTACAATTGATAATAATTCATAATCACTCATAAAGCAAGCCCCCTTTCTCATAGAGATAGCGGACCAACCGCCTACCGTTTATAGTAGTCCTTTTCACATTATACCATTTTGCATTTACAAAACAAGTGTTTATTTACATTTTTTTCTATTTTACGCCATAGCACCATAGATTCTTCATCTGACTCATCAATCTATACAGATCCCATGTCCTTTCACTTAACTTTTCGCTGTTCGGATCATTTACAATGATTTGTCCATCCTCATTCACACCTGTAAGCACAATAAAATGTCCCTCTGTCGTAAAATCTCCAGGCCCCATAGCGCAGATAATCGGATGACCTTTTTCCAGTTTACTTCGAATTGTCTGTTCACTAAGACTTAACTGTTCACTGCCTAATCCCAGTCTTTTGGCTCCTTCTGTCATCAAATCCCAGGATGTACCTGTTCCCGGCACATAATATCCCCTCTCCTCTGCCATCTTTGCGACTTCATAAGGATTCCATGTAGTATCACCTGTCAAGCCACAGTAAACCATAGAAAGACAGGTTGGTCCGCAGCCGCTTATCTCCATCTCGCTTGTTCCATAATTTTTATGTTTCCACCTGGAATCCCATTGGTATAATCTTGGTATCCCTTCGGTCATATCTCGTGATATATCAATTAATTCACTGTTATCATGACGAAACACAGAGACAACACCTTCATACATCGTCATCACCACTCTGCATCCAATCACTAGCAGACAAATACTGGTAAGGATGATTAAAACCCGATTAAATCTGATTCTCGCCGCAATTTCTTCTTTTCTCTTCATAATCCTATCCTCCGATAATGTTTTCTATCGGCACTTCCTTTTTACATTGCTTTATGCCTTATGACATCATTTAACTTTTTAAAATCCCCTAAAAAACTATATAAAAAAGAATACCCTTCTGATATTCATTTATACCAGAAAGGCATTCTTCTTTTTTGTCTTTTCTATGACAGAAATCTTTTATTTTTATGACATTTTTGATTCTATATCGTAAAAATGAAGGCAATCTCTTCATTCTCACTTTCACACCGAATCTTTCCACCGTGAAGTTCTATAATATGCTTGGCAATAGCAAGTCCAAGACCGGTACCGCCGGTACCGGAAGATCTGGAAGAATCCAGACGAAAGAACTGTTCAAAAAGCTGCTTTAGTTTTTCTTTTGGAATAGTCTTCCCTTTGTTACGGATGATGGCCTGTATGCCGTCATCTCCTTTTCGTTTCAAAATGACATGTATCTTTGTATTAGGATAGCTGTAATTGATAGCATTTTTGATCAGGTTATCCAGCACACGCTCCATCTTCTCTACATCACAGGACAACATTACATCTTCTTCTAATTGAAGTTCATAATCCAGTCCTTTTTCCTGAAATAAAGGACGAAACTCATAGAAGATCTGCTCTGTCATACGTGACATGTTCACCTCTGTATATTCCAGACTCATAGAAGACAAATTCATTCTCGTCACTTCGAAAAAGTCATTGATTAAACTTTCCAGGCGGTTTGCTTTGTTCCATGCGATTGAGAGGTATTTTTTTCTCAGTTCCTCTGAAATATTCTGTTCTTCCTTTAATAACGTAATATACCCAAGGACAGATGTAAGTGGAGTTTTTAAATCATGAGCCATATAGACAAGCATGTCATTCTTCCTCTGCTCTGCCGCCCTGGCAGCTTCCCTGTTCTCTCTGATATCTCCAAGAATCAGATTCAGCTTCTTCTCCACCTCCTGAAAAAGCGGCGGAAGGGAAATAAAACGAACCCTCTCCGTATACATATCATCAACCGCGCCGACCATGGTTTCCATCATTTTCGCAATCTTGGCAAAATGGAGGCATGCTATAATGACGCATCCAATCAGGAACAAAATTAATATTACACTGACAAGATTATCCTCGACCCCATTTAAAATATAGTATTCAAGAGACGGATACCAGATACGGCTTTTGCACCAGATGTACCCGGTCAATAGTACAAGCAATACTACGCCGGCATAGATTAACATATGAATAAAAAACCGCCGCATCAACTGTTTTGATAAATTTCTTCCCATGGTTTCTCCTGTCTTTCTATGCTGCATCTCTATCCTCCTACCCGTATAAATCCTGCTTTCCTCAGGATTCGATTTTATATCCAACGCCCCATACAGTCTTAATAAACTTTGGTGCTCTTGCATTCTCATGAAGCTTCTCACGAATTCTTGCAATATGAGCCATAACCGTATTATTGCTGTTTAAATACTTCTGTCCCCACACTGCCTCAAACAGTTCCTCAGAGGAAACTACCTCATTCATATGATGGCACAGATACATAAGGATTGCAAATTCCATCGGACGCATGACAATCTCTTCCCCATAAAGGAAACATTTATGTTCTTTTTCATACAGTTCCAGGCCTCTTACATTGTAATAACCGGCTTCCGAAACTGTTTCTTCCTCCTTTTGAACCTCACCCGCCATGGCCGGATTATAGGCTTCTGCTCTTCGAAGTTGTCCGCGGACTCTGGCCACAATTTCCAGCGGATTAAAAGGCTTCGTAATATAATCATCGGCGCCCATGGTAATTCCTTTGATTTTATCTGCATCTTCCACTTTGGCAGTCAGCATAATCACCGGAAAGAACCATCTCTTTCTAATCTTTCTGCACAGCGAGAAACCGTCCATATCCGGAAGCATTACATCTAAAATAGCAAGATCAATGCCTTTTTCTTCAATGCATTCCATTACACCTTCTGCACTGTAAAACTTATATACTTCAAACCCTGCATCTGTCAGATAGAGATCTAAAAGATCAGAGATTTCTTTTTCATCGTCTACGATTACAATTTTTTTCTTATCCATTGTCTGCCCCTTCCTGTCATATTTCAAGCCCTCTTTTGCCGTGCAATACGGCTTCCCCCATAAAATAATACCATAGTCAAAAACGTGATTATCTTACATTTTTCTTATATTTTATTATCTTTTTTGCATCTAAGCAAACTTTCATTTTACCCACTTTTCCCTTTTCGAACAAAACGTGTCCTATAGAATTTCGCTGCCGATACAATCACCGGAAGCACCAGAAGGTGCATTCCGGGATTGTAAGCGGTCGCCAAGGTCCCGAGCAAGCTCGGACTTTGGCTCGTCGCCATTGCAAAAAGAGGCTGTCGCAAAACAACAGCCTCTCCTTCTATTTACCTTCTACTTAATCGCAATGAGAGCCGTATCCTTTCTCAATTCATCCCCTGCACTTAGATTACTTGATAATCCTGAAAGCGGAAACAGTTCTTCAAAAGTAATATCTTTATCATTGGTAACAATAACATAAGTAGTATCTTTGACTGCACTATTCATTCGACCGGTTACTTCCAGGCGATATCGATAGCTCTTTCCTTTAAAAATCCAGGTTCCATCCACATACTCTGCATCCTCCGAAAAAGCTTCTTGCTCTGCCTCCTTATCTCTTCTTCCATAGATATCCGGATACATTCCTTCTAACCATCCTTCAAAATAGCTCCAGAATTCAGAATTATCCTCGAACCCCAAAGTATAATCATAATAATTGCCATTCTCTGTACGGAACACGCTGCAGCTGTCCGTCGCCGGATAAATGACTCCTACATTTCCATCTTTTCTCGTAAGATAGAGCGGATTATAGAAAGGGCATCCGGTGCCGCCTTTTATAGATTCCGTTACGGTCAGATTCTCTTCCACCCATTTAAGAATCTTCTCATCCGTTACGCTTCGGAGCTCCCCTTGTATCACCATCTCTGCTTTCGCCAAAGGTACCAAATCCTCCGGTTCAAAGGCCTGAACATCTTTAAATCTACCTTCTAAGAATAAATGGCGGTATTTATCTGAAACGATATCTCGAGATTCTTCGTGAAGTACATATTCCCGATACATCAAATCACCAATCATCTTAGACTGGGGTTCTACTAAATGAACATAAATTTTTTCTCCATTTTGTTCAAAAGAAGAACCTCTGTCTTCGTCATAAAGATTATCAAAAACCTCCAATTCATCCCATGATTTCGTTATCCGATACATCGTTATGCTTGCCCAGTCATATGCATAATCAAAATCATCTGCCTCTGGAGAAAAGAATACATACTTTCCATCTTTCGAAACTTTGACCTCGCATCCTTCACTCCATCCAAGCTCTTCCAGGTCAACGCTGGCGACCATCTTTGCCTTTTCCTTTGAAAATACAAATACACCATAATATCCGCCGAAGACAATCTTTTCTTCATCTACATAATAAAGCTTGCTTCCTCCAAGTCCTGTGGAACCTTTCATGTTCACCTTTGATGCTTTGGCATAAGTTCCTTCTCCTGTAAAATATGGTTCCGGCAATTCTGTTCCGGTAGTATCAGTCTGTCCATGTCCTCCCGGCTGCTCCTGCCCTTTCGGATCAGACAACAAACCTACTGCCAGGACACCTATACAGATAAGCCCCGCTGCTGCCACCCAAAAGGCCGGCTTTTTATAGGCCGCTATTTTTTCCACACGGTCCTTCGGATTTCCCTCCGCAAAGGCAAGTGGTACTGCATGCAGGTTTACTTTTCCCACAGACATGAATAACAGTGTTTTTGCATAAGCCTTTCGATAAGCTGCATCCTGCCCGGCAATGACTGCTTCATCACATGCCGCTTCCATATCGCAACCGAGGAAATAATAGGCCAGCCATGCAAAAGGATTCATCCAATAGACCAGACATGCTCCATATGCAATCAGTTTGAGAAGCGGATCTCTTCTTCGAATATGTTCCTTTTCATGGGAAATGACGTATTCCTTCATTTCTTCTTTCATACTAGAAGGAAGGTAGATACCGTGTTTCTTCCCACAAAGTACAAAGGGACTCGGAATATTATCCACAAGATAAATTTCCTCTGCTTCATCCATAAGTACCGCTGTGGATATCCGATGCCGGAAACGTATATAAGAACAAATACTATATAATAGAAGAATTCCAATTCCAACGATCCAAAGAACAGAACATGCCGGTAAAATCCATTGACTTATCCGGTCCATCCCCTGCTGTTCTTCCCCTTTTACAGGCTTGAGGGGATAGGAATTATGAAGAGCCGTATCATACTCTGTGATTTCATAAGAAGGAACGTAGTTAAGCTTTCTTTCTTCAAAAGTTTCTGCTTCTTCTCTCATCTCCAGAATGACCGCAGGCGGTTCTTCCGGCATCACACTAAGCTTACTTTCCATCCGAAACGGAATCAACATACTAAGAAATGGAATCATCCAAAGCAGGCAGATATATTTCCCAGGAACACGCATTCTCCGGAAAAGGAATCGCGCTGCGAGTATTACAAGAACAATGAGCATTGTTTTGTAGCTGATGTCCATCATATTCGTAAAAGCCATCATTAACTTATCCATAGAAACCTCCCTTCCGCTTCCTTATTCCATCTCGTCAATCATTCTGCGGATTTCATCAATCTCTTCTTTGCTCAGTTTCTTTCTCTTTGTAAATGCAGTCAGAAATCCCGGCAGAGAACCGCCAAAAGATCGTTCCACATATTCCTCGCTCTGTCTTCCGTAAAACTCTTCCTTACTGATAAGAACGTGAACCGTTCCCTTCTGATTCTGAAAAATACCTCTTTTTTCAAATTTCTTTAACACTGTATAAGTCGTTGTACGCTTCCAGCCAAGTTCTTCCTCGCATATTTTCACTAATTCTGCTGTTGAAAGGGGTGCCGTTTCCCATACCATATCTGCAAACCTACTTTCAATTGCTCCTAATGCATATTCTTCCATACCTTCACTCCTTCTAGTCTGTCATCTATCTTCTGTTCCTTCCATTCCGTTTCATATGAAAACAGGAAATAAAGAAATACACTCTCGATTGTCTACCTTCTATAGACAGCTTTAGTCTATCACCTATAGACAACCTCGTCAATTCTTTTTCTGAATAATTTTCTGACATTTTCCTTACATTTTAAAATTGTCAGAATTTTCATTCTCAGCCTATTGACTCACAACCGTATTACATATATAATACAGTTATAAGAAGTGTATCACTCGAATAATACAGTTTTAAAATTCTATTAAACCATGAAAGCAATCTGTTATGCAATTATTCTCACGTTGTAACACACGAAACAGGCACTTTATGAAAGGAGGATGACTACCATGATATCATTTACCAACTTCATATTAGAAGACGGCATTCCCATCTATCTTCAAATCATCCGCCATATGAAACAAGGCATTGTGGCCAGAACCATCGAAGACGGCGATGAACTTCCTTCCAGAAGAGTCCTCTCTGCCTTACTTGGTGTTAATCCAAACACCATTCAGAAAGCCTATAAACTTTTAGAAGAGGAAGGGCTCATCCAGTCCCACTCCGGTGCGAAAAGCTACATGGTATTGTCCCCGGAGTCGATAGACAAAATCCGAACAGAACTGTTGGAAAACGATGCAAAAAATGCCGTTAAGATGTTAAAACAGATGGGAGTCACCATGGAAGAAGCCATGGCTCTCATTGAAAAATACTGGAATTAGAAAAATAGAATTGAGGTGATTTACTTGAAACAATATACATCCGTTCTCATGCTTCATATAAGAAGCACCTTTTATAAAATATTGATTGTTTTTGCTGCCATGGCCGGTGCAGAATTTTTCCTTTTCTCCAGACATTTAAAACTTATGCTGGCCTCTGATTTTTCTGAAGACGTGCTTCGTCTCGGACTTGGAATGATTTTTGACGACAGTAAGATTCATTTCGTATTCCTTGGCGCATTTCTCCTAATCAGTATAATCCTTGTTCTTCATGGATTCGAATTTAAGGAGAAATTATCTTACACGATCCGCCGCCTTAGCATTCCGGAGAAACATTATTTTTTTCTTCAGGGTCTCTACTACAGTCTGATCTATATTCTGCTTTTTGTTGTTCAGCTTGTTATCATCTGGCTGCTTTCTCAGTATTATTTTGAGACTGTTCCGGAAAATTTATATTCCAACCAGACACTGTTCCTCACCTTTTATAGCAGCAACTTTCTTCACAGTCTGCTGCCCCTTGAAGAGACAGTTCGAGTGGTACGTAACATTTTCATAATTTTCGCCCTCGGTTTTTCGGGAGCATACCAATCCCATACACAGAGAAGAGGAAAAAAACAGGGAAGCTTCCTCGTTCTTGCCCTCATTGTTTTGCTGACTTTCCAGTCTGAACTAGGAACTTTTGGAGGAGATCTTATTGCGATTCTCGCTTCCGTCACTGTTCTTTGTATCATCATCTACAATATGTTAAGAAAGGGGAATGGCTATGAAATATGATTTAGACCGATACGCCCCTATGGGCTTTCCTCTTATGCAGGAACTAAAGATTTTTGCATGGTTTTTCGGTATCTCCATCCTTTATAGTTTCGGTTTTCTCCTCCGTTATCTGGATGCAAGAGAGGAATTGTTCGAATTTACTCTAGCAGGTAAGAAAGTCCTGATTGCCGGTGCCATCATGCCGGAGATGTCCAGTCTCATTGGAAATGCCTTTTATGGCTTTTTCTTAATCCCGCTTCTGGCCATCGCGGGAATCATCTATCATCATCTGTTTCACAAACAGGGAAGCAAAAGCATCTATCTTATGAAAAGGCTTCCAAATCCATGGGAGTTTCCTAAAAGATGTTTGACGTTTCCGTTACTTGCTATTTTCTTAAGCATAATAGCTGTTCTCATTCTCTATCTGCTTTACTACTGCATCTATTTATGCTTCACACCAAAGGCCTGTCTTCCCACAGCCAGCCTGACCATCCTAAGGAGTGTGTTACTATGATTGAAATCAAAAATCTTACAAAAACATATCGCGGAAAACCTGCCCTGCATAATGTAAATCTCTCCATTCCAAGAGGACAGATCATCGGTCTTTTCGGCGAAAACGGAGCAGGAAAAACTACTTTATTAAAATGCATCTTAAATCTCCTTCACTTCGAAGGAAACATTACGTTAGACGGAGAACCAATCTCTCATAAAAATATCGCAAAGATATCCTTTGCCACAAGTGAACATTCCTTCTTCCCGAACTTAAATGCCCTTCATCACAAAGAATTCTATCAGGAACATTTCCCGGGATTCTCAGAAAAACGTTTTAACGGACTTATGGATTTCTTCAACCTTCCGAAACACCGTCCATTAAAGGCATTTTCCACCGGGCAGAAGAATCAGTTCGAAGTCATTCTCGCCTTGAGCCAGGGGGCTGACTATATTCTCATGGACGAACCTTTTTCCGGAAATGATTTATTTAACAGAGAAGACTTCTACAAAGTGCTTCTTGGCATTCTAGAACCGAACGAAACCATCATTCTCTCCACTCATTTAATTGATGAAGTGTCCGGTTTCCTTGACCGTGTTATCTTGTTAAAAGACCTCACCGTATTAACAGACGTATCTGTCATGGATATGGAAGAACAAGGAAAAACACTCACTGAATTTGTAAAAGAAAGTTATCATTATCAGAAAGACCGTGTCAGCCTTGCTCTTGACTCTATCAGCGGAAAGGAGGAGTAGCTATGAAAAAATCACTTATCCTTTTTACAGTTCTTCTTCTGGGCGGAATCGGGTTTTTAAGTGTATTTCAGACTTCTCTTTTAAAAGAAAAAGATAATGTGACTTTTCAGGATGAGATTTTGTTTGGAGATGCCAGTATGGCAGACGGTATCTCTGTTGATATCTCTACTCAATATGCCAGACACCTGTTCTGGGATACCACTTATAAAGCCGGTACAACACCATCTGTATCTACAGATTACCGTTTTTATGATACACCCCACAGAGCCACGCACGAAATACAGTACGGCATTCACATGAACGTAGAAATCGACAGTTACAATTTTGATCCGGAAAAAAGCCGGGAAGAATTAAAAGGCCTGGATATAGCAATTTATGACTTATATCATGACGATTCTCCATCCCTGTCCATTGGTTCGACAGCCAACGAATATAACAAAGTGAAAGTAGTCGACTTAAAAGATTACTATGACTATTATCCTCTGTATATGGGTATCAGTCTGGAAAATTACGAAAACTTCTGGAACTGGAACGATAATCTTTATTACAATAACACACAGGAAGGGACTTCCGAAGATTATAAATTTTTGAAAGATTACTTTCGTATTCCAATCATCGAAGGCGATTCCCGCTCTATAAATATGACCATATACCACGATACCTATTCAACATTTATCGATTACAGTCAAAACGAGGAACCCTATTTTATGGATAGTTACAGTGCTGTTACCGATGACGCCCTTTACTTTATGTTCACATTCAACCGAAACGGAGAAGAAGCCGACTTTGATACTTCCCTCATTCCAGGCGGTTATGGCATCTATCGGATTCCATACGAAACACTTCCGGCAAAAAATACACAAGTCCGCCCTCAGCAAAATGTGGATATTAAAGCGTTGTCCATGGTATATCCGTTAGATAAGAGCATTCAGGTGTTCCAGTTCACCACAACAGAAGATAAATCAAAGCTTATCCTTGTCTATCAGGATGCCGAAACACCGGACTCCTGTACAGAGATGGCTATCATCGATGCCAAAACATTTGGAACCTTGCAGACAATCGTTTTAGAGGGCATTGAAAAACTGGATGGTTCCACAGAAGTTATGGTTCCTTACACCCTTCATGTCTATGAAGATTTTATGGCCGCCTACTGTTCCGGTGATTATCTGGCAGTAATGAGCCTTATGGACAACGGGCTTTACCAACTCGATTACATCATCAACATTCACGAAAACCCTGTTTTTGATTACTATATTGACAGCCGCGGCATTACTGTTATGGATATGAAAGATGACCAGATTGCTATTACGAGTCTTAAAAATAAAAGCTACGGCGACCGTTATTATAACGAATCCTGCGGATTCTATATTGCTGTTTTTGATAAAGACGGATTGGTCTACTACAGCGAACATGACAGCAGTTTAGACCGGGGGCAATATCCATATCATAATTCTACTGTGCAACCTCTTTCTTATTACGAGAGTGAAAAGCCTCTTGCTATTGTGTGGGAATAAAACTTCCTTTTATATACCTGTAAAAAAACGAAAGCTCTGTACCATGAAATATACTAATTTCTCTGGTACAGAGCTTCTGTTTTCTTCTCTGTATATTATTATCTTCTAAAACTCTAACACACAGTATTCAAATGCATTGACCACCTTGGTCTCACCGTACATTCTCACCTGAGGAATGTTCGGTCCGTAATTGCGGTGCACATGTCCATGAACCAGGTACTTCGGTTCATACTTATCCATCAAATCTCTAAAACATTCAAAGCCTCTGTGACTTATATTATTAAGATCACTTACATCCTTCACCGCCGCATGAGTAACAATCAAGTCCACTCCTTTATGCCACCAAAGCTTCAGCATAAGCTTCTTGATTCTTCGAGTCATCTCCTCTTCTGTATACATATTGATGCCATTGTTATATCGATAGGAACCACCCAAGCCAAGAATACGGATTCCTTTATAGATAAATAACTCTCCATCAATACAGGTACAGCCTTCCGGCGGATCTGTTAACAGTCTGTCGTCATGATTACCATGAACATAAAGGACCGGACAGTTTGCCATAGTCACAATAAATTCCAAATAATTCTTTGGAAGGTCGCCACAGGCAAGAATCAAATCATATTCTTTCAGCCTTCCCGGCTGATAATAATCATAGAAATATTTTACTTTTTCATCGGATAGTGCGAGAATTTTCATATTTTTTCCTTTATAATTATAGTAAAATAAAATGAAGATGATCTCTTCAGCATAAAATATCTACAGAATTATATCACATATTTCTATCAAAAAGAGTAATTTTATCGAGATAGAAAGAACTTTTTTCTACCACCTCAGGAAAGGAGAAAAATCATGCAGCCATCGACACAGGAAGCACGTCTCCATTATGAAAAAGCACTCCATCTTAGTAAAAAAAGCGGCGGAAAACTCACCGTATTAGATGATCTTTTAAAAGAAAAGCAGATTCGAATTCCAAGCGAGCAGTCCCTCGGTCTTGTGGAAATACCAATCGAACAAATTGTTGGAACAAAAACAGAAGGCAGGAGCGATGCATTTAGCAAAGATTTTTATCCTGCCTTAGAAGTCGAATCCGAATTTGCACAGAAGTGGATCTCTCTTTGTGAATCCCACTTAGAAGAGGGCATTCGCGATCCAATCAAAGCCTATGAATATATGAATCAATTCTATATTGTAGAAGGCAACAAAAGGGTAAGTGTACTAAAATACTTCGGCGCACCTGCCATCACCGGCCATGTCATTCGCATACTGCCGCCTAAATCAAACGATAAAGAAACAAGGTTATATTATGAATTCGTAGACTTTTATCGTTTTTCCCAGATTAATTATCTGAGATTTACGAAAGAAGGCAGTTATGCTAAACTTCAAAAACTTATAGGAAAGCATCCGGAAGAACTTTGGACAAAGGAGGAACGTTCCAAATTCAGATCCGTGTATTCCCGTTTTCTTGAAAGCTTTCAGAAAATTGATGCTCACACACCTAATCTTTGTACAGAAGATGCTTTTCTCTATTTTATAAGTTTATATAAATACGAAGAGTTAAAAGAAATGTCTTACCTGGAGATCGGCCGAAAGGTTGAACAGCTGCAAAACGAATTCAAACTTTTGTCAACGGATCATTCTGTACAGCTTCATATGGACCCAAAAGACTCTCCAAAAACCAGCTTATTGCGCCAACTACTTCCATCCGGAACTCCGGAAATCAAAGCTGCCTTTCTTCATGAAAAGACTGCAGATACATCCGGCTGGACTTATGGACACGAATTGGGACGCACCTACCTGGAACAGACATTTCCAAATCAGGTAAAAACAAAATGTTATGACAACGTCACGGAAGAGACAGCGGAAAGAGTCCTCGAAACAGCAATCGCAGAGGGCAATACACTTATTTTTACAACTTCGCCCATTCTCTCTAAAGCAAGCCTGAAATCAGCAATTGCTCATCCGGAAATCAAAATCCTGAATTGTTCTTTGAACACTTCCCACAAATCCATGCGCAGTTACTATCTCCGTATGTATGAACTCCGCTTTCTCCTTGGAGTCATTGCCGGAACCATGACAGAAAACAATAAAATCGGTTATCTGGTAGAATACCCAATCTACGGTACTGCTGCCGTAAACGCATTTGCTTTGGGTGCAAAAATGGTAAATCCTAATGCCAAAGTCTACCTTCTTGACGAAAGAATCGCTGTTGAGGATGAAAACTTCTTTGTCAAAAATGATATCTCCATCATCTATGGCAAGGACATATCCCCTATGGGACAATTTGATCAGCGTTTCGGCTTATACCGTTCCCATCCCGAACCTTTATGGAACATGGCTATGCCTGTATGGAACTGGGGAAAATTTTACGAGCAGATGATACGAAACATCATAAACGGAAACTGGAAAAAAGACGATACCTCGAATGAAATGCAGGGCCTTAATTACTGGTGGGGCCTTTCTGCCGGAGTTCTCGACTTAATCTGCTCCCTTCGTCTTCCTTCCCAAACTCTAAAACTGGTCGACTTTTTAAAAGAAAGTATCGCAAACGGAGCATTTTCTCCTTTTTCCGGTGTCCTTTATTCCCAAAAAGGAATTATCCAGCCGGACCCAAATCATACATTAACTGCCGAAGAAATCATAGCTATGGATTGGCTCTCTGATAATATCGTCGGAACTGTATCAAAGACTGCAGACTGGAACCGGGGCCAGGTAGTATAATATTCCGTTTTATATTCAAACTAGATAACCCTTTATAACCCATTTTAGATATTTGTAATGGGTTATAAAGGGTTATATTTTTTTATTTATTACACTCTACTTACAGCAACCTGTATCTTTATCAAAGGAAGGATTAAACGCATAGAAATTCTTAGAATCCAATCTCTCCTGCACTCTCCTTAAACCTTCCCCAAATCTCTGAAAATGAACGATTTCTCTTGCACGAAGGAATTTAATCGGATCGCAAATATCCGGATCTTTGACGAGACGAAGAATGTTGTCATAGGTCGTTCTCGCCTTTTGTTCTGCTGCCATATCTTCCACTAAGTTAGTAATCGGATCTCCTTTGGACTGAAAATAGTTTGCCGTAAATGGAGCACCACTGGCTGCAGTTGGCCATAGCCCTGTCGTATGATCCACATAGTAGTCTGCAAATCCCTGTTCTTTGATCTGTTCCGGAGTCAGGTTTCTGGTGAGCTGGTGAACGATAGTGCAAATCATTTCCATGTGGTTCAGTTCCTCTGTACCTACATCCGTCAAAAGCCCTGCCACCTCCCGATAAGGCATATCGTATCGCTGAGAAAGATACCGCATAGAAGCGGCCAATTCCCCATCCGGCCCGCCGAACTGACTGATAATCACTTTTGCCATCTTCGGATCACACTGCTTGATTTTTACCGGGTATTGAAGTCTTTTTTCATAATTCCACATATCCTAACCCTCCATTTCCCACGGCCAAGGTTGTGTGGCCCATTTGAATTCATTGTCACAGGAGACTTCTGATACCATAAGAGGACCAAACTGAGCACTATATTCTGCTACCGCCCTGTTTCTTGCCTTATTATA
>SVDY01000058.1 GCA_015057665.1 Lachnospiraceae bacterium | reverse complement strand
GCCAATGCTACCTCCCGTATTGAAATGCTCGTATACAATGCAGTTAAGAATGAGATTTCAAGCCGTACTCAGGAAGAGGTTATTAGTGACCGTACAGGCAAACTGGCTTCTGACATTACGGAAGTTGCCAAACCAAATTTTGAACAGTATGGTATTGAACTTTTATCTGTAGAGACCAAACACCTGGATCTTCCTTATGATAACAAAGAATCCGTATATAACCGTATGATTTCCGAACGAGGAAACATTTCCGCAGCTTATGCGGCAGAAGGAGAAAAAGAAGCCCAGATCATTCGAAGTGAAACAGATAAAGAAGTGGCGATTACAGTTGCAGAAGCAAATGCCCAGGCAGAACAGCTGATCGCAGAAGGAGAAGCCCAGTATATGAAAATCCTTTCTAAAGCTTATAATGATCCTTCCAGAGCAGATTTTTATGAATTTGTCAGAGCTTTAGATGCAGCAAAAGAAAGTTTAAACGCTAAAAATGGTCAGAATGTACTGATTCTTGATAAGGACAGCCCGTTGGTAGATATTTTCTACAATAATAAGTAAAATAAAAAAGATGTGTTAAGATAAACTTTGTTACGAACTATTGTAAAAAGAAGTTTTCTTAAACACATCTTTTTTATTAGTATGAACCGGCAAAAGATAAAACTATATGGATTTGCAAAAGATAAAACAAGGGTTTGTCAATAGAGCACATTTGTGAGATAATACTAGTATTAGTTTGATGAGGTAATGCTATGGATTGTTTAAAAGCGCAGACATGCATCACATCTTATGTAGAAGGTGATCTGACCGGAACTGATCTCAAAGAATTTCTTCTACATGTGAAATGGTGCCAAAACTGCAGAGAAGAACTTGAAATATATTATACACTGATAGAAGCAACCAGACAGCTGGACGAAGGTCTTCTTACGACCAATGATTTCATGAAAGAACTGGAAGACAAAATCAACCGGGAGCTAAATGAAATTCATGCGGCAGAAGACAGAAGAGCAAATCGTAAAGTACTGGCTTTCTTACTTTTTTTGTGTCTTGGAGCGTTCGCATTTATTAAGATAACGGATATTCCGGTTCCTATTCTTAACCCGCCCAAAGTGACCTGGGAAGAACAAAGAGAACACATCATGGAACATTTGTATCCATCTATGTATCAGCCTCCAATGCCGCCTTCTTAAACAGAAAAGTCACGGTGAATTCACAGTATAATATTCAATTCAAAATCAAACAGACAAAACTATCTGATATAGAAAGGCAGAAATTATATGAAACAGAAAATCATGTTAATGGATGGACACAGTATTTTGAACCGCGCATTTTACGGAATGCCTGACTTTACCAATCGTAACGGTGTTCATACCGGTGCAATTCTTGGTTTTTTCAACATTTTATATAAATATTTAGAAGAAGAGAAGGCAACACACCTGTTGGTTGCTTTTGATAGAAAAGAGCCTACTTTCCGTCATGAACGTTTTGCAGAATATAAAGGCACCAGAAAGCCTATGCCGGCAGAGCTTCATGAGCAGGTTCCTCTGTTAAAAAACATCTTAAAAGCCATGAATATTCCCGTTTTAGAACGCCCGGGATATGAGGCAGATGATATTTTAGGTACCATTGGAACGGCAGGTGAGAAGACCGGATTTGACGTTTGTATTGTCTCTGGAGACCGTGACCTTTTGCAGCTTGCAACAGAGGTTGTAAAGATCAAAATTCCAAAAACAAAGGCAACAGGAACCATCACAGAAGAATATTTTGCCAAAGACGTTGTAGAAGCTTACGGGGTTACTCCAACAGAATTTATTGATTTAAAAGGTCTTATGGGAGATGCTTCCGACAATATTCCGGGAGTCCCGGGAATCGGCGAAAAGACCGCTTCTAAAATTATTACAACATTTCATTCCATTGAAAATGCATATGCACACATTGATGAAGTCATGCCAAAGCGGGCTCAGAACAATTTAAGAGAATACTATGAGCAGGCAATTTTAAGCAAGGAACTGGCTACCATCAAGACGGACTGTGAACTTGATTATCAGTTAGACGACGCCATCTTAGAAAATATCTATACAAAAGAGGCTTTCCAATTATTAAAAGAACTGGAACTGAAAAGTCTTATGAAACGCTTTGAAATCGAAGAAGAGCCGGAGATTTCTTTCCTCTGCCGTATGGTTGAAGATATGAACGAAGTGGAAGACATTTTCAAAGAAGCTTCCAAAGAATCTGTTATTGGCTTCCAGTTTGTGATAGAAAACAAAGAATGCCTCGGCCTCTCCCTATCTTATAAGAGTGGAGAAGCGGTATATATTCCGGTACAGGGTTTTATCGGAGAAGACTATCTTGGTCAGCGTATGACCGAGTTGATCCGTTGCGTTCCATGTGCCGCTGCCATGTATGTAAAAGAATCTTTAAAATATCTGGAAGTAACAGAAGAGGACTCTTCTTTGGCAGATACAGAAGTAGCGGCTTATCTTTTAAATCCATTAAAAGACAGCTATCAGTATGAAGAAGTCTGCCGTGATTATCTTGGATACATGGTACCGGGAAAGACGGATCTTTTAGGAAAAACAACTTATGTACAGGGACTTCTTGCAGAAGAAAAGAAGACACTGACAACAATCGGTTATCTTTCTCAGATTCCAATGCTTGCATTCCCGATTATCAAAGAACAGCTTGTAGAAAAGAAGATGTATTCTCTCTACACAGACATTGAAATGCCTACGATTTTTTCCTTATACGATATGCAGATGCGCGGTGTCCGTGTGGAAAAAGATGCTTTAAAAGCATATGGAGAACAGCTTGTTGGAAAAATTGAGGAACTGGAAAAATCTATCCACGAACTGGCCGGTGAGCCATTTAATATTAATTCACCAAAACAGTTAGGTGTGATTCTTTTTGAAAAATTAGAACTTCCATATGCCAAAAAGACAAAGACCGGCTATTCCACCAATGTTGATATTTTAGAAAAACTGGTTCCTGATTATCCGATTGCCGGACAGATATTAGAATACAGACAGCTTACCAAGTTAAAATCCACTTATGCGGATGGTCTGGCTGCCTATATTATGGAAGATAACCGTATTCACGGTATTTTTAATCAGACAGTAACAGCAACAGGACGTTTAAGTTCTACAGAACCAAATCTTCAGAATATTCCTGTACGCATGCCTCTTGGGCGTGCCATCCGTAAGGTATTTGTTCCGGAAGAGGGATTTGTATTTGTGGACGCAGATTATTCCCAGATTGAACTCCGAGTACTTGCTCATCTTTCCGAAGATGAGAACTTAATAAAGGCATATCATCAGGCTCAGGATATTCATGCCATCACAGCCTCTGAAGTATTTGATATTCCTTTAGAAGAAGTGACTCCTCTTCAAAGACGTAACGCAAAGGCGGTAAACTTTGGTATCGTATACGGAATCTCAGCTTTTGGTCTTTCCGAAGATTTAAAGATATCCAGAAAAGAGGCTTCTGTCTACATTGATAAATACTTTGCAACCTATCCGGGTGTAAAGCAGTTTTTAGATACTATGGTCTCCCATGCCAAAGAAGAGGGTTATGTACGCACCATGTATGAGCGTATCCGTCCAATTCCGGAACTTTCTTCCAGCAATTTCATGCAGAGAAGCTTTGGCGAGAGAGTAGCCATGAACTCTCCAATTCAGGGAACTGCTGCCGACATTATTAAGCTTGCCATGAACCGGGTAAATATGAGAATGAAAAAAGAAAACATGAAATCCAGACTTATCCTTCAGATTCACGATGAATTACTGATCGAAGCAGCCCTGGAAGAGAAGGATTATGTAAAACAGATCTTAAAAGAAGAAATGATGGGTGCATGTACTTTAGCCGTTCCTCTTGAGATTGATATCCAGGAAGGCATGAGCTGGTTTGACGCAAAATAATAGGGGAGATGAAACATATGACAAAACAGGTAATCGGTATTACAGGCGGCATAGGATGCGGGAAGAGTGTTGTTATGGAAATTCTGAAGAAGGAATACGGTGCAGCAGTTATTCTCGCTGATACGGTAGGACATGATCTGATGAAACCGGGTGCAATGAATTATAATGGAATTTTAAAACACTTTGGAAACGAAATCCTTTCAGAAGACGGACAGATCGACCGAAAAAAACTGGGAGCCATCGTTTTCTCTAATCAAGATCATTTAACAGCTCTGAATCAGATTACCCACCCAAATATTATCAAGGAAATCCAAAACCGAATCCATTCTTATTTATTAAATCCGGATGTTCCTTTCGTCTGTCTGGAATCTGCCATCTTGTTAGATACAGATCTTTATAAGTTATGCGATAAAATCATGTATGTTTATGCTGATGAATCTGTTCGTATTGAACGTTTGATGGCAGGAAGAGGCTATACCAAAGATTACTGTAAGACGGTTATGGCGAAACAAAAGGATGAAGGGGTTTATCGGGAAAAATCCCATTATGTGATAAATAACAGTGGAAGCGTGGAGGATACAAAACTTAAGATTAAAGAGATTTTTCTATGACACTAATAAAGGGATGTTGAAAAATGATTTTCAACATCCCCTTAATTTTTTTATTGTGGATAGGATAGATGATATTCATAAAATGTAGCAAGATCATCTTCGTTGGTTGTCCAATAATCATCTATTAACTCGACCTGTATATTCAATGACTTTTCATCCATATATCCAAGTTCCGGAAGAACTTCCTTTATAATCTCTACCATAATAAATCCATATTCGTTGCGAAGTGCCAGATATTCTTCAGATGGAATGGTCATATAGTCTACATTCTCTGTTTTTGCCCAAAACTCATTTAAAGGTTCATAGGAATCGTAAAGAATATTTGCTTTTTCCATTACGTCCATTGGAGAAACAATGACTTTCACTGAATAACTTTCCCGATCCTGTTGTACAGCTGATTTTACTTTAAATTTAGTCTTTTTAGAGATAGTATCGCAGATTTCATATATTTCTTTTTGGAGATTCTCATCCAAATCCGTATATGTCACTTCACCGTCATCAATAATCCCCCAATAATAACAGAAATATTCTGCCTCGGATTTAATTCCGTCTTCATAAAGTTCATTGATGTCTTCTTTTGTCATATCACATAGCTTAAGATATGCATCATCACATTCATTAAGATATAATGCATTCAAATCACCTTTTACCATGTCGATCATAAGCTGACTTTCTACATTTTTACATCCGGAAAACAAAAACAGCATCATGATCGTTAAAAATAGAAGTAACCTTGTTTTAGTACACTTTTTCATATGATTTCTCCTTCAAGTTAATAAAATTATTTTATCATATTTGAAATAAAAATCATAGAGAAACTCTTTTAGTCGTAGCCAAACTCGTAATCCGGAAGAGCTTTCCATTCATCTGTATCTGTAATGATATCAACAATCTCATTTTTCACTCTCATAAAATTTCTTGCCTTTTTATTTTTCATCCATTTTTCATCCCCAAAGGCAATATTCTCACAAGTGACTGTTTTAGATTTCCCATTTTCTTCAATTGATACGATAATCGTCTGCGTTGGTCTGGAATCATATCCTCTTCTAAATGGATTATATTTCTCTGTAAAAGAATAAAGATCAATATCTCTGGTCAATTTTATATAGACAGATTTTAACTCATCCTCTGTCAACTGAAGAGTTGTAATATAATCCTCCGGATGGGTAGCATCCCATGTTTTCACAAGTGTTCCGGTTTTACTGTCATAAGAACTGATTCCATAACAATCCCAGGTGACGGAGAAAGAGAAATCTTCAGGCACAGCGACGGAAGATGGATCGTATGTTGTCTGATTGAATACTGTAAAGCTGAACAATAGAATGACTGTGATAAAAATGAAGAACAGGATTTTTATTTTATTCATTTGTTTTCCTCCTCTTTCGTCTTTACTATTAAATATAATTATAATGCTAAAGAAATCCTCTAACAATAGATACGATAAAAATTAATTCTGGTTTTCATCCAAAGAAAATCTAAGAGGATATCCTGTCTTGACAATCTACAATACGACCTGTAATATAGCAATTATTTCATTATTCCTTGCAACCAATCCATCCCTTCCTCGTGAATAAGGGTAAGAACAAGAGAAAGGAGGTCCCGCCATGGAAGATGAAAAGATTGTGGATCTTTACTGGGCCCGTAAAGAAGAAGCCATTTCCTGTACCGATGAAAAATATGGACATTATCTTTTTAAAAT
>SVDY01000057.1 GCA_015057665.1 Lachnospiraceae bacterium | reverse complement strand
TGGAAAGATTTCATCTGGAAGTTAGTGATATCCGGTAAGTTATTCTAAGACTCACAAAAAAGAACGGTATAAGCGGCCTGTCATAGGCTGTTTCCGTAAAACCGTAAACTCACTTCGAATCTGTTAAAACGGATTTTATGTATGAGTTCAAACAGTGCGGTTTTACTATACCGTTCTTTTTTTATTCGCCAAGAATAACTATACCGGCTATCAATGCCTTCCTTCGCTCAAATCTTTTCCAGCCATCTTCCTTTGACTTCAAGAGCACTGGCTATAATTATCATTATTTTATTATAAGCTGGTAAAGATATAGATAGGAATCGGGAATGTATTTTTCACGTATCTTAGATGAATCAGAGAAAACAAAACCCATTCTCAGTATTACACTTTAAAACTTTACCAGTTTAAATTTGTTGTTTACTTTAGTGAGAAAAAGTGTTATGATAGGAAAAGCAATATTATGACCGTAAGAAAGGAAACGACATGGCTAAGAATTTACCAAAAGAGCGCAAGCTTATGCTCTATGAAGCAATTTTACAACTTGAGACGCTCGAAGAGTGTTACGATTTTTTTGAAGATATCTGTACAGTGAATGAACTCCGTTCCATGGAACAGCGTTTTGAAGTAGCAAAGATGTTACGGGAAGATAAAGTGTACACAGAGATTATGCAAAAGACAAGTGCAAGTTCCGCAACGATCAGCCGCGTAAACCGTATGTTAAATTATGGTACCGGCTATCTTGGAAGTGTTCTCGACAAGATGAGAGCAAAAGAAGCGAAGGAAGAAGAATAGGAAGGATTTAGTATATGAAACAGTTGATGTTGGGAAACAAGGCTTTGGCAAGAGGCCTTTATGAAGCCGGATGCAGCGTGGTATCCAGTTATCCGGGCACCCCAAGTACAGAGGTGACAGAAGAAGCTGCAAAATATGACGAGATTTATTGTGAATGGGCACCGAATGAAAAAGTAGCGATGGAAGTAGCCTTTGGTGCATCTTTAGCAGGCAAGAGAAGTTTCTGCGGTATGAAACACGTTGGGCTTAACGTGGCAGCAGATCCTCTTTATACCTGTTCTTATACAGGAGTGAATGCGGGTTTTGTAATTTGTGTAGCAGACGACCCGGGCATGCATTCTTCCCAGAACGAACAGGATTCCCGTCATCACGCAATTGCTGCAAAAGTTCCTATGGTAGAACCGGCTGATTCTCAGGAAGCCATTGATTTTACCAAGCTGGCATATGAGATGTCAGAGAAGTTTGACACACCGGTTATTATTAAGATGGTAACACGTGTGGCTCATTCCCAGAGTATTGTAAATACGGTAGACCGTGTGGTTCCACCGGTTGTTCCTTATGAGAAAAACATCGCAAAGTACGTTATGATGCCTGGCAATGCAATCCGCCGTCATCCAATTGTAGAGGAACGGACAAGAAAATTAATCGAATATGCCAATGATTGTCCGTTTAATAAAGTAGAGATGGGAGATACAGAACTCGGAATTATCACATCTTCCACAAGCTACCAGTATGCAAAGGAAGTATTTGGTGAGAAAGCAAGTATTTTAAAATTAGGTCTTGTAAATCCGCTCCCTGACAAATTAATCTTAGACTTTGCGGCAAAAGTTGATAAACTTGTTATTATTGAAGAATTAGATCCGATTATTGAAAATCATTGTAAAGTTCTTGGCCTTACAGTAACCGGAAAAGACATTCTTCCGATGGAAGGTGAATTTTCACAGAATCTTATCGCCCAGAAGCTTGGTGTAGAGATTGGACAGGTGAAGTCATTAGGAGAACCCCTTCCTGGCAGACCACCGGTTATGTGTGCGGGATGTCCTCACAGAGGTCTTTTCTATACATTATCTAAGAATAAATGCACAGTACTTGGTGACATTGGCTGCTACACATTAGGTGCAGTGGCTCCTCTTTCCGCTATGGAGATGACTTTGTGTATGGGTGCTTCCATCAGCAGTACTCATGGATTTAATAAAGCGCTTGGCAAGGAAAGCGAAGGAAAGACAGTTGCAGTTATCGGCGATTCCACATTTATGCATTCCGGTATGACAGGGCTTGCCAATGTGGCATATAACCAGAGCAACTCTACGATTATTATTTTAGATAACTCTATCACAGGTATGACAGGACATCAGCAGAATCCGACAACAGGCTATAACATCAAAGGTGATCCTGCGGGCAAGATTGATTTGGAGGCTTTATGCAGAGCCATGGGATTTGAAAGAATCCGCGTGGTTGACCCATATAATCTTGCAGAATGTGATAAGGCAGTCAAAGAAGAACTGGCAGCAGATGCACCATCTATTATCATCAGCCGCCGTCCATGTGCCCTCTTAAAATATGTAAAACACAGCGCACCATTAAAAGTTGCCACAGATAAGTGTGTGGGATGCAAAGCCTGCATGAAAATCGGATGTCCGGCAATTAGTATTAAAAATGGCAAAGCCTGTGTGGATGCAACATTATGTGTTGGCTGCGGCGTCTGCCAGCAGATGTGCAAATTCGATGCATTACAGTAGGAGGGACTAAAAAATGACAAAGAACATTATGATTGTTGGTGTTGGCGGCCAGGGCTCCCTTCTTGCCAGCAAATTACTTGGATACCTTCTCATGGAAGAAGGCTATGATGTAAAAGTTTCCGAAGTCCACGGCATGAGCCAGCGAGGCGGAAGCGTTGTTACATACGTAAGATTTGGAGAAAAAGTATACTCTCCGATCATTGATAAAGGGGAAGCGGACTTTATCGTTTCCTTCGAAAAATTAGAAGCAGCTAGATATGTGGAGTATTTAAAACCGGACGGAAGAATCGTTGTAAATACTCAGGAAATCGACCCAATGCCGGTAATCATTGGTGCCGCTTCCTATCCGGAAGACTTAATTGGCAAGATGGAAGCTTTGGGAATCGCTGTAGATGCCATGGACTGCCTCTCTTTAGCAGAAGAAGCAGGCACATCCAAAGCAGTAAACCTTGTTCTCATGGGAAGACTGTCAAAATATTTTGACATCCCATTAGATAAATGGCAGAAAGCCATTGATGCCTGCGTACCGGCCAAATTTGCCCAGATTAACCATAAAGCCTTCATGCTTGGTCGTGGAGAATCATAAGGACAAAAAACGATGCCCCGGCCGCCAAGGACGGGGCATCTGCGGATTATGACCGATATACGGACACTTATACTATCAACATTTTACACAGGCAAAGGACGGAGTAAAACATGAAAAACTATTACCAACCAGAGATCGAGACAATGCCGCTCGAAGAATTACAGGCATTACAAAGTGAACGACTTGCAGCTCAGGTACAGCACGTATATGAAAATGTACCATTTTACAGGGGCAAGATGGATGCAGCCGGAATCAAGCCGGAAGACATCAAAGGAATTGAAGATCTTCACAAACTTCCTTTTATTACAAAAGATGACCTTCGTGACCAGTATCCATATGGTCTTTTAGGTGTTCCCCTTGATCAGGTAGTACGCATCCAGTCTACCAGCGGTACAACAGGAAGACGTGTAGTAGCTTTCTATACACAGGACGATATTAATGTATGGGAAGACTGCTGTGCCCGCGCACTTGTAGCAGTAGGAGCAACAAAAGAAGATGTCTGCCACGTAAGCTATGGATATGGTCTGTTTACAGGCGGTCCCGGATTAAACGGCGGTTCTCACAAGGTTGGATGTCTGACTCTTCCTATGTCTTCCGGTAACACAGAGAGACAGATTCAGTTTATGGAAGATCTTGGTTCTACTATTCTTTGCTGTACCCCATCTTATGCTTCTTATCTTGGCGAGACGATTACAGAACAGGGAAGAAAAGACAATATCAAATTAAAAGCAGGTATCTTTGGTGCAGAACCTTGGACAGAAGAGATGAGAAGAGACATCGAGAAGACTCTTGGCATCAAAGCATATGACATTTACGGTTTAACAGAAATCTCCGGACCTGGCGTATCTTTTGAATGTCAGGCACAGGCAGGCATGCATATTCAGGAAGATCATTTTATTCCTGAAATCATCGATCCTGATACAGGGGAAGTTCTTCCGGAAGGCGAAGTAGGCGAACTGGTATTTTCCTGTATCACAAAGAAAGCATTCCCGCTTCTTCGTTATCGTACTCGTGACCTTTGCATTCTTACAAGAGAACAGTGTTCATGCGGACGTACTCATGTACGCATGATGAAACCAAAAGGACGCAGCGATGATATGCTTATCGTGAAGGGCGTTAACGTATTCCCATCTCAGATTGAGACAGTTCTGATTAACAAGGGATATCCTGCAAATTACTTAATTATCGTAGACCGTGTGGGCACAAACGATACTATGGAAGTACAGGTAGAGATGACAGCAGAGATGTTCTCCGACAGCTTAAAAGAAGTGGCTGCAAGAGAAAAAGAATTAGTAGAAGCAATCAAGGCAATGCTTGGTATCAAGATCAAAGTAAAACTTGTTGCGCCTAAGACAATCGCACGAAGCGAAGGCAAAGCAAAACGTGTGGATGACAGACGTAAGTTATACGACTAATTCAAGATTGGATAGAGATTTCTGAAAGATGGAATGAATTAAAAAGCGGAAATCTCGGGGTTTAAAGGAAAAAGGAGGACAGTTCCATGACAGTAAAACAGATATCTGTATTTTTAGAAAATAAACCGGGACAGCTTGCAGCATTTACGGATGTAATATCCAAAGGCGGCATCAATTTACGTGCTTTATCCTTAGCGGAAGCAGAGGATTTTGGTATTGTTCGTGTTATCGTAGATAACGTATACAATGCAACAGCTATATTAAAAGAAGAACATTATATTTTCTCTATCACAGACGTAATTGCCTTGGAGATTCCGGATACACCGGGCGGACTGAACCAGATGATTCATGTTTTTGGCGACAATGACGTAAACTTAGAATATATGTATGCTTTTGCAGGGAACAAAACCGGTGTGGCCAATATGATTTTCCGTGTGAAAAATGTAGATAAAGCCATCGAAGTGTTAAAAGAAAAAGGAATTAAGACTTTAACACAGGATGATCTGAAAGCATAAAAAAGCAAAAAGAATAAAAAGTAAAAAACAGGCGGATGCGTCCGAAATCGTGATAAATCGGTGAACGGACGGACACTCCGCCTGTTTTTTTGATGCCGGGAAATTTTGTTTCCATAGAAAAATACTCTGCAAAGATTGTAAGCGAGACACTTTTTGCTATATTAGTACTATGCTTTATATTGACTTCTTTGCTTTAGTGTGTTACACTTTAAAGGATGAAAACAACAAAGGGAGGCATCAACATGATAGTAGATGTAAGCAAAAAAATACTCATCGTAGGTTTGGGACTTCTGGGCGGCAGCTATGCAAAAGCATTGAAACGTTTCGGATTTCATATGAGTGCCATTACACTGGATCAGGAATCCATTGATTATGCGTTAAGAGAAGGGATGATAGATGAAGGGTCCACAGAGCTTAATGAAAGAATCATTGGAGAAGCGGATCTTGTGATTTTTGCTCTCTACCCTCATGTATTTGTGGAATGGATAAAGAAGAATCAGCATTTGCTAAAAAGCGGAGCACTGATCACTGATGTAACCGGTGTGAAGGGAAGCATTGTATATGAGATTCAGAATATGCTCCGCCCGGATCTTGAGTTTATTGCTGCCCATCCTATGGCGGGACGTGAAGTGTCCGGTGTGGAAAACAGCACAGAGAAGATGTTTTTTGGTGCCAACTACATTGTAACACCGACGGATAAGAATACGCCGGAGGCAATTCAGACCTGTATGGAGCTTGGCAGATTACTGGGATTCTCCAATGTTACGACACTTTCTCCAAAAGAACACGACGAGATGATAGGATTTCTTTCCCAGCTTACCCACTGTATTGCCATTACTCTTATGACCTGCAACGATAAAGAGAATATGGAGAAGTTTACCGGTGATTCCTTCCGCGATCTTACCCGCATTGCCCGCATCAATGATCTGATGTGGAGCGAATTGTTTGTTGCAAATAAAACTGCTCTTTTAGAACAGATGAACTTGTTCATGAATAAATTCAATGAATTAAAGGAAATGCTTGAAAGAGAAGATATTGATGAAATGAGAAAGATGATGCGTCATTCTACAAAGCGCAGGGCATTATTCGATAAAAAATAGAAAAAAATAAAAAGGTTGTTGTAACAAAGTTCTGATTCGGAACAATGTGTTATAACAATCTTTTTTTAATTCTATAAGAAACTTTGTTACATGGAAAAAATGGGAATATAAGGACAAAAAAAAGAAGCGATAGACGGGGCTCGAACCCGCGGTCTCGACCTTGGCAAGGTCGCGCGTTACCAACTACGCCACTATCGCATCTGTCATTTGACAATGATTATATTACCATG
>SVDY01000056.1 GCA_015057665.1 Lachnospiraceae bacterium | reverse complement strand
TTTTAGAAGTTAGTTTTGCAAAAAATATTCAACTAGAAGTTAGTCTTGCAAACTGGAGGTTGAGATTTCAATTTACCTCAATTTACCTATTAATGAAAACTCCGCATGAAAAGTGTTATATCCAATTGAAGTTCCACATAAAAAATGTTATAATCGTAAAAAACTCCGCATGAAAAATGTTTTATTGCATAAATTGATATATAAAGGAGAAAATCTATCATGAAAAGACTTTTAATGAACAATCTATTAAAATGGAAAGCTAAAAAAAACAGAAAACCTTTAATCATTCGTGGTGCCAGACAGGTAGGAAAAACATGGCTTATGAAAGAATTTGGCCGTACTCATTATAAAAATACGATCTACATTAATTTTGATAACAATGAAAGAATGAAACAGGTCTTCAGTCTTGATATGGACATTAACAGAATTATTTCTGCCCTCAAAATAGAAGCAGGAAAAAACATCAGCCCTGAAGACACTCTATTAATTTTCGATGAAATACAAGAAGTTCCAACAGCCCTCTCTTCATTAAAATATTTTTATGAAGATGCTCCGGAATATCATGTTGTTGCTGCCGGCTCTCTACTTGGAGTCGCACTGCATGCCGGCACTTCTTTTCCTGTAGGAAAGGTTGATTTTTTAAACTTATATCCGCTAAATTTCAGAGAATTTTTATCTGCCATTGGTGAAACAAATCTTTCTGACTTATTGGAAAATCCGGATTACACTATGATCAATGCATTTTCCAGTAAATATACTGACTTGCTGCGTCGTTATTATTATGTTGGAGGAATGCCGGAAGCGGTTCAAACTTACATCGATACAGATGATTTGACCGAAGTACGTTCTATCCAAAACGCTCTTCTGGAATATTATGCGAATGACTTCTCAAAACATGCTCCAAAAGATACCGTTCCACGAATTCAAATGGTATGGCAATCTATTCCAATGCAACTTGCCAAAGAAAACAAAAAATTCATCTATGGTGTCATTCGAGAAGGCGCTCGTGCCAAAGATTTCGAATTAGCAATTCAATGGCTTCAGGACTGTGGACTTATATTGAAAAGTAATCGAATTACAAAGCCGGGTATGCCCCTTATTGCTTATATGGAAATGAACCATTTTAAAATATACATGCATGATGTAGGGCTTCTTGCAGCTCGTGGTAATTTGCATCCCCGTGTCCTTTTAGAAGGGAATCGTATTTTCGAGGAATTCAAAGGTGCCCTTACTGAACAGTATGTTGCCCAGGAATTGATTTCATCCGGAAGATCTCTATTTTACTATAGTAAGGAAAACTCATCCGGTGAACTTGATTTCGTACTTCAAGAAAAAACAAATATTATACCGCTTGAAGTAAAAGCAGAGGAGAACCTTAGAGCAAAGAGTTTACAAGCCTATTGTCAAAAATATCAACCGAATGTTGCAATCCGTACTTCTATGTCCAACTATCGAGAACAGGATTGGATGGTGAACATACCTCTATATTCTTTATGTTGTTTCTTAGATACCTTATAAAAACGAAATCAAAAAAGCGGTACTACTCAGGATTATTTCTAATCCCGGGTAGTACCGCTTTTTTATGATGTTAACAAGTGACATGTCTATTCTCTATGTATTCCGCAGATAAATCCCAATTTATTTTCATTGTTTATTCCAGAATGTTATGGAATCACCTTATTATAATCTCTGATCCTTTTTCAGTGTATTATACAACAACTCTACCGCCCCTTCATCAGGAAGACATGACAGAAAATAAACAGGTATTTCAGATAAAAGACGAATCAATAGGTCCATGAGCTGACCCATGAAATCAGCATCCCATCTTCGGCAGCTGATTTCCGGAAGGAGCCTGCCCAGAGTTTCCCTTCCGGAAAGCTTTCTTATCTCATTCTTCTGTCCCTGTTCTAATACTACAACAGCCGCTGCAGGAGCGGATTCATTGCGGTAAATTCTGGATGTTCCGGCAAACGGCATTCCATAGGCTCTCCACTCTCCATCCTGATATCTCACCGCAGCACGATCGCCATTTAAAATGTCACTGCCCTTATGTTTAGCCCAAAGTTCGGCCTGAGTGGACTTGCCTGTGCCACATGGGGCGGTAAAAAGGATGGCTTTGTCTTCCTGTCTGATGAAGGATGCGTGAAGCAGAAAGGCAGAATGATTTAATAATACTTTTTCTATTCCAATGTGATTCAGGATATCTGACGTATGTAAAAAGATATTTTCTTTATCAGCGATATATTTACAACATATTTTATCGTCTTCCTCTATTACCATGGCATATGGCGGCTTAGAAAAATGATTGCGATAGAACATGGTTTGTTTTCCATTTAAAATTGTATAATAGGTGTCTTCTATCCAGGTTCCGTTAAATGGCAGTTCTGGAAGAGCGTCTGTGCTTTGGAAGGAGATGTCTTCTTCTATTTTTCCTTCTTTTTTTATATAGGGAACGGATTCCTTTGAAATAATAATATCCATCGGAGTGCATAATCTGACATTAATTCCCGCTAATTCATATATATATCTAGGCATATTTACACCTCATGAAAAGGCCGTGGCTAAATGCCACGGCCTAAGATCATCTAAAATAATAATCCGATTAAGAATTGAAAATGTTGAATCCACCTTCAGGATTGTTATAACAAGCTGTACCAGGTAAGTTATCGCTTTCATCATCATCTGCAAAAGTACACGCTGTGTTTGCTGATGTAAATAAAACAACTCCACTTCCATCATCCCAGCCACAAGAACCTTTATATTTCAATGTTGCATAATCAAATATCAAGTTATCGCCACAGTTGTGTGCAATGCTCTGTGTCATAGAAAAGTTTTCAAGTATAATTACTGGCTTTGTATATTCTTTTTTCATCACATCACACCTCCTTATCGACTTGCAAACCATTTGTTTAATGCATTGAATAACTTATTTACTAATGTAATTAATGTTCCGATATAAGATGGAACAGTAACTGGTTTTTCTGGTTCCGGATTTTCAACCACAGGTGGTTCTGGTTTTTCTGGTTCTTCCACTTCTGGAGCTTCCGGTGTTTCTGGCACTTCTACTTCCGGTTCGTCTTCTACTAAAGTATCCTCGTAATTCACAGTTCTCATTGATGCAAATGTTGTTGCGTAAGATACTGCTTCTACATCGGAAATAGTTCTTAATGCTAATGTAGCAGGTGCAGGTCCTACCATCTGTAATTTTGTAACTGCTAAGATTGCATCGGATCCTTCTGGAGAATTGTTAGCAATCGTAATGGAACCATTTGTTGCCGGTCCAACTTTATAATAAAGATCTGTAGAATGAGCAATGGATGTCACTGCCTGAGCATCGCCGGCTGTAAATCCTGCATTTACCGGTACGGAATCTCCTTTTAAAGATTTCAGTCCAATATAATATTTATTTGTATTAACATCGCCTTCTACTGCAAATGTAATGGACTGTCCGGCTGCAAGGTATACTTCATTCTTTGGTCCGTAAGTCTTGTATACGTCAGTTGTTGTATATTCTGTTGCGTTAAGACCTTCTGGGGATAAATCAACAAATACAGCTTCTTTAGTTGTAAGTAAAGTATTTACAACCTTGTATACTGTCTTGATTTTTTCTGCATCTACGCCTGTTGTATCTTTGTAAGCATCTGCTGCAGTACCAGTAACAGTTTCTCCTAATGGATTGTATACACGGATTCCATCAAGATAATATGTAGCTCTCTTTTCTGTACTGGAGTATACGATATTGCCTTCTTCAATATCTTCTACCGCTTTTCCTGCACTTACAGAAAGCATTACTTTATACTTGCCATATGGAAGATCTTTAAAGCTTAATGTAGGAATCTGGTAGTAACCATTTCTTTCATCACCGTCTGGTTTTCCTGGAGATACTGCAAGATTATCTACCATAAGGAATTTGGATGCAACATAACCGTCATTACCATCAGTAACCTTAGTTTCATCATATTTATATAAATATCCAGTTACAATACCGGAATTCATATCTGTATAGCTATATACATCTACGCCTGTTCCTGTGAAGAAGAATGTTGCTGTCGCTGTAGTTGTTTTGTTCTTACCTTCTTCATCTTTTTCGGTAACAGATGTTCCCACATGGGCAGAGCCATCGGAGAACTGGGTATCATCTTTTAAACTTGTTTCCCAGCCATGGATAGAACCATTTGCTGTTTCTTCGTTACCATCTGTTTCTTTAATATCGCCATCGTATGCAACATCCCAGTTACTTGCATCAATATCTACAACAGGAATTCCGTTCTGTTTTGTTTCATATACGATGTCTGCAAAGTCATCTTCATAGTAAACGTTGCTTGCTGGAACGATGGAAACACTCTTGTTAAGGATATTGGATCCTGAAACAGCTGCTGCAGAACCAATCTGTGTAGTTGTATCTAATTTAATTTTTACAATGAATGAATCAATACCATTAAGGACTTTTGTTGGTGTGTATTCTAATGAATACTCTTTACCCATTACCATAGTTCCGTAGTTTCCGTTATTTTTATCTAATGTAACATTCCCTACATCACTGTTTAATTTGATTGTTGTAGTTACCTTTTCACTATTTACAGTATTTTCATCTTCAAATGTCTTTGGTTCACTTAATTCTGTTAACTCCGTACCGAAAACATCCGCTGTTGACATAGTAAATTTCTTAGCATAGTCCATAACAAATGTTTTATTCTGAATATTCCATGTACGTACACGAACAGTTGCAGAGCCCTGAATTACACGGTCTGTATTACTGTTATTCGCTTTACCTACACATGTAGTCTGTACAGTATTTACTATTGTTTTCGTAGCAGGAATTTTTCCGTTTTCATCTGCCACAGGTGCACCTACATTGTATCTGAAACCACGAATAGAGAAAGTATAACCAACCGCAATACCAGTACCTGTTCCATCTACTGTTCCAGTCTTAAGAATATTAATTAATTCTGGTTCAGATTTTACTTTAGTATAAACAGGATCAGTTCCATTCTTATATACAGCCCATTCTAAATCTGTAATTTCTGTAACAGGATTTGTACCCTCTTTATTCTCCTGATTATAATCTAAGGAGTAAGTAATATTATTGGAACTATCTGTTGTGTAGTTAAGGGAAACACCAAGATTGATGTCTACGAAAGTAAGGTTTTTGATTGGTGAAGAATTAGATCCACCATTATTTGTCAATTCAAAACCATATGTAACTTCGGAATTCTGTGGTACGAAGGAACCATAAATTAATTCCTGTCCATTCTGGTAAACTTTTTTCTGAGGAACAGCGGAGGAATCTACAACGTTGATGTTAGTGTAAATAGAGAAGTTAGACTCTGTAACATTTCTTTCCATCTGGAAGAAATCGAAATCATAAATACCGCCTTCTTCTAATCCTAAATACTGTGCCCATGTCTGATCATTTGTACTTCCTGTAGTTTGACTTGTTACATTAGTTCCCGTTCCAACGCTATCTTCAAGATATACTTCTGATGTGCTCTGACCGTGAATACCACCATCATCAATAACTAATTTATTGTTAATATAAAGATATACATCGTCATCTCCAGTAAAAGCAAAGAATAAATCATCTGCTTCATGGTACACAAACTGTCCACTTCCTGCTGTAGATGTGTGATAATTCAGATTGTACTGATATTTTTCATTAAATCCTAAATTATTTAATGGATACCATCCACCTCGTGTAGATGTTGTTCCACTAGCATCATTATAAATTTCATCCACGTTTGTATCTGCACCAGTTGTATAATGGAACATTGTTTTTAACGCACTACCATTAACTGTCGCATTAGATGAATAAAAATAACATTGATTTCCTTCATATGTACCTGGTTTAAGAATTAAAGATTCATAACCTTTGTATGTCTGTGTGAAGTATACTTCCGGATCATATTCTTTTGTTGCAGTAGCATTTCTATCATACTTTCCATCAACGAAAAAATGACTAAGTAACCATTCTGCCGCCTGATGCGCTGTTTTAGCTTCGTTTAAATAATCAACTGCATCTGCCGCTGAAAATGATGAACTATCCCATCCTGCAGTATTTCCTGAGTAAGCTATATACAATGCATCGCCAAGACCTGTTTCATCAAAGGAATTACTACTTCTTAAAGTATTGATTTCATTAAGAGTATCAATTTTGTCTGCGATTCGAGCAATCGCATCATTTGTATACTCTGGGACACCATCTTCGGACAATGTATTTGTAACCCATCCTTTCCAGGAAGCTGGACTAATCTGGAATACAATACCGTCTGCATTCGCATCTCTAATAGTAATCGGCAAACGAATTACATCAGCATTATCTGCAAAAGCACTTGCTGCTTCAACCGGTGCAAATGGCACAACAGGAAGCATTAAGAATACCATTACAAATGCAAGAAATCCCGCTAAAAACTTGTTTCTTTTCTTT
>SVDY01000007.1 GCA_015057665.1 Lachnospiraceae bacterium | reverse complement strand
GTTTTTTGTTTCGGGCATCTCCATTTTTCGGAACACGAAAAACTCCGATGCCCTCAACTGACTTAAGTCCATAATAAAAAAATGCCGCGAAATCTCGCGGCATTTTCTACATCCATATCTTAAGCATCAGCCAAATCAATATCCCGGCGGCAGCAATATAAATTAGTCCAAGTCCAAGAGCCGTTCTCATTGCAGAAAGGGCAATCCATCTTCTCTCCTGTTTGGAGAATTCCAGTTCCGGATGCCATTCATCTTCCGGTCTTCGTTCCCCTTCATCATAGATCAGCTCATTTTCTTCGTATTCTTTCATATTGTACCACTATTCATCAAAAAGATGACAAACAACATAATGTCCAGGTTCTACTTCTTTCTGAGCAGGAACCTCACACTTACAACGCTCTGTCGCATATGGACAGCGTGTATGGAATTTACATCCCTGTGGAGGGTTCGCAGGAGAAGGAATGGAACCTTCTAACACAATTCTGTTTCTCACTGCTTTTGGATCCGGGATCGGAATGGCAGAGAACAGAGCCTTTGTATATGGGTGAAGAGGATTCTTAAAGATATCTCCTGTTTCACCGTATTCTACAAGGTTACCGAGGTACATAACACCAACTGTGTCGGAGATATGTTCTACTACGGATAAGTCATGGGAAATGAACAGGTAAGTTAAGTTGTATTCGCCCTGTAATTCTTTTAACAGGTTGATGATCTGTGCCTGAATAGATACGTCAAGAGCGGATACAGGTTCGTCACATACTACGAATTCCGGATTTAAGGCAAGAGCACGGGCGATACAGATACGCTGACGCTGTCCGCCGGAGAATTCGTGTGGATAACGGTCTTTGTGGAAAGGCTGAAGACCACAGTTGTCCATTACCTGATCAATATAGTCATTATATTCTGCTGCAGGAACCAGGTTGTGTTCTTTTACTGCTTCTCCAATGATCTCACTGATTGGAAGTCTTGGAGAAAGACTGGAGAATGGATCCTGGAAGATGATCTGCATCTTTGTTCTAAGTGCACGCATCTCCTGACTGGACATGTCATATACTTCTTTTCCGTTGAAAAGAACCTGACCGTCTGTCTTTTCACCTGCAAGACGAAGGATTGTACGTCCTGTTGTTGTTTTACCACATCCGGACTCACCTACGAGACCCATTGTAGTACCACGTTTTAAATTAAAGGTTACGCCGTCAACGGCTTTTACATGACCAACAGTTTTGGCAAGCATACCGTCCTTGATTGGGAAGTATTTTCTAAGCTGGTTTACCATAAGGATATACTGTGGATCATAGGTAACCGGTTCGAATTCCGGAAGGATAAGATTACTCTTTTTAGCCATTATTTATCCTCCTTTCCTTCTAAATAGCGATAGCAGCTTACGAAATGAGTATCGGAAAGCTGAACCATCGGTGGATATTCACCGTTACACTGAGCTACACACATTTCACAACGGTCTTTGAAGTAACAGTAGTTTGGCATGTTAACAGGGTTTGGAACCTTGCCAGGAATAGAGTAGAGTTTGTCTACTTTCTTGCCTACTACCGGTTTGGAAGCCATAAGACCAATCGTATATGGATGGGAAGGATGTTCGAAAATATCTTCCGCTGTTCCTTTTTCTACAACTCTTCCTGCGTACATTACAACGATGTCGTCAGCCATCTCAGCGATAACACCTAAGTCATGTGTAATGAGCATGATGGAGGAATTGATCTTATCTTTTAAGTTACGTAAAAGGTCAAGGATCTGAGCCTGAATTGTAACGTCAAGAGCTGTTGTTGGTTCATCAGCAATGATGATTCTTGGATTACATGCAAGAGCGATGGCAATCATAACACGCTGACGCATACCGCCGGAAAGTTCGTGAGGGAACATCTTATATACACCTTCGCTGTTGGCGATACCTACCATCTCAAGAAGTTCGATGGCACGTGCTTTCACGTCTTCTTTTGTCTTGCCTTCGCCGTCATGGAGTTCAATAACTTCTTCAATCTGTCTTCCGATTCGGAATACAGGGTTTAAGCTTGTCATTGGTTCCTGGAAGATCATGGATACCATGTTGCCACGGATTCCCTGCATCTTTTCCTGAGGCATCTTTGTTACATCATAAGCTTTCTCGCCCATATTTAAGCGGATTGCACCTTCTACGATCTGTCCCTGCGGTCTTTGAATGAGCTGCATCAGGGAAAGACTTGTTACGGATTTACCACATCCGGATTCACCTACGATACCGACTGTTTTACCGATCGGAACATCGAAGCTTACACCGTCAACACTCTTTACAGTACCTGTGTCTGTAAAGAAGTATGTGTGGAGATTGTCAAATTCTACCGCATTTTTTGGATCCTTCATCTCAGTTAAATACTCAGATTCAGGCACATTTTTTCTTTTACGTTTTTTCTCGTACTCATTGGTGATTTTACGGTTCTGTTTAGAGATGAGACGAGACTCTTTCGCGGAAAGATAACCTTCTGCTTTTTTCTTAGCCATTCTTTCTCCTCCTTACCGTTTCATCTTAGGGTCGAACGCATCACGAAGACCGTCACCTACGAAGTTGAATCCAAGTACGGCAATTAAGAGACAGATGCCGGCTGGAATCCATACGAACCAATAGTGTGTCATAACGTAAGCATCATTTACGTCTGTAATGATGTTACCCCAGGAAGCGAATGGGAATTTAACACCGATACCTAAGAAGGACAGTGTTGCTTCCATAATAATAGTGGAACCAAGACTCATGGTAGCAGATACGATGAGCTGTGGAATTACGTTTGGAATTAAGTGTTTGAAGATACGTCTGCTTACGCGGATACCACAGGCTTCTGTAGCTGTCATAAATTCCTGTTCACGTAAGGAAAGGATCTGACCACGAACGAGACGTGTAATACCAGGCCATCCAAGGAAACCTAAGATGAGCATCAGGTAGAACATTCGGGTCATCGGCTCTACTTTCATGGCATCCATGGCAGCACCAAGGATGATGATCAGTGGCATGGATGGGATACAGTAAAAAATATCTACGATACGCATGATGAGCATATCAACCCATTTGCCAAAGTAACCTGCAAGACCGCCAAGAGATACGCCGATTACAACTTCGATAAATACTACGATGAAACCGATAATTAAGGATACACGACCGCCGTACATAAGACGGGTAAGCATGTCCATACCGTTCTTATCTGTTCCTAATAAATGTTCTTTGGAAGGTGGAGTATATGCATCATATACATATGTCTCTTTTCCTTTCTTTACAGTCCAGTTATAAGTCGCAGCATCGTAAGAAAGTTTATATGTTTCTTCTTCTCCGCCTGGTTCTGTAAATGTAAATTCATCTACTTTTGCTGCAATTGCTTCTTCTAATTTAACTTTTAATTCAGGAGAAACAACTACACCGTTTTCTACCGGAGAAATTACGAGACGGCTGATGAAACCAACTTTCTGTCCGTCTAAAAGAATTTCGTGAGCTTCGTCGATTGTGTAGTTTTTACCATCTGCAGTAAATGCATTCTGGCCTGCTGTATAAGCTTTTAATGCTTCATACTTTTCTGTGAAAGTAAGTTCTGCGCCATCGTTGTTTACGATGTCTTTAAATGCCATTGCAAGCATGGTTCCGTTGGAATGTACAGAATAGAAATCAGTTCCTTCTTCTGTAATATCATAAGTAACATTCTTATATTCGAAAGAGGTCTGCTTCTTCTGATATGCAAGCTGGAATTTAGCCTGTAATACGCTGTCAAATTTCTGTCCGTCTGCAGACAGATAACGGAATTCATAGTTTTCTACGATTCCAAGATAGTCTTTCATCTGATTTTCATAACGGTAGAACTGTTCGTCCTGTCCGTATGGGCTGATTAAGCCGCCGATGAAAGAGAAAATGAACATGGACACAAGCATGATGAGTCCAAGAACAGCAAGACGGTTACGGAAGAAACGTTTCACAACCATTGCAGTTGGAGAAAGTACTTTGACACGTCTGTCATCATTTAAGGAAAGCTGTTCTTCGTTATCTGCAGTCTCATTTACATTTTCAAATTCAGTGTTTTCTAATTCTTTAATGTTTTTATCATTCATAACAGGTGCCTCCTTTCCTACGCGATTCGTACGCGTGGGTCAACCACGGCATATAAAATGTCAGAAAGCAGGTTGCCTGACAATGTCAAGATTGCTAAAAATGTCATATAGAACATGGCAAATGGAATGTCACCGCTTGTCATGGCCTGATAAGATGTAAAGCCGATTCCCGGAATGGAGAACAGTGTCTCTGTAATTAAGGCACCGGAGAATAAGCCCGGTAAAGATCCACCAACAATTGTTACAAGTGGAATCAGTGTGTTTCTGAATGCATGCTGGTAAATAACTTTCTTCTCGGATAAACCTTTTGCTCTTGCTGTTCGGATATAATCTGCATTTAATACTTCGAGCATATTTGTACGGGTATATCTCATAAGAGAACCTACAGAAACGATTACCAGTGTTACGATAGGCAGAACTAAATGGTTTGCCTTATCAAGGAACTGTCCCATTGCATCAAGCTGGGCATAGTCACGGCCAACAAGACCATAAAGGTCAAACCAACCAAGTTTTACTGAGAAAATCAGTTTTAAAATTGTAGCAAAGAAAAATGTTGGTAAAGAAATACCAACTAACGCACCTGCGCTGATTGCGTAGTCTGTACGTGAATACTGTTTTGTTGCGGCAATTACTCCAAGAGGAATTGCGATTGCAAGCTGGATTACGAAAGAAATTGCTCCCATAATGAAGGAAAGCCAGATTACTTCGTTGAATTTCTGAAGTACAGGCATTGTGTACTTCCAGCTGTCTCCAAAGTTACCACGGACTGCATCACCAAGCCATGTGAGGTAGCCCATAAAGATATTTTTGTCTAAACCGTATGCCGCATTTAACTGTGCAAGCCATTCTTCATAAGGTTTTGCGCCCGGAAGTGCTGAAAGCTGCATCGCCATGTTTTCCACATAGGATGAAGGCAGGCAGCGAAGAAGTGAATAAATAATAAAGGATACGCAAGCCAAAATGAGAACGGAGATTAATGTTCTTTTTACGATATATTTACGCATACGTTAAACCCCTCTCTACTTTTGTGAACTATTATGCTAAAGTGTAAAAGTGAAAATGGAATTAGGAACCGCTTCCATTTATTGCGAAGCGGTTCCCGGTTATTATTCCCAATTCAGTCTGCCTTTGCAGACTTAGACAAGATGCACGTGTGGTGCCTGCACGGCATTCTTCCACTGTGCGGCTCTGTCATAGCTTAAGAATTAACATTTCAGATATTAATTCTTATTATTTTACAACGATGTTGTAAAGTTCACTCTTCCAGTTCCAGTATGGAGTCATATCTGTTGGAAGGGAATTAACGTCAACACGTTCTGTAGATACTACGTATGCATCGGATCTCTGGTATACAGGAATTTCTACACCCCAGTCCATGATGATTTCCATAGCTGCTTTGTAGAGACCTTTACGGTAAGACTGGTCTGTGGACTGACGAGCATCCATGATTAATGTATCAAGATCTTCGTCTAATACTCTGTAGTAGTTTGTAGATCCTGTAGAGTGGTATAACTGGAACATGTCAGGGTCGTTGGAGGACTGCCATGCTGCACACCACATTTCAGCAACACCTGTCTGGTAGGAAGCGAATAAGTCAGCTGTTACAGCGATATCGTTAACTGTTAATGTGATACCGATCTTCGCAAATGCATCTGCTGCATTCTTAAGGATTAAGAATGTTGGGTGGTCACCGTTACCGTTGGCACCAATGTTAACTGTGTATTCAAGTTTTGCGCCCTGTGGAGCTGCTGTTACTTTGCCGTCAGCTACTGTGTAGCCTGCTGCTTCGAAGTAACCAAGAGCTGCGTTAAGAGCTGCTTCGTATTTCTGTTCTGTTGTCATATCTGCTGTGTAGATTGGGTTGCCTTCTACGTCTACAGAGTAAGCAACTGTGTAACCGTCATCTGTGATCTGTGGAGCTGCCCAGGATGTGTTGGAAATTGGGTAGTTGATGATGGAAGCTGTATCGCCATAGTAGGAGTCTACACCTTCTGCACGGTATGCAGCAAGAACTGTACCAAATGCTTTACGAAGTGCTTTGGAAGCATCAGAGCCAGCATCGTCACCAACTTTTACGTTGTCTGCACAGATACCGATGTAACCGTATCCACGGTAGTCGATTAATTTTGTTGTGATAACTTTACCGTCGAAGGAATCATCTCCGCCGTTAAGTTCTGTAATCTGGTTTCTAAGTTCTGTTGTGTAAGAAGGAGTTGCAATGTCAACTGTTCCTGTTGTAAGACCGTTTAACATATCTGCTTCTTTTGTTTCGATCATGTTTACGAATTTTGTTTTCGCTTCGCCAAGGTAGTAGTTAGGGTTAGCTTCTAAGTAAACAACACCGTTTGCTGCTTCTTTGAACATGTAAGGACCAGCACCTAATGGTTTTGTTGTCTTATCACGAATGATAGAAAGGTCGCCTTTAGGGAAACCGAATTTGTTGTTTTCGTAGTCATACTGAGCTTCATCACCATAGTAGTGAAGAGGAGCGATTGGCTGACCCATCTGGTAGATCATTGTAGCATCTAATTCTTCTGCAACGATACGTACGCTGTAGTCGCCTGTTCTCTGGATACCTGTGATGTTCGCTGCGGATTCACCAGTCTGAACACCGTGAGAGTATGCAGCGTAGTCTTCCATTAAATCTGTAAGGCCGGAACCAGCAGATTCTGTAGAAGATAATGTTGCAAGATCCCATGCGTAATCTTCGCACATTCTAGCGAAGAAATCAGCTGCTGTAGCATCTGCTGGAAGACCTGCGAAAGCCCAAGCTTCTGCTGCTGCTGCTACGTTGCCTTCTTCTGCATAGCCTGCTGCTACACAGTAGTCAACGATTTCCTGAGCAAATTTTTCACCAGCCTGGTTAAGATCTGCCCAGAATGCTGTCTGAGTAGCTTCATCCCAGAGTGTGAAATCTGTATTGTCTGCACCTGCTTTAACTAAAAGGTTAAAGAGTGTGTCCATACCGGAACGGTATGCTTCAAGACCCTGGATAGGTGTGGAGTACATTGTTGTAGATCCATCGTATGTTGGGTCAAGAAGAACGTATAAACTGAAAATGAAGTCATCGATGTCGATAGGTGTACCATCAGAGAACTTAAGGTCTTCACGCATCTTCATATCGTAGAATACTGTTCCATTTGCATTTTCAGTTACTGTAATGTCTGCAGGACCATAGTATGTGTAGTCTGTACCGTTGTAAGAACGTGTTTCGCCTTCAATACCGTTAAGTACTGGGTTTGCTACACGGTCAGAGTACATCATATAGAGTGTAGTGAAATCAGCTACATCCATGTCGTCTGCACTTGCACCAAAGAATGGGGAGAATTTGTTTTCAAAACCTGTTGCAGAAACTACGAGAGTTTTTTCTGCAGCAGCATCGCCGCCATCTGCGTTGTTGTTACCACAGCCAGCAAGACAGCTGAGGCACATAACGAGCCCAAGGATCAGGGCTAAAAATTTTTTTGTTTTTCCCATAAAGTTTTCCTCCTTTGTTTTTTTCGTTCGTGGGAAGACAAAACCTTTATATATAGTAGTAAGACTACTATATATAAAAGGGGTATACCCCTTTTGCATTTTTTCTATTCTCAGGTGCGGATAATCTCTGCATCTTAATAACACAGTCAGCCTCCTGACAAGATCCGCAAGCGGATCATAATTGCGCATTGGCATACTTAGTATATATCATACATGATTTACATATAATTGTCAAATTGTTCGATTAAATTCAAACAAATTCTTTTATAAATATAATTTGCTGCTCGCCGCCTGAAGAAACAGGAACCTTCTGCCGTAAGATATAATCCTACACGCCTCTTATCCATTTCATTTTAAGCATCTCTACTCTGAGAAAAGTAAGAACTGCCATAGCCCCTGCAAGAAGCAGGATGAATAAGACAGAAGAAAAGACCGCTTCTCCAAATCCATTCTTCACAAGGTAAATCAGTTCACCGGCTATGGTTCCGCCGGCTCCCACTATGGTACCCACTGCTCTCATTGGCACCTGTTCCACCGTGGCATCATAGACATAGGCTCTCAGAGATGATCCATGATAAGTCAGTCTGCAAATCCCCCAGATGACACTTACGGCACAGATAAAACAGACAGTAAAAGGCAGGATCACATAAACACAATTGATCATGGACGGAACAGGAAGGCAGCCTGCTCCAATAATACAGACAGCCATAAGAGCCGCATAACCCCAGATTACCATTATCTGTTTTCTGAATTCTTCCTTACTTCCTTCCCAGATGTATTGAGCACCTTTATATTCATACTCTCCACCGCCGGTCTTTCTAAAATCATCCAGATAAGCCCGGCGTTTCTTTTTCTTATTGTCTTCCATGATTAGCAGATTCCCCCCAGATCAAATTGGGAAAGCCAGCTTCTTGCGGCGCCGCATACTTCTCTTAAACATTCATCGCCAAACGGACTGGTAAGTCCTGCATTTGCAAGGAGTTCTGTAAATACACGGCTTCCGCCCTGTACTGTATATGCCATATAATGTTTCCATGCATCTTCTTTGTCTTTTTCTATCATCGCCCAGAACTGAAGTGCCACAGTCTGTGCCAGACAGTAATCAATATAATAGAAAGGATTCATATAGATATGGCTCTGACGCTGCCATCCTTCACCTTCCGCATAGAACGGAATCTCACCGTCTAATTTCATCCATGGCATATAGATGCCAAGAAGTTCCTTCCATACGCCGTGGCGCTCTGCCGGTGTCATCTCCGGTCTCTCATACACAATGTGCTGAAAATGGTCAACCATAGTTCCGTAAGGAATGAAGCAAAGAGCACCTGACAGATGGCTGTAGTAGAATTTCTGCGTATCTTCTCCAAAGAATCCTTCTGCCCAAGGCCATGCAAAGAATTCCATGGACATGGAATGTACTTCACAGGATTCCATACCCGGCCAGATGGTTTCCATTGGAACACGTTTTCGATTCATCCAGCCTGCAAATGCGTGGCCTGCTTCGTGAGTAACAACTTCTACGTCATGCTGAGTTCCATTAAAGTTGGCGAAAATAAACGGAACTTCATAGTCTCCAATACTTGTGCAGTATCCGCCTCCTGCTTTTCCTTTCTTGGAAAGCACGTCAAGCAGTTCATTATCAAGCATCATATTAAAGAATTCACTTGTCTCAGGGGACAGTTCATCGTAAAATTTCTTACCATGAGCAAGGATTTCATCCGCTGTACCGCAAGGTCTTGGATTGCCGGAACGAAATTCAAGGGCATTGTCTGCAAAGCTCATTGGATATTCCTTGCCAAGGCGTGCTGCCTGTTCTCTGTAAATACCGTCCGCTACGGGTACAAGATATTTCACAACTGCATCACGGAATTTTTCCACATCCTCTTTTGTATAACAGTTACGTTTCATACGATAATAACCAAGCTGTGTATAACCATCATAGCCAAGCTTTCTTCCCATGCCGTCACGTACTTTTACAAGCTTGTCGTAGATGCCGTCCAATTCTTCCTGATGCTCTTTATACCACTGTCCTTCTGCCTTCCATGCAGCAAGTCTTCTCTCATCGTCTGCGTCACTCTTAAACGGTGTAAGCTGGGATAAGGTATATACTTCACCCTCAAAAGGAATCTGGGCAGAAGCAATGAGCTTCTCATAGGCAGTAGTCAGTTCATTTTCTTCCTGAAGCGTAGGAATCAGGGCAGGATCAAAGGTCTTTGTCTCCATCTCCATGTTTATGAAAATCAGATTTCCGTATTCTTCTTCAAACTGAGGGCGGAATGGGCTGTTAAGAAGTGCCTCATTCCAGTTTTTCATATATTGTGCAAAGACAGGAGTTGCCCCGTCAATAAATCGAATCTCTTCATCATAGAATTCGTCTCTTGTATCGATAGTATGGCGGATTTCCGCAAGAGTCATAAAAGTATGAATATGTTTTACATAAGTATCTTCTTCTAAAAAAACTTTTTTTGCCTCTTCATAACTCCCAGCTTCTTTCAAAGCTTCTGTCAAACTGGTAAGGGTTGCTTTCACCTCCTCCATATCCGGTCTTTCATAGATCATTTCCGAGAATTTCAATGTGTTGTCCTCCTTTGTGTATCATTTTTCTTCTTTGAATCAATCTTTCATCTTAATTAATTTCTGTTTTTATCCTATATCAAACTTAAAAGATACTTTTCCAGTTCTTCCACTGTCTCAACAATATGTCCTGCTCCTGCTGCCTCATGCTCCACTCTGTCACCATAGCCGTAAAGAACTCCAATACTGTCAAGATCATTTTTTGCTGCGCCTAAACTATCATGCTCTCTATCCCCGATCATCACCACTTTGTCTTTTTCCACATTCAGATTCTCAAGTACGTAAGCAATCACTTCTGCCTTATCTGTTCTTCCATGGAGTAGCGCGCCGCCGACAAAGTCAAAATATTGTTCCAGATTAAAATGTTTTAAAATGTCTTTTGCAAACACTTCCGGTTTGGATGTAGCCACTGCAAGAACAAATCCGGCTTCTTTTAATGCTCCAAGCATCGTTGGGATCCCATCGTAAACAACATTTTCAAATTTGCCTGTAGGTGCAAAATATTCTCTGTAATATTCCACTGCCTGATGAGATTCTTCTTCAGAAAATCCATAATATTTTTGAAAGGACTGAGCAAGGGGAGGCCCGATAAATTTGGTCAGATTCCAAAGATCTTCTTCTATAATTCCGTAATTTTTCAAAGCATACTGAACGGATTTGGTAATCCCGATCATAGGATCTGTCAATGTTCCGTCCAGATCGAACAAAAACGTGTTCTTCTTTTTCATGGAAAATCTCCTTTCAAATGATAGATCCGAAAAGAGATATGTTCTCTCTTTTTGGTGCTTTCAAGAATAAAACTGTAAAAGTGTACTTTTCGTTATTCTACCATATTCTGCCTCAAAAAGCCATCTGAATAATTATCCATTCTATTTTTATAAATATATCAAAGAAGTCCTAACCTAGTTTTATCATTTCCCGTTTCAGTCTTTTCATAATCTTTTTCTCTAATCTGGAGATATAGGACTGGGAAATTCCAAGCATATCTGCCACCTCTTTCTGGGTCTTCTCTTGCGCATCTTCCTTTCCGATACCGAACCGGAGTTCCACAATGAGTTTTTCCCGTTCCGTCAGTACTTCCATCGCTTTGGCAAGAAGCTGACGATCCACTTCGTCTTCCAGATTACGGTAGATCACATCTTCTTCCGTACCGAGTATATCGGAAAGAAGCAGTTCGTTTCCGTCCCAGTCCACATTCAGCGGTTCATCGATGGATACTTCCATCTTTGTTTTGCTGTTTCTTCGCAGATACATCAAAATTTCATTTTCAATACAGCGGGATGCATAGGTCGCAAGTTTAATTTTTTTATTAGTATTAAAAGTGTTGATTGCCTTGATCAACCCAATAGTTCCAATGGAAATCAAATCTTCCACGCCCACTCCCGTATTGTCAAATTTCTTTGCGATATACACTACCAGTCTTAAATTCCGCTCTATTAATACGGCTCTTGCCTTCTGTTCCCCTTCTTTTCCAAAATAACTTAACAGGGCTGCCTCCTCTTCCGGTTTTAATGGCGGCGGAAGAATTTCCGCACCTCCTATGTAATGTACCTCACTCCGGTTATTCAACCAGCTGTCTTTCACCTTTGAGACAACACGAAAACGTACTTTATCCCCTGCCATTACATTCAAAATCATAATTCCAACCTCCCATTCACAATCATCCGGTCCCGTCCTCTGACAAACAGCTTTTGTTTTGTCAGGCCGATTACGACCTTGTCTTCTGTCTTTTTCCCGGCATTGCTTACAAATTCAGCCGAGTCCATTCTGATGCCAAGAAGCTGACCATTTTCTTTTCCAATAGAGTGGTAGGAAAGAAAGGTGAATTCATACATTTGCAGCTCACTTACTTTTGTACTGTTCAACATTCCGGTTTCGAAATATTTTTCTATGGTCTTTTGGTAACATTCCGAAAGAAGATCTTTCATGTCTTCATAACAGACAATATGTACCATTTTTCCTGTAAGGGGTTCAGATAACTGATTTCCGGAATCATAGAAACCGTCAAACTCCTTTTTTCTGCCCTGGAAGAAAAGAATTACTTTTAATTCATGGTCTTTCCTCCTTTTTTGTCTGCCGATGAGCCGGCAGATTACCGGCACAAAAAGGCTTCCCCATTGAGTCCCTGCCCATGTAATGGTTCCCTCCACGCAAAAGGCAATGAAACAGAGATAAACAGGAAGCATTCTCTCTTTTGTACTTTTTCCAGTACCATATGCCAAAAAACATAGAACTGCCGCCGCAAAAACTCCCATTCCTTTTACGGAGATTCCGGTTATCATGATAAACAGATTCCATATGGTTCCGGCAGCAGAACTTAACAGAATTCTCCGAACAGAGCCTTGCCTGCAAAACAGCAGACCCAGAGAAATAAGGCACAACAGGTTATAAAGGAAAATACGTAAAAAAAGAACATCAAGATAGACGTAATATTCCATGCAGCCACCAGATTTTTCCTTAGCATCATTACATCCGTTATTATAAAAGACTCCTTCTTCTAAATATGTCGTACGGACGCATGGAAAACATAGAAAAGACGACAAAAAAAGAGCCGGCATGGATGAGAAAACCAAAAGTCTTAACTACTGTGACTTTTCATTCTCTTATCCATGCCGGTTCTTTTCTTATAATGTAATTATGATTTTATTATCTTTCTCTTCTTCCTGTCTGAAGGAATTCAGGAATGATGATCTCTTTGTCAGATCGTGTTCTTCTTACCGGACGTGCAGGAGCTGGTTCTTCAAATTCTTCCTCAACTTCCTCTTCTTCCACTTCATAGCGGACAGTTCTTCTGACAGGTTTCTTTTCTACAGGTTTTTCTTCTTTTTTAGGAGCAGCTTTTGGTCCTTCTAAGCCTGTAGCGATGATTGTAATGCTTACAGAATCCTCTGCCACATCACCGTCAACGTTACCGAAGATAATATTAACTTCTTCGCCTGCTACACTGCCGAGATAATCAACTGCTTCGTATACTTCCATAATACCAACTTCACCGGAAAAGTTAACGATGATATCTGTTGCACCTGCAACTGTTGTTTCAAGAAGAGGGCTTTCCATTGCGTTCTTGATTGCATCGATTGCCTTGTTTTCCCCTGTTCCAACACCAATACCGATATGAGCGATACCTTTGTCTCTCATAACTGTCTGGATATCTGCAAAGTCAAGGTTGATAAGACCTGGTTTATAGATTAAGTCTGTGATACCCTGAACACCCTGCTGAAGCACTTCGTCCGCTTTCTTGAATGCTTCCGGAATTGTAGTACGTTTGTCGCAAATCTGTAATAACTTATCGTTAGGAATCACGATCAGTGTATCTACGTTTTCTTTTAATTTCTCGATACCGGCGAGAGCATTCTTCATACGTGGTTTGCCTTCAAAACCGAATGGTCTTGTTACAACACCTACAGTAAGGATACCCATGCTCTTCGCAATCTCAGCAACGATAGGAGCTGCACCTGTACCGGTTCCGCCGCCCATACCGCATGTTACGAATACCATGTTGGCACCTTTTAATAAGTCTGTGATTTCATCTCTGTTCTCTTCAACAGCACCGGCACCTACTTCAGGTTTTGCACCTGCACCGAGACCCTTTGTAAGCTTTTCACCGATCTGAACTTTCAGTGGAGCTTTACAAAGATTTAATGCCTGTTTGTCTGTATTAATACCGATTAAATCTACGCCTTCAACTTCTTCATCTATCATTCTGTTAACGGCATTATTACCTGCACCGCCAACACCAATTACCAGGATTCTTGCCTGATTGTTTTCTTCATTGGACATTAACTCTAACAACTTGTATTCCTCCTAACATAAACCGCACTTTACTGCATTAATATTCATATATATAATAAATGCTTTTTCTAAAATAATCAATCATTTCTTTTGATAAAATATTAATTCGCCTTAAAGGAAATTACCTTGTTTTCCTCACTGAAATGTTCCATATTCAGTTCTCCCTGTTTTCCATACAGGCTTTCCAGCACAGACGGAAGCTCAGCCATCTTGGCATCCAGTTCCTCTGTTCCTCCCATAGCAATCCAGATGGAATTGGAGCGGAGACGGATATCCGTTATGGAATTAAACTGAATTTCCGAAACTGGAATCTGATATTTCATGATTAACTGAGACATCTTTAATATTACCGGGAACACATTGGCTTCCTTTGGTTCCATCTTTTCGTTCAGAATACACTCATTCATCTGAAGCCCGGTAATAAGCGGCACGTCTTTGATTCTGACAGAAGATGTCTCAAGGAGAATGCCGTCTTTGTCAAAATAACAATATTCTGACATCTCCTGAATCATGCCGGCCCTCATCTTTTCTTTTACTTCCACTAAAATAGTGTTCTTTTCAAGAAATGTAATATCCAGTTCTTCGATAAATGGAAGATAGGCATTCTTACCAAAGAAAGAATATACCGTATAAAAGACTGTATTGTTCATACAGTTCTCTCTCACTGCTGCTTCCACCTCATCTTTTGTATAAGTCTCATTCCCATTCACAATGATAGTATCAATAGGGCACTGCCATAGGATCACACCTGCCATTCCAAAAAGCAGGACAATACAAATGGCAAGAAGAGCTTTCACTCTGCCGGATGCCGGTTTCCGCTTTTTCTTTCTGATCGGAACAATATTTTCTTTTTCCGTTCTTTTTTTCCTCATATTATCCTCCGAATTCATTTATTCTTTCTCACATTTTGTATTCTTATCTTATCACAGCCGGATCTCTGACTGTATCTTTTTTCACCTGTTTCTATCATTTCCATATCTGGCCACGGAAAGAACCAGCCCAATCTCTGTCAGAAGAAAAAACAGGGAAGAGCCGCCGTAACTAATAAAGGGAAGAGGAATCCCCGTATTTGGAATTGTATTGGTCACAACGGCGATATTAATAAAAATCTGCACGCCAAGGTGTGACATTACTCCAATGACAATAAGAAATCCAAACAAATCCTCACATGCAAAACTGATTTTTAAAAAAGAGGTAAGCAGGGCAACAAACAGGCCCATCAGGAGCAGCACTCCAAAAAGACCAAGCTCCTCGCATATAATCGAAAAGATCATGTCATTTTGAGGTTCCGGCAGAAATCCCATCTTCTGCATGGAATTGCCCAGCCCCCTGCCAAAGATTCCTCCTGAACCGATTGCATAAAGTCCCTGAATTGTCTGAAGCCCTTTTGGATGATTCTCCGGATCCAGCCAGATTACAAACCGTTCTAATCGGTATGCTCTGGAACCGATAATCAAGGCTCCCAGAGCCCCTCCCAGAAAAATCATCAAAAAGAAGCGTTTATACCAGGGACAGGCTGCAAAAATCATCAGTCCCACGATGGCCAGCAGAATAATAGACGTGCTGGCATTTTCCACCGCAACAGGCCCGATAATGGGAAGCGTCAGAAACAATGCAATAAAAATCCCCTTCATTTTACGAAGAAGCCGTTCCTGTTCCGCCAGAAAGGCGGCAAGAGCCAGAATCAGAACAAGTTTTGACAGTTCCGACGGCTGAAAAGACAAGGGTCCGAAAGAAAGCCATCTTTTGGACCCTTTTGTTACACTTCCTAAAAATAAAGTTATAATAAGCAGAAAACTTGTGACAGCATAAATGAAAAATAATAGTTTGGGCTTTTCACTGAGCTTTCGGTAGTCAAACCTTGAAACAAGCAGCATGGAAAAAGACCCTAAAACCGCCCACAGAGACTGGCGCAGAAACCAGTATGCAGGATTATCAAACATTAATTCTGCTTTATAAGAACTTGTGGAAAAAACCATCACAAGTCCGAAACCTATCAGTAAGAACACCATAAGTAAAGCCTCAGCCTCCTGACGGCTAAACCTTCGGCCTTCTGTCATTCAATCACCCCTTCAGGGCATGAACCAGTTCTTTGAACTGTCTTCCCCTCACTTCATAGTTCGGGAACATTCCCCAGCTTGCGCAGGCCGGTGACAATAATACAGCCTCTCCCTCTTTGGCTTTTGCTGCGGCAGTTTTCACGGCCGCTTCAAAGCTGTCTTCTTTTACAATGTTGGTAAAACCGTATTTTAAAGCAGTCTGTTCAATCTGATCTGCCGTCTGGCCAATCAGAACAAGCCATGTAATCTTATCGCCAAAAGACTCTATCCACTCGTCAAAGGCAACTCCTTTATCGTAGCCGCCGCCAATTAAAACAGTCTTTCTGTCCATGGCCTGAACCGCTTTGATGGATGCGTCCGGATTGGTTCCTTTTGAATCATTATAATATTTTATACCGTTTACGGTATCTACGTATTCCATACGATGCTCTACTGCCTTAAATTCCCTGATCACTGCGCGGATCGTCTCAGCAGGAACATCCATAAACCAGCATACAGCTATGGCAGCAAGAACATTCTCATGATTATGTACTCCCAGAAGATTCAAGTCCTCCAATGTACATACGATATGCTTTTCTCCATCGATAGACACGATAAAACTGCCGTCCTTTAAATATGCTCCGTGATGAAGTTCTTCTTTTCTGCTGAAATAGAATACAGATGCCGGTGTCTTTGCGCCCATTGCTCTTGTAATCGGGTCATCAAAATTTAATACAAGGACCTGGCCTTCCTTCTGGTTCTTTGCAATAGAAAGCTTAGTTTCTCCGTAAACTTCCATGGAACCATGACGGTCCAGATGATCCGGTGTAAGGTTGAGCACTGCGCTTACCTGCGGACAGAAATCACAGGTTGTTTCCAGCTGAAAGCTGCTGATCTCCGCAGCGATCGCACAGTCATCTGTTGTCTCTAAAGCCACAGATGTGTATGGAATGCCGATATTGCCGACTACAAAAGCCTTCTCATAAGCCGCTTTTAAAATATCACCTACAAGAGCTGTTGTTGTTGTCTTACCATTGGTTCCCGTAATAGCTGCAATCTTACCTCTGCCTGCCTGATAGGCAAGTTCAATCTCGCCCCAAACAGGCACTTCTGCTTCTTTAAATGTCATGGCCAAAGGTCCAAATGCAGAGATACCGGGACTTAACACCATAAGATCAAAGCCTGCTGCGGCCTCTTTTGTCATCTCACCGATGATTGTATCCACATTGGCACCATCCATTTTCCCAAGAATGGCTTCCCGGGTCACTGCTGTATTTCCATCGTAGAGGGTAACCTCTGCCCCTTTTTCTAGTAAAAGTTTTGCTGCACCGATACCGCTTACGCCGGTTCCGGCTACCAGCACTTTCTTTCCCTGTAATTCCATCTGTTCTCCTCCGTTATTAAATAGCAAGATATGCAACCAGGCAGAGTACTGCTGTCACAATACTGAAGATGGTTGTAACTTTTGTCTCCGGCCATCCGGATTTTTCATAATGATGGTGAATCGGAGCCATTTTAAATAAACGTTTTCCTCCGGTCTTTTTAAAATATGCAACCTGAAGAATAACGGATACTACTTCTGCAAGATAGATAAATGCAAAAACAGGAATTAAAAACGGAATTCTTAAAACATAAGCCGTAGATACTACAAAGCCGCCAAGAGCCAGAGAACCGGTGTCTCCCATGAATACTCTTGCAGGATATACATTAAATACAAGGAATCCTAATAAAGCACCAATGGTTGCACATGTAATAGGAAGAATTCCCGTTACCCCAAAACCAATGGCAACGACTGTAAGGAATACTGTAATCAGTAGGGTTACGCTTGATGCAAGACCGTCAAGACCGTCTGTAAAGTTTGCACCATTTACTGTGCCAAGTACAACAAAGAACAGAACCGGTACATAAAGAATTCCAAGATCGATCTCCATGCCGCCTGTAAAAGGAATCAACAGGGAAGTGCCGTGGCCGCTGTTAAAGATCATATACCAGGCAAATACACCTGTAATTACGATCTGTCCAAGCATCTTATGAAGCGGCTTTAATCCGGGATCCTTCCCCGGTGCCACTTTTACGGTTACTTTAATGTAGTCATCTAAAAATCCAATGAGACCAAATCCGACTGTCACAAAAAGAATCGGAAGAATCTCCGGATTATCCTTCATGTAGAGTAAAGATACCACTGCAATGGCAAAAATGAAAATAATGCCTCCCATAGTCGGTGTGCCCTTTTTCTTTAAATGATCTTCCGGGCCAAGGTCACGGATTACCTGACCGAATTTTAACTTCTGCAAAAATCGAATCAGTGTAGGGCTAAGTAAAACAGTGATAAAAAATGCAATTAATGTAGAAATAATCATGCTTTTTGTAATCATTTTACACCTCTTCTTTCTAGTATTTCCCAAAGGTTCCCGGACCGTATTTCCTGTTCCGGATCCTTTTGCTATCATTCCATAATCTATATCAGTATAAAACTTTTCCGTCCTTTAATCAAGTGCTGTAGATATTTTATTTTGCTCTATCCCCAGATAGGGCAGGATATTCTCAAATATCTCTCCCATCACAGGAGCCGCAATGGTTCCTCCATAATAGATTCCCACAGGCTCGTTGATCAGCACAAGGCCCATTATGATCGGATTATCTGCCGGTGCAAAACCTAAAAAAGAAGAAATATACTTCTTTTCACTGCGGGGAAGTTTCTGGCTTGTAGCTGTTTTTCCTCCAATGCGGAACCCTTCCACTGAGCCATTAATTCCTGTTCCTTCCGAAACGACAGCCTCCAGCAGTTTTTTCATGGTTTCAGATACTTGCGGCGAGATTCCCGCTTCTTTCTCTGCCCAGACAAACTGTTTTTCTTCCCCTGTTGCAGTCTCGATAGTTTTTAAAGCAAAATGGGGGGTCACCAGCCTGCCGCCATTTACCACTGCACTGGCCGCTCTTAACAGCTGAAGCGGCGTTATCTGAAAGGACTGGCCAAAGGACATGGTAGCAAGCTCTACAGGTCCTATGTTCTCAAGGGAATGCATGATGGAACCAGCTTCCCCCGGAACATCGATTCCCGTTATGTCAAACAATCCGAGCTGTTCCCAGTTTTGATAGGTCTTCTCTGCTCCCAGTCTGGCTCCTATGTCCATAAAGACCGGATTACAGGAATTCATAATTCCTTCTTTAAATGTCTCCGAGCCATGTCCCCCTGTCTTATGACACCGTATCTTTCTGTCTTCTACAATCCGGTAACCGGGACAGGAAAACCGGTCTTCCATTCCAACAACGCCTTCCGAAAGACCGGCACAGGCAGTCACGATTTTAAAAGTAGACCCGGGCTCATAGGTGTCATTTACACAGGAGTTTCTCCACATTTGATTTAATCGTTCCTGTGAAAACTCCGAAGAATCATCCCCGGAAGAATCTGCAGGAAGCTTAAAGGGCTCATTTAAATTATATTCCGGAAGATCCACCATGGCATAAATCTCTCCATTTTGCGGATTCATCAGAATAACAGAGACACTTTTTGCTTCTTTTTCCTTCATTACCTTCTCTGCTGCCTGCATGGCATACTTTTGAATATTCATGTCAATGGTCAGATACAGACTGTTTCCTTCCATCGGTTCTTCTCTTTCCTCAGCCGCATTGTCTATTTCAATGCCTTTGTAATCCGTCAACGTAAGAATTTTCCCAGGCGTCCCGGTCAGTACATCATCATATTCCACCTCCAGGCCTACGATCCCCTGATTATCCGAACCGCAAAATCCCATTACTTTGCTGGCCAGATCTTTGAAAGGATAATACCGCTTATAATCTTCATCCACCTTTACACCGGCCATCTTCTTTAATCGGATTTCATCCCCTATTTCTTTTTCCACATTGCTTTTTATAATTTCACGGGAAGATACCTTCTCCACTTTTTTCTGCACCTCTTCCATTTCCAGATTAAGGGTGCTGCTTAAAAACTCTGTCACTGCTTCCGGATTCTCTATCTGACTGTGGATTACGGAGATAGTGCATACCTGGCGGTTTCCCGCCAGCTTCACACCATTTCTGTCGTAAATAATGCCCCGGGCAGCTTTGATCTTTCGTTCTCTCTGGTGAAGATCAGTTGCCCTCTCCTTATAATAATCGGCAGAAAATATCATCAAATAAAAGACACGCACTATCAACACTGTGAAAAAAAGCATAAAACTGATAAAAATGAACAGTCCTTTCTTTTTATGAAACATTCTTTTCGCTGACATAAAAAAACCGAAATACTTTTTTACACTGTATGCTTTCCATAAAAAAGTATTCCGGTTCATGAATCTTTATTCTGTTACTGTCTCTGTTTTTTCAATGCCAAGGATCTGTACCACATCCTCCATGCACGCCTTCTCCAGTCTTGTTGCAAGACCGGAATTGGCCTGGTAATCTACATGAGGCTCATCAATGGTAACATAGATTACAACCTCCGGCTTGTCTGTCGGTGTAAAAGCGATAAAGGATACAAGATAATCCTTTTTATTTCTGATGTATGCAATGCTTCCATCTTCCCGCTCTACAGGAGAGTATTTTTCGGCCGTACCTGTCTTTCCACCAATGCTGTAGCCTTCGATGGCTGCAGACTTACCGGTTCCTGTAAGTACAGTTTCTTCCAGATAACCTCTCATGATTTCTGAAATCTCGCCGGAAACTGTGGTTCTCATGAGAACCTTGTCAATATTTTTTACTACATTGCCATCCGGTCCTACGATCTGTTTCACAATATGCGGCTGATAATAATATCCTCCATTGATAACAGAACAAAATGCGGATATAAGTTGAATTGCCGTCACATTAAAGTTCTGTCCAAAAGCATTTGTTGCAAGGTCCACGTCTTTCATCTTGGCCGGATTATAGACAAGAGTGGATGTATCCGGTTCCCCGGGAAGATCCACATTGGTCTTTTGTCCAAACCCAAAGAGCTTCTGATAGGACGTAAACATATCATAGCCTTCTTTTAAACCAATCTGCATAAGAGCCGTGTTGCATGACTGAGCAACGATCTTACTAAATGCAATATCATTATGTTTATGGGAACATCCAATGCGGCTGTTTCCTACTGTATAATACCCAGGGCAGTAGAAATATTCATCACCGTCGTACAGGCTTTCTTCTAAAGAAGCAGCAACTGTAAATGGTTTGAATGTAGAACCCGGTTCGTATGTGTCGGAAATTGCACTGTTCTTCCATATAGAACTAAATGCATCGATGGTAGTCAGAATCTCACTGGCACTTTTTCTCTCTATGGTCTCTCCTGCCTCAAGACGCGACTGATTCTCTTTAAACATGCGGATGTCTTCATCAGAGTACTTCTGTTTCAGCACATCTTCATTCATAGGGTCATTTAAATCAAAGTCATAGGTAGATGTCATGCCAAGAATCTCCCCATTCTGAGGATTCATGGCTGTAATTGTAACATTTTTGGCACCTGTCTCTTCCTCAAAGGCTTTTCGATTCTCTTCCAGAGCTTTCTGTACATCCAGATCGATGGTTGTAACGAGAGAATTCCCGTTAACCGGTTCAATTCTGGTCGTCTCTACATTCAGCTCTTCATCCAGGAAAGAAAAGCTCTTTCCATCCACACCGTTCAATTCTTCGTCATACTGCTGTTCAATTCCCCACTGACCAAGATTGCCGGCTACCGTAAAACCGATGAGATGGCAGGCTGTAGATCCGTTTGGGTATACTCTGTGATATTCTTCTTCAAAACGGACTCCCGTCACCAATTCCGCCTGGGCAATCAGCTCCTTCTCCGCCCGGGTCTCAGCTTCCGCCTTCTTGTCGTCAGCCTTATCCATAAATTCCTTCATGGCGGCTACTTCATCATATGTTCTGCCGTCAGAATCTTCCGGCAGGTCTCTGTCATAGACAAGATAGTAGGACTCTTTGTTCTCTTCCAGTGCGGCCATCAGTTCCTCCCTGTCAAGACCCATATAAGTCACAAGGGCAGAAACCGTAGCCTCCATATTTGGTTTATAATCGCCATTTTTATCCTTCAATAAAATATTCTTCGGTTCCAGGATCAGATGATACAACCGTTCATTGGTTGCAATCAGTTTCCCATTGGAATCATAGATACTTCCTCTTTCAAATGGCAGGTCTGTACTGGAATATCGCTGCTGGGTCAGAACCTTCTTTTCAAATTCATGACCTTTACTTACATTCCAATAGATCAGACGGCCTGCAACAAGACCGAACAGTGCCAGGATGACACCCATAACCAGCCAGAGCTTCTTTTTTACATTTTTTGAAGCACGTCCGTCATATTTCTTCATTCTATATCTCCCATTCTATGGTTATTTGCTTTCCTTATTTTAACGTCAAATAAAAACTATGTAAATAACAAATGTGTGAAACATCTAAGTTTCACACATTGTAAACTAATTCTGTGTAATCGGAATCTCCGCATACTGTCTTACGTAATCCGATGGAGTTCCTTCATAATAAATAGTATTCTGCTCTGTAGGTGCCTGCATGCCAAGTTCTACAGCCTGTTCTTTGATTGCATCGTAATCGATTTTTTTCTCAAGGTTCGCTTCTAAGGACTGATTCTCACTGCGAAGTGTTGCAAGTGTTGTCTGCTTTCTTGCAATCTGATTCATCTGACTGCCAATCAGACTCTGTCCATAAAGATAAGTGACGCAAAATACAACAACGGCCATAATAGATAACGCTAACACTGCAGTAAAACGTCCATTAAATTCCAATACTTTTGGATTGTGCTTCACTTTTGGCTGTGCGGTTCTTTTCGTTGTCTCCGGCTGTCTTTTTTTCACCGGCTGTTCTGCCGGAACTTCCTCTAATACTCTGGCTGCGCTGCCATAAATGTACTGATATCTTGCCTGTCTGTCACTCATCGGTGATATCCCCCTGCTCTAAATCTATCTAAAATCTCTTCGTTTCTCTTATGTCCTCAACCGTCTCAAATAGCTTCGGTTCTTTTTTACCATTATCTTCGTTCAAATACTCTTAGTTTTGCACTCTTTGATCTTGAATTTTCTAAGAGTTCTTTCTCGCCCGGTAATACAGGCTTTCTTGTAATAACCCTGCCCTTCGACTCCATTCCACAGGTACACACCGGGAATCCCGGAGGACAGATGCAAGGGTTTTCATTCTTTTTAAAGATATTCTTCACGATTCGGTCTTCCAAAGAATGGAAGGTAATAATACAAAGTCTTCCGCCTGGGTTTAAAAGATCGATCATTCCGTTCAGATTATCTTCCAATACACTGAGTTCATGATTTAACTCAATGCGGATTGCCTGAAAAGTTCTCTTGGCCGGATGACCTCCTGTGGCTCTGATCTTAGCCGGAATGGCCTGTTTGATGATCTCAGCCAGCTCCAATGTGGTCTCAATCGGTTTCTTCGCTCTTTCCATGCAGATGTGTTTCGCAATATTTTTCGCAAAACGGTCTTCTCCATAATCCCTGATAATATGGAAAAGCTCCATCTCACTGTAATCATTGACAATGTCTCTAGCAGTCATAGCCTGACGCTGATCCATTCTCATGTCAAGAGGGGCATCTTCCCGATAGGAAAAACCTCTCTCTACTGTATCTAACTGATAAGAAGATACGCCAAGGTCAAGCATAATTCCGTCAACCTTCTGAATTCCAAGATTATGGACAACAGATACCATATCTGCGTAATTGCTTCTTACAATGGATACTCTGTCGGCAAAAGGTGCAAGCCTTTCTGTTCCCACCTTAATTGCTGCTTCATCCTGATCGATTCCTATGTATCTTCCTTCACTGTTTAATCGCTCACATACGGCTCGTCCGTGTCCTGCACCGCCCATGGTACCGTCCACATAAATACCGTCCGGTTTAATGTGAAGTCCCTCTATTGTCTCCTCAAATAATACGGAAATATGTTTAAATTCCATAGACTCCTCCTGCCTATTGAACCCGTCTCATACACCTGCCCTGTTAAAAATCACCGGATCAGAATACAAGATCACCTGCAACATCATCAATAGACTCATCTTCTTCACAATATTCGTTCCATTTCTCCTGGCTCCATACTTCCATCTTGTCGTACAAACCAACGAGAACAACTTCTTTCGTAATCTGTGCATATTCTTTTAAGTTGGCCGGAATAAGGAATCGTCCCTGCTTATCCGGTTCGCATTCCTGAGAACTTCCGATAAAACGTCTCTGTACCCTTCTTACCTTCTCCTGAGAGCCTGGCAGACCGTTAATCTTCTGTACGAACTTGATCCAGGATTCTTCCGGGAAGATATAAAGGCACTGATCAAATCCTTTGGTAATATAAAACTTATTCCCTAACTCTTCACGTACTTTAGAAGGGGCTACCAGTCTGCTCTTGGCATCTAAGCTATGTTTATATTCGCCTTGAAGCATCCATGCCACCTTCCTTTCTTCTTAGGCAGTTCGTATCGGACTGTTCCGGTTTGGATTGTTCCGGTTCGGTTCGTTCCATTCTTCTTCCTTTTCGTGGCATTTTATGCCACTCTCTACCACTCTGTTACCATTTTACCCGATTCTATTCTGTATTGCAAGTAGATGTACAAAAAAAGTTTGGGATTTTAATTTAAAAATGTCTCCCTTGGGAGACATTCGCCTGCGGCGGGTCGCAAAGCGACATATTGCTGCTCCGCCGCAGTGCGATCCTTGCGGAGCATTTTTTATTGTATGGGAACTTGCTTCGAAGTTCCCATACAATAAAAAAATAAAGCAGTTTGCACGAAAAACCTCGGGCCTCAAACCTTTGCTGCCTCGGGTTCCTCGTACAAACTGCTTCCTTCTTTACTTTATAATATTTTAGATGTTTTACTGCGTCCTCTTCTTAGATCCTATGAATCCTCAGACCTTTTCTATGATTCTGCTTTTTTTATTTTATGTCTTTTGTAAATAATAATAGCTGCCGCGGACACTGCAATGACTGCTGCAAGAATCTGCGATACGGCAAGACCTGTACTGCCAATCTGGAGCTGATCCACACGGAGGCCTTCTATCCAGAAGCGTCCAATTCCATATCCAATCAGGTACATGGCAAACAACTCCCCATCAAATCTCTTATTCTTTCTATATAAGAAGATAATCAGAAGAACTCCCAGATTCCATAAACTCTCATACAGGAAAGTAGGATGTACCTGAATGCAGACAGTGGATACTCCGTCCACCAAGGCTTCTACTGTATGCTCCAAAAGACCGGTTCTGCTAATCTCCCCAAAACGGCCTACACTCTCAAAGTAGTCTACCGGTATCTGCATGGCAAAAAGGTTCTCCGTAAATCCGCCAAAGGCTTCTCTGTTAAAGAAATTGCCCCATCTGCCCATAATCTGTCCAATCAAAAGACTCATACTGATCGTATCCACCATATTCCAGAAGGACTGCTTTCTGATTTTCGAAAAAATATAGAGTACTAATACTCCCACAATAATTCCGCCAAAAATGGCAAGCCCGCCTTCCCGGATACGGAAAATCCGGGTCAGATCTTCTTTATAATAGTCCCAGGAGAAAATAACATAATAAAGCCTTGCTCCTGCAATAGCCGGAATTACCATACAGAGCAGATAGTCTACATATAATTCAGGATCCTGTCCTGTTCTCTTTGCCTCCTGCATGGCCATCCAAAGCCCCATGAGGAATCCGGATGCAATAATGATACCGTAAAATTTAATTTCAAATCCTCCAATAGAAATGCCGCTTCCAACATTGGACAATAAAATTCCCAGATTTGGAAAGCTGATATCTGTTATATTCATGAATCTGTTCCTTTCTATGACAAACTTTATTGTTCTAGTGTATCACAGGAAAAATTAATCTACAACCTTGTCATTCTGCCTTTCTCTGTGATATAATATTTTGCGACTTTATGTACATTACATTAATCGGAACAAATCTCCTTTTGTTCCCTACATTATTATATAGAAGAAATGAGGATATAATTTATGAAATTAGGTATCGTAGGACTTCCTAACGTAGGAAAAAGTACATTATTTAACTCTTTAACAAAAGCCGGTGCAGAATCTGCCAACTATCCATTCTGTACCATCGACCCAAACGTTGGTATTGTAGCTGTTCCTGACAAACGTCTCGATGTGCTTGCCAAGATGCATGATTCTGCCAAGGTAGTTCCTGCTGCCATTGAATTCGTTGATATTGCAGGTCTTGTAAAAGGTGCTTCCCACGGTGAAGGTCTTGGAAACCAGTTCCTTGCCAACATCAGAGAAGTAGACGCCATTGTTCACGTAGTACGCTGCTTTGAAGATGCCAACGTGGTACACGTAGATGGAAGCGTAAATCCTCTCCGTGATATCGAAACCATCAACTTTGAACTTATCTTCTCCGACATGGAAGTATTAGAGCGCCGTATCGCAAAACAGAGCCGTGGTGCAAAAAACGATAAAGCTCTTGCAAAAGAAGTAGAATTATTAAACAGATTACATGACCATTTAGAAAACGGCAAACTTGCCAAAACATTTGAGACAGACGACGAAGAAGAAAAACTCCTCATCTCTGACTGTAACCTTCTTACAGACAAGCCTGTTATCTTCGCAGCCAATGTAAGCGAAGACGATCTTGCCAACGACGGCGCAGACAATGCCTATGTCGCTCAGGTTACAGAATATGCCAAGGAATTCAACTGCGAAGTATTCGTAGTATGTGCTCAGATCGAACAGGAGATTGCAGAACTGGATGAAGATGAAAAAGCCATGTTCCTTGAAGATTTAGGTCTTACAGAATCCGGTCTTGAAAAGCTCATCAAAGCAAGCTACAGTCTTCTCGGACTAATCAGCTACTTAACAGCAGGTCCAATCGAATCCAAAGCTTGGACTATCAAGAAAGGTACAAAAGCTCCTCAGGCTGCAGGCAAGATCCACTCTGACTTTGAACGCGGGTTTATCAAAGCTGACGTAGTAGCTTATGAAGATTTAGTCGCACTTGGCAGCAATGCCGCTGCAAGAGAAAAAGGTCTCGTTCGTTCCGAAGGAAAAGAATATGTTATGCAGGACGGCGACGTTGTTCTTTTCAAATTCAACGTATAATTTTGTTCTGTTTCACACTTTTTAATTCAAAGTGCAAAAGTGCTTTACTTTAACGCGTTATCATGTTATTATATCATTTGGCAGACAAGTTCTATGTCTCCACAGGAGAATAGAATTGAACTATGAGTCGAAATATGAATAGATTAATGAGGTGATAATGATGGGAAAAGAAATTCGAACAGAAGCAGTCGAGCAGCTGTTTGATGCTGTTTTAACATTAAAAGATAAGAACGAGTGTTATCAGTTCTTCGAAGACTTATGCACCGTGAATGAATTATTATCTTTAGCACAGCGTTTACAGGTAGCCAAAATGCTCCGTGAAGATCACACATATTTGGAAGTCGCAGAGAAGACCGGTGCATCCACTGCCACAATCAGCCGGGTTAATCGTTCTTTAAATTATGGTAATGACGGATACGATTTGGTCTTTTCCAAAATGAAAGCTGAATAAAGAATTATAATAAAGGCTGTCTCATTGGACAGCCTTTTTCTTCTTTTCTCTATTTTCTTCTCATTTCATCCACCATGGTTTCAATCATCTGTTTGCGGATGAAAATGTCATGACTGAGCAGGGTAATAAAAGAAAGCTTTCTTAAAAAATCCCCCTCCTCCCCTTCTGCCTGTACAAAAGAGTTCTCTGCCGTTTCTCTCAGTTTCTCCACATTTTCTTTGATCTGATAATAATAATCATGTTCCATCCGGAAGAGTTCCTTATAGACAGCGAAAAGATCCGGTTCCGCTTCTGTAGATCCCTTTTTGCCAAAACAATACCCACTCAGGGGAGTCAAAATCTCCTGGAGATCCGAAATAGACATAATACTCTTAAAATAATAAATAAAAATTAACAAAAGCATATGGTCCTTGCTGTATTTTTTTCTTTGAGGCGCCGGCAGCAGTTTGTTCTTTGTATAATTGTTGATCATGGTTTTTGTCATAATCTTATCTTCCGGAGTTCTCTTTGTACCCGCAAGCTGAGTCTCCATAAAAGTTGTCACCTGATCCATATACAAATCCATATTTGGAATTTCATCCGGTTTGATATAATCAAGCCGGGCCATCTTCTCCATCCAGTCTTTGAATTCTCTGGACATTTCTATCCCTTCTTTCTCTTCTATCCTTTCTCCCGTCTTTGTCCCGCTGCTTCTTCTACAATCCTTTCGTAGAAATGATTTTTTCTTTCAGCCCCGGATCAAAGATTCCTTTTTTGTACATTTCAATTTCATATTTATAAGGTGGATATGTTTTCACTTTCTCTCCGGTTCCCGGCACATAAGGAGACTCCAAAATCTTTGGAATATGGGCAAATTCTTCATCATAGATAATACGCTTTAGGGCATCGAATCCGATATGTCCAAAGCCGGCATTCTCATGACGGTCTTTTCCTGCCCCACTGGGATTCTTACTATCGTTAATATGAAAAGCAGCAATCTGATCCTTACCTATAAAATGATCAAATTCTTTCATTACCTGTTCATAATCATTGACAATATCATATCCGCTGTCGGACACATGACAGGTATCAAAACAGACTCTAAGCTTATGATTTAATTTTACTTTATCATAGATGCGGGCGATTTCTTCAAAATTACGTCCAATCTCGGAGCCTTTGCCCGCCATGGTTTCAAGTGCCACAAAGACCGGCATATCTTCTGTAAGAACCTGGTTCAGGCCTTTTGCAATCTGGTCGATTCCGGCTTCCACTCCTGCCCCCACATGGGAACCAGGGTGAAGCACAAGCACTTTACTGCCAAGAGCTTTCGTGCGTTCCAATTCCAGATGAAGAAATTCCAGAGCCAGTTCATATACTTCCGGTTTGATTGTATTGGCAAGATTGATAATATACGGAGCATGGACAATAAATTCGTGTATCCCATGCTCCCTCATCAAATTCCAGCCGGCTTCAATATTTAATTCTTCGATACTTTTTCTCTTTGTATTTTGAGGTGCTCCCGTGTATATCATAAAAGTATTGGAACCGTATGTAATTGCTTCTTTTACAGAACCTAGGAACATGTCCTTCCCGCTCATACCAACATGAGAACCGATTTTTATGTTATGGTTCATTTTCGTACCTCTTTCTATTTCTAATTCTATAAACAAATTTTCTATATCATATTTCTATATCATATCAAAAGACCGTCATAAAAACAAGTAATGGGACAAAATCCCTGCCTCCGGCTTTCTTTTGTCCCCTTTTTCTATCCTATTTATATTTATATAAGGTAGTTTCTCATACTTTTTAATGCTGCTTTTTCCAGTCTGCTGACCTGAGCCTGGGAAATACTGATTTCTTCCGCTACTTCTGTCTGAGTCTTCCCTTCAAAAAAACGCAGTTTAATGATATTATATTCTCTGTCTGACAACCGTTTCATAGCCTCCCTTAAGGAAATATGCTCTACCCAGTTCTCCTCCCTGTTCTTTTTGTCACTGACCTGATCCATAATATAGAGTGTATCTCCCCCTTCCTGATAGACCGGCTCATATAGAGACAAAGGACAGGCAATGGCATCCAAGGCATACACCACCTCCTCTTTCGTCATACCAATCTCCTTTGCCAGTTCCTCCATGGTAGGATCTCTGTCATATTCTTTAATAAAATTCTCTCTGGCATAAATCGCTTTATAAGCGGTGTCTCTTAAAGATCTGCTCACTCTTATTGCATTGTTATCTCTTAAATACCTTCTCACTTCTCCAATAATCATCGGCACTGCATAAGTCGAAAACTTTACGTCAAGACTCCGGTCAAAATTATCAATTGCCTTCATCAGCCCAATACAACCCACCTGGAACAGATCATCCGCATTCTCCCCATTTCCGGAAAAACGCTGGATTACACTTAATACCAGCCTCAAATTACCTTTTATAAAATGCTCTCTTGCTTTTTTGTCCCCCTGCTCGATTTTTTCAAACAGTCTTTCTTTTTCTTCCAGTGTCAGGAGCGGAAGTTTTGATGTATTGACTCCACAGATTTCAACCTTATTTAATGCCATAATCATTACCTCGTTTCTTCTGTCATTCATTCGTCACAAGATAATGATTCACTTTTTTAGTCTGTTTTATTCATCTGCCAACATTTTGCACTATTTCATCCACATATTACGGGTTTTATGTCGTAACTTTTCACAAAATGTTACTTTTCTCTCGAAAATATTACAAACTTATTAAAAAGTTCACAATTTAGACACATTTATTATGTATTCTAGGGAAGGTTTAAGGAGGTACAAAATGAAAAAACAATTTATCAAACCATTAAAAACTACATTTTTCGTTCTTTCATTCTTCGGAATGACATGTTTTCTTCAGTCTATGTCCCCAGCTAATCAGGTAAACGCAGCAGAACTGACAGGCTATTCTACAGCCAACGAACTTAATATTAGAGCAAACACAAGCACAGAATCAGAAATTTTAAAAGAAATCAACGCAGGCGACAGCGTAGAAATCCTTGGCTCCATTGATGATTGGTATAAAGTAACAACAGGTGACGCAACAGGATATGTTAAGAAAATCTACATCTCCACAGAAAACGTTGCTTACTCTAAAGAAGATAAATTAAACGTAAGAACAGCAGCAACTAAAGAATCCGAATCTATCATGCAGTTAAATATGGGAGATTCCGTTACTGTCCTTTCCGAATCCGGTGATTGGACAAAAGTTGATATAAACGGCACAATCGGATACGTAAAATCATCCAATCTTACTTATCAGTTAACAGCTTACTGTAAAGGCAGCGGAGTTAACGTACGAATCGGTTTAAGTCCTGAATCTGTTTCTATCGACAAATTAAACCAGGGCGATGAAATCACTGTACTTGCGAAAGTAACTGACCGATACAAAGTAAGACATAACGGCAAGATTGGTTACATTGCTGCAGAATACATCACATTTGATGAAATGGAAGGTGCAGGCGGTGTTGCAGTTGTAGAATATGCAAAACAGTTCCTTGGCAACCGTTATCGTTTCGGCGGAACAAGCTTAACAAACGGAACTGACTGCTCCGGCTTCACAATGGGTGTTTACAGACACTTTGGTTACTCTCTTCCAAGAACATCTTCTGCTCAGAGAAGTGCAGGTACAAAAGTTGCAAGTTTATCCGAAGCAAAACCTGGCGACTTAATCTGTTATTCCGGTCACGTAGCTATTTACATGGGCAACAACATGATCATCCATGCAAGCAACGAAAGAGATGGAATTAAGATTTCTTACAATGCAGCATACAGAAACATTGTTGCTATCAGAAGAATCATGAACTAGTGATTCTACTAGCTGAATATAACAAAGCTTCCGGCAAATCGTTTTAAGAATGATTAGACGATCTGCCGGATTTTTTTGTACTCTTATGAGATTTTTTCAACAAATGTCCCCTCTTATGTATAGTAAAAAACAAAGAAATCGTTTATAATATAACTATATGACGAATTACTGACAGAAAGGAAAAACCGTCCATGAACCCTTTATTTAAAGAACTCACTCCATGGCTCGATAAAGCCTACGCACTGAACAGTGCCCTCGTTTTATTCGAATGGGATGCTGAGACAGAGGCTCCTCCAGATGCAGAAGAGATGAATGCCAAAGCAGTTGAAATTCTCTCCACAGAATATTATAAAACTATTATAAATGATACTGTAAAGGAGCTTTTATGGAAACTCTCCGATGAAACTGACTTAACAGCTCAGGAAGCTTCCATTGTAAAAGAATTAAGAAAGCAGTTTGATGACATGGAGCCAATTCCCCAAGAAGATTATCAGGCATTCCGCGGCCTTACTGCACGCGGTCCTTCTATCTGGACAAAAGCAAAGAACAACAATGATTACGAAAGTTTTGCCCCTGTTTTAAAAGAAATCATCGACTATCAAAAGAAATTCATCAAATACCGTCTTGAAGCGTCAGATAAAGACATGAGACCTTACAATCTCCTTCTCAACGATTTCGAAGAAGGATTTACCATGAAGGAGCTTGATCTCTTTTTCGAAAACCTGAAAAATGAAATTGTTCCCCTCCTGCAGATGGTGGTTAAGAAAAAGGACAACATTAACAAGGATTACAATCACAGACAATACCCGATTGAAAAACAGAAAGTATTCAACCGTAGGATTGCAGAACATGTTGGCTTTGATTTTAACCGGGGCGTTATCAAGGAAAGCGCTCATCCATTTACTACAAACCTTCACAACCGTGACGTTCGTATTACGACCCACTATCATGAGGATAATCTGGAAAGTGCTATCTTTTCTACGATTCACGAATCCGGACACGCCCTTTACGAACAACACATCTCTGATGACATCAACGGCACCCCTGTAGGAACCGGTGTTTCCATGGGAATGCACGAAGGCCAGTCCAGACTTTTTGAAAACAACTTCGGCCGAAGCCGTAAATTCTGGATTCCTCTTTTTGACAAGTTAAAAGAAACCTATCCAGAGAATCTTTCTGATATCAGCCTTGATGATTTCATTCTTGGAATCAACAAGGCAACACCAAGTCTGATTCGTACAGAGGCAGACGAGCTTACCTACTGTCTCCATATTATGGTCCGCTACGAAGTGGAAAAAATGATTTTTGAAGAAAATGTCTCTATCGATGAACTTCCTTCTATCTGGAATCAGAAATACGAAGAATATTTAGGCGTTACTCCATCTACAGACACAGAAGGCATTCTTCAGGACATCCATTGGGCAACCGGTTCTTTTGGCTACTTCCCTTCCTATGCATTAGGAACAGCTATCGCAGCCCAGATTCAGGCTCAGTTAAGACGAGTAATGCCTCTTGATCAGTATCTGGAAGAAGGTAACTTTAAGCCAATCAACGATTATCTGACAGAGCATATTCACAGATTTGGTAAGACAAAGACAACGAATGAACTGTTAAAAGATATGATGGGAGAAGAATTTAATCCTCAGTATTATGTAGACTACTTGAAGGAAAAATATACAGAGCTCTATAAAGATCTTTAAAACAGGAAATCCATCTATTGCAGGATAATTATAAAAAGAAAAGAAGCGGAATGTTTTCAGAAAACATTCCGTTTCTTTTTTCGAAATAGATTATTATATAACAGACTGATTTTCTGCTATAACTGTTCTATCTTCTGTTCAACCTTTTTGTTATAGGAGAACAATTCTGCTTCTAAGCTATCCGTATCCTTTGAAACCGGCTTCTGAATTACTGCTCCTTTTAAAGGAAGACCATGTACTCCTGTTTTTTGTTCCGGCCTTAGCATAACAGCCATGGAAGAACAGCTTCCTTCTCTTGGTTCCGGTATTGTATCTAGATATTCGGTGTCGTAGAAATTTAAGTTTACTTCCGGATTACATTCATAATATATAGCCACAAAACACTGTTCTTTCGGACACTGTTCCTCTAATGCTTTAAAACAGTTTTTCTTCATTTCCTCAAATTCTTCTTCCGAAATGTGCTCTAATATCCGGGCTTTGTAATTAGGATCTGCGAATTTTTTCTCCTGTTCTTCCCACATGTTAAAAACAAAAACTTTATTGATATAACAATGTGCCGGTGTTCCGTCACTTAATGAGAATTCCAGTTCTTTTGTTTTTCCGCATTCCAGAAGAACGGGCTGTTCTATGATGCCGCCTTGCTGCTTAGTATAAACAAGTGCCTGCATATCCTCTGTCCACTCCGGAAGATGATCGTATTCCCCTTCCAGCTCAACATTTGTGATACTGCAGGAATCCCACTCCATGTCATAAAACACAGATTCCTCTGAAAGCTTCCATCCAGCTTCAACCATACGCAGAAACATAAAATATGCTTCTCCATAATCACTATGCTTTATGGAGCCGGATGATGCCCCGGCTATCCGGCAGGTATAGTCTTTGCATTGCAATTCCCGAATGCGAAGAAACAAGCTTTCCCTTCTTTGTGTTTCCATATGATGTTTCATGGAATGGCGCGGTGTACGGTCCTCCAGACAGCATTCCTCTTCTTCCCATGTATAATCCATCATTTCTATCACACATAAAAATGCCTGTTTATTTTTCAATGTCATCCCTAAGATATGATACCATCCTTCGTCCCTCTTGATATCTTTGCCGATTATTTTAATCTCATCATATAGAGACTGCCGGTATAGATGTTGAAAATATTGATAGTTCATTCTAACATTCCCGCCCTTTTTGTATGATTTCTATTATTGCTTCTTTGCCATCTTCTTTAAATACTGATTCTTCAGTTCACATTCTTCTTCCAGTTTCTTTGCTTTCTCATGAAGATACTGTACATATTCCCGGCAAAGCTTTACTCCTCCCCGAACAGCGATATCTTCATGCTGTTCCAGCTCTGAAAGCCATTGCATGAGAGATTTCTCACGGATATCATTGTAGGTATTATCGTCTTGTATGAACATGTTTTTCTCCTTTACATTTTCTCACCATTAGGCATTCTCTGCGGCAGATTTCTTATATTCCGGTCATCCTATTATGAAAGGACCGGAACAAAACAATTCCAGTCCTTAAATATCTTTACTATATTATTCTTCTTTAAATAACCTGTTTACCAGTTCCACATATTCCTCATATGCAGCGCATCCTTTCAGACAAGAAAGACTATCAATGAGGGATCGATAATACCAGCCCTGCATCTTCGGATCTTTCATGTTAAAACGCTTCCAAAGTTCCTCTCCCACCTGCTCATAATCTCTTACGAGGGAGCGGATATTGGCAAGCTTGTCTCCCATAGCGATATAACGAACCTCCATAGAAGCATCTTCCTTCAAATGTTCTATAGTATGAGCCTTACGTTCCAGCCATGTTTTGGATTTGTCTTCACTTTCACAGTCAACCATATGGGCAATCCTGTCTCCAAACTCTCTACGGATATCTTCGATAGAGATGTGCGGACAATCTTCTACCGTATCATGCAGAATTCCTGCACTGATAATCTCTTCATCAGAAGTTAATGTAGACACAATGACTCCCACCTCCATCGGATGAAGGATAAAGGGGGTTGTTGTTCCTTTTCTGGTCTGTCCCGCGTGTGCGGTAACTGCAAACTGAATCGCCTTATTTATCATATGAGACACACTCCATTTTATGAAAGAACATTAGTGGAAAAATCTCCCCGGCAGACCGTCCGTCTGTCGGGGAAAATCAATCATTCAAAATAATTATTCTTCTTCTTTTGCTGCTTCTTCTAAGATCTTCTGCTGAACATCGTTTGGACATACTTCGTAGCGGCTGAATTCATATTCGTATTCAGCGGAACCACCTGTCATGGAACGAAGGTCTGTAGCATATCCCATAAGGTTAGCCATAGGAATGTCAGCAACGATTTCCTGTTTGCCGCCATCTACAGGGTTCATACCAAGTACACGGCCTCTTCTCTTGTTAAGGTCACCCATAACGTCACCAGTGTTTGCATCAAGACATGTAACTTTAAGAGAAACGATTGGTTCAAGAAGTACTGGTTTTGCATCAAGGATACCTTTCTTGAATGCGAGAATTGCTGCCATCTTGAATGCCATTTCGGAAGAGTCTACAGGATGGTAAGAACCATCAAGGAGTGTAGCTTTAACACCAACTACAGGATATCCGGCTAAAGGTCCTTTTAAGCAGGATTCTGCAATACCTTTTTCAACTGCTGGGAAGTAGTTCTTAGGAACTGCGCCGCCGAATACTGTTTCATAGAATTCGTAAGGTTTTTCAAGGTCGCCGGATGGTTCGAACTGCATCTTAACGTCACCGTACTGGCCGTGTCCACCGGACTGTTTCTTATGTTTACCCTGAACCTGAACTGTTCCACGGATTGTTTCTTTGTATGCTACACGAGGTTTGATGTATTCGATTTCAACTTTGTAGCGGTCAGCTAATTTGCTCTTTACAACTTCAAGGTGCTGGTCGCCTAAACCATAAAGGAGAGACTGACGGTTTGCTTCGTCTCTTACTTCACGGAGTGTTAAATCTTCTTCCATTAATTTCTTAATAGCTGCAGATACTTTATCTTCATCACCTTTTGTCTTAGCCTGGTAACGTACATATGTGTAAGGTGTAGGCATTGGAGCTTTATCATAAATAACAGGACAGAGTTTTGTGGAAAGTGTATCTCCAGTTCTTGTTACATTAAGTTTCGCAATCGCTCCGATATCACCTGCGTGAAGTTCTGGAACTTCGATCTGTTCTTTACCTCTTAAGATGTACAGTTTACCAATCTTTTCTTCTGCCATTCTTTCTGCGTTATATACAGTAGAATCTGCTTTTAAGATACCGTTTGTTACTTTAACTAAAGAGAATTTACCTACGAATGGATCTACAATTGTCTTAAATACATAAGCGTTTGTCTGACGAGTAGAATCATATGTAGCTGTATAAACTTCATTTGCTTTTGTATTTGTTCCTGTGAACTGAACACCGATTCTGTCAAGTGGTGATGGGAAGTACTTATTGATTGCGATCATAAGAGCCTGTGCACCATAGTTTGTAGATGGATCACCAACAAGTACAGGGAAGATAGAACGGTCATGTACACTTGCTCTTAATGCTGTGGAAACTTCTTCCTGTGTAAATGGTTCGCCTTCGAAGAATTTGTCCATTAATTCTTCACTTGTTTCAGCTACTGCTTCATTTAAGTATTCACGGCATTCGTCAAGAGCATCTAATCTTCCTTCCGGAATATCCATTTCCTCATATGTGCCGTCTGCTTTGTATTTTCTACCCTGCATCTTAACTACGTTAACAAAACCTACGAATTTGCCATCTTCATGAAGTGGAAGGTGGAAAGGTGCGATCTGTTTGCCATAAAGGTCTCTTAACTGATCTACTACTGTTTTAAGTTTTACGTTTTCATCGTCGATGTTTGTTACGAATGCGATTACCGGAATGTTGTATTTCTTACAGAAATCGAAAGCACGTGTTGTACCAACTTCAACACCGGATTTACCATTGATTACGATAACAGCTGCGTCTGCTACGCTTAATGCTTCATAAACTTCGCCTGTGAAGTCAAAGAAGCCAGGAGTATCGATAATGTTAATCTTCACTCCTTCGAATTCAACTGGTACTGTGGATGCATGGATAGAGAATTTTCTCTTGATTTCTTCTTTATCGTAGTCACTAATTGTTCCGCCTTCTGCTACTGTACGCATACGAGCAATAACACCTGCTGTATATGCCATACTTTCTACCAGTGCTGTCTTGCCGCATCCTCCGTGTCCAAGTAATACAACGTTTCTAACTTTGTCTGAAGTATACACGTTCATTTTATAGTTCCTCCTAATCCGTTTTTGTGCTGTCCGGCAGTTCACACAGTGTTGTGAACCTTCCGCCGACAGCAAGCTTAGATACATTCTACTAAAAAAACAACAATAATACAAGTCTTTTTAGTAAGTTTGATAGAGAAAATTTTAACTCATTAAAGTGCGACACTACAGCCGCTTTACCACTTGCAAGTATTGAAGAATTGGTGTAAAATGTGTTTTATCTATCAGAACTTTTCATAGCTGTAGATTTGCAAAGATAATCTATCATACAGCCGGAACATACAACTCCACTAAACAGGAGTTTTTTGTTCTTTTTTTCATAACGAGGTGTCACTATGATTTTTACCAGAAAAACAGGTTTAAGAGGAGAACTTACCATTCCAGGCGATAAATCCATCAGCCACCGCAGTGTCATGTTCGGTTCCTTAGCACAGGGCATGACGGAGATTCACGGTTTTTTAAAAGGTGCGGACTGCCTGTCCACGATCAACTGTTTCCGCCAGATGGGCATTCACATAGAAGAAAGTAATGGCATTATTTATGTGAAGGGAAACGGACTTCACGGATTGTCTACGCCTGAGAGAATCTTAGATGTAGGCAACAGCGGAACTACCACCCGTCTTATGTCCGGCATTTTATCAGGACAGAAGTTTACTGCTACCCTCTCCGGTGACGAATCTTTAAACTCCCGTCCTATGAAACGGATTATTACTCCTCTTTCCATGATGGGAGCGGAGATTGAAAGTATGAACGGAGATGGCTGTGCGCCTCTTAAGATCACAGGAAAACCTTTAAAGGGGATTCATTATAATTCCCCTGTCGCATCCGCTCAGGTCAAGTCAGCGGTTCTTCTCGCCGGATTGTACGCAGAGGGAATTACAAGTGTAACGGAACCGGCTCTTTCCAGAAATCACACAGAGCTTATGCTTCATTCTTTTGGAGCCTCTGTGACAACCGAGGGATTAACAGCCTCTATTACCCCGCCGGAGAATCTGTACAGTCAGAAAATCCTTGTGCCGGGAGATATTTCTTCCGCAGCCTTTTTTATTGTTGCCGGACTGATCACTCCAAATTCTGAGATTTTCATTAAAAATGTGGGAATCAATCCGACTCGAAACGGTATTTTAAAGGTCTGTGAAGCCATGGGAGCAGATATCTCATACGTGGATTCTTCCGGGAACACCTATAACGATATTACAGCCCTTTCTGATTTACTCATTCAAAGTACAGCAGGCGAACCTGTTGCCGATATTTTAGTAAAGACAAGCAATCTTCATGGAACTGTCATCGAGGGCGGTATCATTCCGACCCTAATCGATGAGCTTCCCGTCATTGCACTCCTTGCCTGCTTTGCAGATGGCACTACCATCATAAAAGATGCTCAGGAATTAAAAGTAAAAGAATCCAATCGTATTGATCTTATGGCAGATAACTTAAAAGCAATGGGAGCGCACGTCACAGCAACAGAAGACGGAATGATCATCGAAGGTGGTCATCCGCTCCACGGTACATCCATCTTTTGCAAATACGATCACAGAATTGCCATGACATTTGCCATAGCAGGAATCAACGGGGATGGAGAGACAGATATTTTGGACAGCGAATGTGTCAACGTCTCCTATCCTGCCTTTTTTGAGGATTTAGAACGGTTATCCCTTTAGATTTTTTAAAATCATATACAGCAGCAGCCAGGAACAGTTGGAACACTTCTTCCCTCTGTTCCTTGTTTGTTCTGTCCGCCATAGACTTTCATTCTGTTTATCTCCTTTCTCTCTTCCTATTTTACATTCCGGATCTATCTCATAAAAACTATATTCATCCTCCACCAAATATTCATTCATAGAATCACCTCTCTTTCATACTATAACTATATGAATGAATAAATACGGGTGATACCATGGATAATTTTAAAATTCCTGAACTGAATATGTTAAATGCAGCTTTGCCCTATGTATCTGACCGGATGCAGAAACCGCTGGCGCTTTTTCTCAAATCCTCAGAGATCCGCCAGCTTTATTCGGATTTTGACAGTGAAGAATTCCTCTCGGCCTGTGGCCTGGAAAAAAGTCCTCCTGATCCGGAAGCTATGTTAAAAGCTATGAAAGCAGCAGGGGGAAAACATACAGGACCGCAGATTGACCAGCTCCTTCAAATGATGAATCTGATCAAAACCTATCAGAAACTGAATGAAATGATGCAGCAAAACCCTGAATTAATAAATTTTCTTGCCAATACATTAAATCAAAGCCAGACTCCAAATACACATTATACCGATAAAATGAGCCGGCTGGATTCTGCTCCGGCAAATAACCTGGTTCAAGCTGCCGACCTGCTGAAACAATTTGGAAATTCAGATTCCTCCGATATGATGGCATTGCTGACCCAAATGCTTAAAAATTCCCGTTGACGAAAGCTGTTCCCGTGATATAATAAATTACAGAAGCGTAAATATGCACATATAATTTCTTTTTGGCAAATTAGACTTCGTGCAAAACATACAAATCCGAAGGGTGTTTATACACTTTCTACCAAGGAGGACATACTCATGCCATTCATTAACACAAAAACAAACATTGCTTTATCACGCAAACAGAAAGAATTAGCAAAGACAGCCCTTGCTGACTGCATTGCAGCATTCAACCCGGACTGGACCAAAGTCCTCATGTGCAACTTTGATGACAACTGTGCATTATCTTTTGCCGGCGATTCCATCAAACCGGCTGCTGTAACAGAGATTCATCTTCTTGAAAGCGCTATGAAGGCAATTCCTGCTCCTGCCCTTGAGAAAGTTGCGAAAGCTGTAACAGAAGTAATCAGCAAAACATTTGTAATAGACACAGACCATGTTGTTGTTTTCTACGCAGGTTCTCCTAAGTGGATGTACAACGGTCAGGATGTGAAATAAGTCATTTCGCCCACACTAGCTATTGATTATCCTATAGCTAATTTCCAAAGCCCATGCTTTCACGTATTCTAATCCGTAAGGCATGGGCTTTTAAAAATTTATGATTATTACAGTTCGAGGTACACACATGAAAAAGACAACATTTAAAGACACAGATCTTCTTGTATCCATCACTTATGACAAAACCTATATGGACTATCTGAAAGTTGACGGAATTGAATACTCTTCCCGGACACTTCCTATCTTTCAATCTCTTCTTCCACTGGATATTATCTCTTATGGCGGTTATGAGATTACTTACACGGACGAAAACGGCAGCCCGCGCTATGCCTACCCTTTCATTACAGAAAAGCACACTTTTACCAAATGTGTCACTTTTCTTCCCGAATCCAAATTGGACAATTTATACCTTCTCGATTTGGAGCAGGCTCTGCGTACAGGAAATCTGATTTTTGAAAATGCTGGTCCTATTGAAAACCCTTTCGAAGGATTCGATTTTTCTACTGAAATCAGAATTGAAGAACTGCTCAACAAAGTAGTCGTCCTTGAGGATGGAAGTTCCTACGAGTTTACTACCCTTCATGCTTTTCCGGAAGGCATTACGGGAAAGAAAATTTTTGCAAACGGTGACGCCGTCAATATCTTTTTGTCAAAAGCCGATAGAGGTGAATTATCTTTCGCAATCTATGAAACAGGATCCGGCTGGCGGATTCTAGACAAAGAGTCTATCATTTCTGTTTTTGGAGTAAAAAAATAAGAAAACAAAAAAGCAGTCATTTATACCTGCAGACTCCTTCTAAAAGGGTTCCTTTTGAGTATAAATAACTGCTTTTTCTTAAATCATCTCACAGCCAGCCAGAAGTGTTCTCACTGCTTCTTTATATTTCTCTATGGTCTGTGCTTTCTTAATCACCTTCTCCGGCTTCTTCGCATCCGAAAAACTTCGGATCATGTAATACCATAATTCCTTCATCTTAAACAGCGTATTGCGGTCGCCTATCTTTAATGCTTCGTATTCTGCCAAAAGCTGATCATGGAATGCTCTGAATTTCTCCTTATCCATCGGCTCATTTCCTCTTAATTCCCCGATCAATCCGGGATTCCCTATGACACCTCTGCCAACCATTACATTTTCCACAGATGGAAATCGTTTTGTAAATCTGTCATAATCTTCTTTTGTAAAAATATCTCCGTTATAACAGACAGTATTTTTTGATTCTTTTAAGGCTGTTTCAAATGCTTCCAAATCTACTTTGTTCTTGTAATAATCGATACGGACTCTTGGATGAATGATCAGTTCATGAAGAGGATAGCGATTATATACCTGAAGAAGCTGATCAAATTCGTCTGCTTCCAGCATTCCAAGCCGTGTCTTTACAGATACCTTCATACCTGTTCCTTCCAATACTTCAAAAGTCTCATTAAGAAACTGATCAATTCTAATGGGAAACTCCAAAAAACCGGCTCCCTTTTTCTTAGACACAACAGTACCGGAGGGACATCCAAGATTCAGATTCACCTCATCATAACCAAACTCCTGCAAAGCCTTGGCCACCCGGATAAAATCCTCTGCCTGATTGGTCAGTATCTGGGGAACCGTATACATTCCTTTATTGTTTTCCGGCAGAATATCTTTCTTTTCCTTACTGTTTAAGCTTCTGGTGGTATGAGGATTGATAAAAGGAGTAAAGTATTTATCTGCAGGTGCAAAAAACTGATGGTATGTTCTTCTGTATATATAATTGGTAATCCCCTCCATTGGGGCAAGGTAATAATTCATATAAGCTCCATTTCAAATCACCGGAAGCACCAAAAGGTGCATTCCGGGATTGTAAGCGGTCGCCAAGGTCTTGCGCAAGCGCAGACTTTGGCTCGTCGCCACGACAATAATAAAATCCTGTGTCAGCTGGACACAGGATTTCTGTTCATCTATTCTGTTCTACTGTAAATGGCAGGAGTGAATCTTAGAGTTCAATGCCTTTATCTTTTAAATAACCGATCACATCTTCTACAGTAACAATATCAGATAACTCTTCCGCTGGAAGTTCAATATCATATTCATCTTCAAGCGCCATAACCAACTCAAGTAAATCAAGAGAATCTGCACCAAGATCATCTTTGAATGATGTCTCTAATGTAATCTCACTTACATCTACGTTTAACTGATATGCAATAAGTTTTTTCATTTTTTCTGGCATGATTTTTTTAATCTCCTTCATGTTTTATTGATTATATTCAAGTCTCTACCAGGAGACTCATGTTTAAATCTTCATCGGCATATCTGCCTCGTTCTATATACTTTAGACATTTCAAAGTATACTATTGACACTTTTCGTTGTCAAGAAAAAGATATATTGACATAACTGTAATTGTTCATTATAATATTAATAACAATTATCGTTTAGAACTCATATTTTATTTTATATATGGAGGTGACTTTATGGCAGGAACTATGATGAAGAAAAGCCGCCAGCGTGATGCTATTCTGGCCAATCTTAAGAACCGTTGCGATCATCCGACTGCAGATATGATTTATATGGACATCCGAAAGGAGATTCCTAATATCAGTCTTGGAACTGTCTACCGTAATTTATCCCTTCTTGCAGACCATGGTATGATCCACCGTTTCTCCGTAGACGGAAAAGCAGAACGTTTTGACGGACTTACCGGAACGCATTACCATTTTGTCTGTCAGGAATGCGGTGAAATTTTCGATCTTGATCTTCCTGAGATGACAGCAGTGAATGAAACTGCACAGACCGTATGTAATGGTCAGATTTTAAGACACACCACGAACTTCTTCGGTGTATGTAATGACTGCATGTCAAAAAAGGAAATACAGTAACACACAGTAAAATCCCCGGATCTTCGAAAAGATTCCGGGGATTTTTGATGTTTTATGTACTTCTTATCCAATAAATCCGCTGATGGCAGATGGTCCAACATAGCTATTGACCACTCCATCTTTTACCACTACGAGAGTTGGCGCCTGACGAATTTTGAACATCTCAGTTAAATCTAACACTTCTTCTGCATCTACTACTTCGTAAGCAATTCCTTCACTGTCAAGCATTGCTTTGGCAATTCTGCAGTTCGGACATGTCTTTGTTGTGAATAAAAGAACTTTGTCTTCCACCGGCACTGCTTTAGCAGCTGCAGCTTCTGCAACGATGGCTTCCATACGGCCCGGTTTCTTCATCTGTGATGTCTCAATGTTGTATACCTTACGTTCTTTGTATTCCTGTGTCTTACCGTCATTCCAGTTCTTAACCGGTCGATAGTAACCTGTGATACGGCTGTATACTTCTGTCTCTGCACCACAGTGAGGACATGTGAACTGTTCTCCAGTGAGATATCCATGGTCTTTACATACAGAGTATGTTGGGGAAATGGAATAGTATGGAAGTTTGTAATTGTCCGCAATCTTCTTAACAAGATTTGCAGTTACTTTCCAGTCAGAAATCTTTTCTCCTAAGAATGCATGGAATACAGTTCCTGATGTATATAATGTCTGAAGCTCATCCTGAACGTCTAAAGCTGTAAACAGGTCTTCTGTATATCCTACAGGAAGGTGGGAGCTGTTTGTATAGTAAGGTGTGTTGCCTTCTTCTGTCGCTGTGATGATGTCCGGATAATGTTTCTTGTCATGTTTTGCAAAACGGTAGGTTGTGGATTCTGCAGGTGTTGCCTCTAAATTGTAAAGGTCATTGTACATTTCCTGATAATCAGAGAGACGTTCTCTCATGTGATTTAATACATCTTTTGCAAATTCCTGAGTTTTTTCATGAGTTAAGTCTGCTCTTAACCATTTTGCATTGAGGCCTACTTCGTTCATACCAATCAGACCGATTGTGGAGAAGTGGTTCTCAAATGTACCAAGGTAACGTTTGGTATATGGATATAAGCCTTCATCCAGAAGCTTAGTAATGATTGTTCTCTTAATCTTTAAAGATCTTGCAGAAACATCCATCATATGGTCAAGACGTTTGTAGAATTCCTTCTCATCATTGGAGAGATATGCAATTCTTGGAAGGTTGATGGTTACTACACCAATAGAACCTGTTGATTCGCCGCTTCCAAAGAAACCGCCTGTTTTTCTTCTTAATTCACGTAAATCAAGACGGAGACGGCAGCACATGCTTCGTACATCACTTGGCTCCATGTCACTGTTTACATAGTTGGAGAAGTAAGGTGTTCCGTATTTACTTGTCATCTCGAAGAGAAGTCTGTTGTTCTCTGTATCAGACCAGTCGTAATCTTTTGTAATGGAATAAGTAGGGATTGGATACTGGAATCCACGTCCGTGCGCATCACCCTCGATCATAATCTCGATAAATGCTTTGTTTACCATATCCATCTCTTTCTTACAATCGCCGTATGTGAAATCCATCTCTTTGCCGCCAACGATAGCAGGAAGGTTGGCAAGGTCTGACGGAACTGTCCAGTCAAGTGTGATATTGGAGAATGGAGCCTGTGTACCCCATCTGGACGGAATGTTTACACCGAAAATAAAGGACTGTACGCATTTTTTTACTTCTCTGTAAGATAAGTTGTCAGCCTTAACAAATGGAGCAAGGTATGTATCGAAGGAAGAAAATGCCTGTGCACCGGCCCATTCATTCTGCATGATTCCAAGGAAGTTTACCATCTGATTGCAAAGTGTGGAAAGGTGCTTTGCAGGTGCAGATGTAATCTTGCCAGGGATTCCGCCAAGACCTTCCTGAATTAACTGTTTTAAAGACCATCCTGCACAGTAACCTGTCAGCATAGATAAGTCATGAAGGTGAATATCGGCATTTCTGTGAGCATTGGCGATCTCGTCATCATAAATCTCAGATAACCAGTAGTTGGCTGTAATGGCACCGCTGTTACTCAAAATAAGGCCGCCTACAGAATAGGTTACCGTAGAGTTTTCCTTTACACGCCAGTCATTAATATTTACGTAGTTATTTACGATCTCTTTATAATCAAGAATTGTAGACTTCATGTTACGGATTTTTTCACGCTGTCTACGATATAAAATATATGCTTTTGCAATATCTGCGTAACCTGCCTGAACGAGTACAGCTTCCACGCTGTCCTGAATGTCTTCTACATGGATATATCCATCTTTGATCTTTGGTTCAAAATCGGCTGTTGTCTTTAATGCAAGCATGTCAATAATACTTGGGTGGTACTGCTTCTGCTGGGCTTCAAAGGCTTTTGTGATAGCCTGGCTGATTTTTACGATATTAAAATCTCCGATCTTACCGTCACGTTTTACTACCTGATACATGATCTTACCTCTCCTTATCTTTTTTCTTTTACTTGTTTTTTAATTCTTTTGCTTTTTCTTTCTTCTTTTCCTATCTTAAACATCAGTGTCTTATGTTTCACTTTTTAGATTCCTTCCCGGAATCTGTGATGTCAGTCAAACTGTCTTTTTCAAGTACACCTTCGTGTACTTTTGCGAAGTACAATCATCTTACCATAGATGTGTTCCCATGGCAAGGGTAAAAAAACAAGATGTAGTGTTTTATTTTGCAAAAACTTACTACATCTTGTTGCTTATATATTTCGTACAACTGTATTTAATTTAGATTCTTTCGCAGTATTTGCAAACATTTTGAGCTCATTTTCTGAAAACGGCTCCATTTTGCATACATTTGGGTTTAAGACAGCTCCACTGTCTTTAAAATTTTGCAGGTACCAAATGTGTGCATCTTTCATCCAATCCACAATATGTTGAATATCTTCCGGCTCATGAATCCCCCTGACCAAAGTTGTGCGGAATTCATACTCAACTGTTCCCTGCATAAGAAAACAGGCACTTTCTTCTACTTTTTTAAGAAGGTTCTGTCCCTTTTCCTGATTCGTAATCATTTCCCTGCCTATGGCTTTTCCATACTTTTCTCTGGAATTCTTTATGTCCATGGCAACATAATCTATCATGCCGGATTCGCACAGCTCTTTTAACAGCTGTGGATTGGTACCATTGGTATCCAGTTTAACGGAATAACCAAGTTCTTTGATTTTTTTGATAAAAGGTAAGATTTTGTCCCCCTGAAGCAGCGGTTCGCCTCCGGTGATACAGACTCCATCCAAAAGCCCCTGTCTCCTTTTTAAAAATTTCAGTACTTCTTCTTCATTCATGTAAGGCTGATCCGCTTCCGGAATGACAAGACTTTTATTATGGCAGTATGGACAGCGGAAGTTGCATCCGGCGAAAAAGATTGTACACGCCATCTTGCCAGGATAGTCTACCATGGATAATTTCTGAATGCCTGCGATCTTCATTATAAAATCACCATAGCATCCCCAAAGGAGAAGAATCTGTATCTTTCCTGTACCGCTTCTTCATAGGCTGCCAGTACATGGTCTCTGCCTGCAAGGGCTGAAACAAGCATCAACAATGTAGATTCCGGAAGATGGAAATTGGTAATCAGTCCATCGATCACTTTAAAAGTATAGCCCGGATAGATGAAGATCTCTGTCCATCCGCTCTTGGCTGTCAGATGACCATTCTCATCCGCCGCTGACTCTAATGTTCTTGTGCTAGTGGTTCCAACAGAGATAATACGTCCGCCATTTGCCTTTGTCTCATTGATCATATCTGCCGCGTCCTGTTCAATACAGTAAAACTCGGAGTGCATATGATGTTCCAGAACATTCTCCACTTTTACAGGACGGAAAGTTCCAAGCCCTACGTGAAGAGTGACATGGGCAATTTTAACCCCCATCTCCTCAATTTCTTTTAACAGTTCATTGGTAAAATGAAGTCCTGCGGTCGGTGCCGCTGCAGAACCTTCATGTTTTGCATACACAGTCTGATAACGGTTTTTATCCTGTAACTGATGAGTGATATATGGCGGCAGAGGCATCTGACCAAGTCTGTCCAGCACTTCCTCAAAGATTCCTTCGTATTCAAAGTGAATGAGACGGTTTCCCTCATCCAATACATCTACAACTTCTGCAACCAGTTCTCCATTGCCAAATGCGATTCTTGCACCAGGACGGGCTTTCTTTCCTGGTTTTACAAGTGTTTCCCACATGTCATTTTCTTTTCTTTTAAGAAGAAGAACTTCAATCTTGGCTCCTGTTCCTTCCTTTTCGCCAATCAATCTGGCTGGAATGACCTTGGTATCATTGATGACAAGGCAGTCGCCCGGTTTTAAATATTCTTTAATATCTCTAAAATGTCTGTGGCTTCTCTCTCCCGTCACTCTGTCAAGAGCCAGGAGTCTGGAAGAAGCTCGGTCTTCTAATGGATCCTGAGCAATCAGTTCTTCCGGAAGATCAAACGTAAAATCTGTAACTTTCATTGTATTTCCTTTCTATTCAAGTCTCGTTTGCGGGATTTGGCGCGGGAGTCATCCCACATCTGATGGCATTTATAAAGAGACAGTATCCTCTATCATCTCACATACTGTCTCTCTAACATCTGCATATTTATAAGTTATATTAATTTTTGCTGTCTAACATTTTCTTCAATTCATCCATAAATGTTCCAACATCTTTGAATTCTCTGTATACTGAAGCAAACCTTACATAAGCAACTTCATCAAGATCTTTGATCTTATCCATGACGATCTCACCAATCTGTCTCGATTCAATCTCTTTTAATTCCAAATTGAATACTTCTGTCTCGATGGCATCGACAGCCTTTTCTATCTGTTCCACAGAAACCGGTCTTTTGTGGCAGGAGCTCATAATTCCCGCTTCGATCTTGCTTCTGTCGTAAGGTTCTCTTGTCTTATCTTTCTTAATTACACTAAGAGGAATGGTCTCTACCTTCTCATAAGTCGTAAATCTACGGCCACATCCGTCACACTGACGTCTTCTTCTGATGGAATTATTCTCATCCGATGGTCTGGAATCAATAACTCTGGAATTATCATCTCCACAATAAGGGCATTTCATGACTGGTACTCCTTTGCTCCTGGTGTATTCTATATACTATCTTTTATATTATAAATACTAATTGTAGGTTAGGTCAAGGTCTATTTACTTTATCTTGTGTTTTGAATTTACTTTATCTTGTGTTTTGCCATTCAACTTCCATAGATTTCGGACTTTTATCCATTCATTTTCCCTTTTTCTCAGGAAGCCTGCAGTCGATATCCACAAGAATAATCTCTTCGCCAATCCGCAAAATCTGATTCCACCCTATTTCATATTCAACACCTTTTCCGAAACAACCGCAGAACTTCCCCTGTCCCGGTACGTATAACTTGCATACCTTTCCCGTCGGTAATTCTATTTCAATGTCAGCAACATATCCCAGACGTTTTCCATCTTTACAGTTAATGACTTCTTTTTCGGTCAATTCCCAGAAACGCATAGCTATCCACTCATTTATCATCTTTATTATATTGTATGATTAGAAGTATGCATGGTATCTATCATAAATACGAAATCTTCCATGCTTCATTTCTTTTCAAACTCTCATAAATAGCATGGCGATTTTGAGATTTTTGGATTTGACTTGTCTTTTATTAACCTATTCTATTTCAGGCAACATGTGTAATATTCAAATTTAACCTATTAACTTGCTCATTCTCCAGTTCATTTCCCATATATAACATGGCATAGTTTTCTTTTTAGATATTTAACATGCTTACTTTACCAAAGGAATTGTTTTTTAACATGGTAATAATCACAATTTAGCTTTTCACCATGCTTGCTTTTCCAAAACACGAATTTCTCAGCATGTTGTCTCCCCGAAATATAGCTTTTGCCATGCCAGCACACCAAATCATCATCATTCAATCATTGTAAATGGTCGCCAAGGTCCTGAGCAAGCTCGGACTTTGGCTCGTCGCCAGCGCAAAGAAGGGGGCTGCCGCACTAACTTTTTAGTCAGGCGGCAGCCCCCTTTTTCATCAACTAGCCGAAACTAGCACATTTTAATAATTTTTACAGGACATTTGGCTGCGCAGGCGCCGCATCCTGTACATTTGCTCTGATCAATGTGAGCTACGTTGTTTTCTACTGTGATTGCGCCAAATTCACAAACCTTTGTACACATTCTACAGCCGATACATCCTACGGAACAGGATGCTTTTACGTCTTTACCCATATCTTTGGAGCTGCACTGTACAGCAAGCTTAGCTTCATAAGGAATAAGCTCGATAAGGGATTTTGGACATGTTGCGATACATTTACCACAAGCTACACATTTTTCTTTGTCTACAACTGCGATTCCGTTTACTACATGAATAGCGTCAAAATCACAGGCTTTTACACAGCTTCCAAGACCCATACATCCGTATGCACAAGCTTTAGGGCCTGCACCTGGAGTTACCATTGCGGATACACAATCCTGAAGACCGCTGTAGTCATATTTTTCTTTTGCTACTTCACAAGTACCTGCACATTTTACATATGCTACCTGTTTTACTGCATCTCCTGCTTCTACGCCCATTACTTCAGCGATTTTAGCAGCTCCGGCAGGTCCTGCTACAGGACATGCGTTTACAGGAGCTTCGCCGGAAGCGATTGCTTTTGCAAGACCGTCACAGCCAGGGAAACCACAACCACCACAGTTGTTACCTGGAAGACAGGATCTTACTGCTACTTCTTTTTCATCAACAGGAACTTTGAATGCTTCTGAAGCGATACCAAGGAGAAGACCGATAACAAGACCAGTTCCACCAACTACCGCTGCAGCGAAAATAATTGCTGTTACGTTCATTTATCTTTCCTCCTAAATAACACCAGAGAATCCGAAAAAGGCAATCGCCATTAATCCGGAAGTTACTAATACGATTGGCATGCCCTGGAAAGATTCAGGGACATCATTGTATTCCATCTGTTCGCGGATACCTGCAAGGATTACGATTGCAATTGTGAAACCTACCGCTGTACCAACACCGTTTACTACACTTGTAAGAAGATCATAGCTTTTCTGTACGTTTGTAAGAGCTACACCAAGTACAGCACAGTTTGTTGTAATAAGTGGAAGGAATACGCCAAGAGACTCATAAAGAGCAGGCATTGCTTTCTTTAAGAACATCTCTACGAACTGTACTAATCCTGCGATAACGAGGATGAATACGATTGTCTGTAAATATGTTAAGTTTAATGGTAACAAGATTAAATTGTTAAGGATTGCTGTAACAAGAGATGCTACTGTAATAACGAAGATTACGGCTGCACCCATACCAGCAGCAGTCTCTACTTTCTTGGATACGCCAAGGAAAGGACAAAGACCTAAGAACTGGGATAAGATTACGTTATTTACTACAGCAGAACCAATTGCGATGAGTAATAATTCTTTCATTTTTTCCCCTCCTATTTGCTTTCTACTGTTGTATCAAAGAATTTGCCGCCGCATCCTGCTTTACCGCAAGTTGCACAGTCGCCGCATCCTGCTGTTTCTTTTACAGGAAGACCAGCTTTCTTCTTGCCGTTTTTGATCTTGTTCTGGATTGCTGTTAAGCATGCAAGTACGAAGAATGCACCAGGAGCAAGAATAAAGATTGTTGCAGGCTGTGTCATGAATGGAATCGCAATACCAAATACTGTACCTGCGCCAAGGATTTCACGGAAAGCACCGAGTAATGTAAGAGCCATTGTGAAACCAAGACCCATACCGATACCGTCAAATGCGGACATAATAGGACCATTCTGGGATGCGTAAGATTCCGCACGGCCAAGGATGATACAGTTAACTACGATCAGCGGAATGTAAAGACCAAGGCTGTCGTTGATTGCTGGTACGAATCCCTGTAATAAGAACTGTACGATTGTTACGAGGGATGCGATAACTACAATGTATCCTGGGATACGAACTCTGTCAGGAATAATCTTTCTGAGCAGAGAAATAATTAAGTTGGAGAAAACAAGTACTGCAGTTGTAGAAAGACCCATACCTGCACCGTTGATTGCTGATGTTGTAGTAGCTAAGGTTGGACACATACCAAGCATCAGTACAAATGTAGGGTTCTCTTTGAAGAGACCGTTCATAATTCGTTCAAATGGTGTCTGTTTCATCTTAGTTACCTCCTTCCAGCGCATTTGCATATGCGATACATGCATTTACTGCTTCTGTTACAGCGTTAGATGTAATAGTAGCACCGGAAATAGCATCTACCTGGTTGTCAGCGGAAGCGCCAAGTTTTGTTACTTCAAAAGCTTCTACTGCTTTGCCTGCGAACTGGGCTGCCCAGTCTGCATTCTTTGCATTCATACCAAGACCTGCTGTTTCGTTGATTGTTAATAAGGAATATCCGTTACATGTTCCGTCAGCTGTTACACCAACCATCAGTGTAATGTTGCCGCCGTAACCGTTAGGGCTTGTTGCCTGAACTACATAACCTGCATGAGCGCCTGCTGCTTTTGCATCATAAGCTTCATCAATAGTTACACCGTTTGCAACGATGGAAGAAGCAATTGCTTCGTCGATTTCTACCGCATCAAATGTATCTGCTTCTGCAAATACACCCTGCTGAGCTTCTACTTTTTTCTTCGCTTCCTGAGCAGCGATTGGTTCTTTTGTGATGTCGTATACAACACCAAGTGCTGCACCGGCGATGAGAGTAATTACAAATAAGATAAGACAGTCTTTAATGATACCTTTCATTATTTCTTACCTCCTTTGCCGAATGCTGCAGGTACTGTCCATTTTTCAATTAATGGAACTAACAGGTTGGAGAAGATAATTGCATAAGAAACACCTTCTGCGCCAGGTCCGAAGATACGGAATACACCTGTGAGTACACCAAGGATAATACCAAAGATTAATTTGCCAAGGTCTGTAATAGGGGATGTTACATAGTCAGTTGCCATGAAGAAGGCACCAAGCATAACACCGCCACCGCAGATGTGGCATAATACAAAGTTCATATCAAAGCCGTGTCCGCCGAATAATAATACGAACAGAGCTAAAGTTCCAAGATAAGCACATGGGATAATTGGGCTGATTACTTTCTTCCAGATTAAGAAGAGACCGCCGATTAAGATACATACAGCGGATGTTTCACCGATTGTACCGCCGTGGAAACCGATGAACATGTCTACCCAGTTTACTGTTTCCCCTGCTTTTACCATAGCAAGAGGTGTTGCCATAGTAGCTGCATCGAAACTGCCAAATGCAGAGTTATATGTCCAGTTTGTCATTGGAAGAGCAAAACTTAATACGAGGAAACATCTACCGCCAAGGGCAGGGTTCATGAAGTTCTGTCCAAGTCCGCCGAATAACTGTTTTACAACGATGATAGCAACAAGACCACCGATGATGCCGATCCAGTATGGAGCCTGTGGCGGAAGGTTGATACCGAGTAAAAGACCGGTAAGGGCCGCACTCATATCGTTGATTGTGATTTTTTTGTGCATTAATTTCTGCCATGCATATTCTGCGATGACACAAGTTGCTGTTGTGATAACAACATTGATAATAGCACTTAATCCGAAGTTAACAAAACCGAAGATTGTTGTTGGAAGAAGTGCAAGGATTACATAAAACATAAGATTCTGTGTTGTAACCTTATCTCTCACATGAGGATTGGCTGACACATGATATAATTCCTGGTTCATTATTCACCTCTCCTATTTCTTTCTTCTTCTTGCTAATACTTCTTTACGGCCTACTTTCATAGACTGTGTTAAGTTACGTTTTGCAGGACATGCATAAGAACAGCATCCGCATTCTACACATTCTGCGCCATTTAAGCGTTCGAATTCATCGAAGTTACCATGATCTGCAAGTACAGATAACTTAGCAGGAAGTAACTTAGCAGGACATGCAGATACGCAGCGTCCGCAGCGGATACAGTTGGATGGTTCGTTTGCTGCTACCTGGTCTTTTGTAAATGTTAAAAGGGAAGAGAATGTCTTTCCGCAAGGAACATCTAAAGAGAACATAGCCATACCCATCATAGGCCCGCCGGAGATTACTTTTTCAGGTTTTGTTTTAAAACCGCCTGCTGCTTCAACAAGTTCTGCTGCGTTTGTACCGCATTTTACAAGGAAGTTGCCAGGATTTTCGATTGCGTCACCTGTTACAGTTACAACTCTTTCATAGAGAGGTTTGCCAAGAACAACTGCGTCATAAACTGCCATAGCTGTTGCTACGTTGTCTACGATACAGCCTGCGTCTGCAGGAAGCATAGAGGAGTTTACTTCACGTTTTGTTACAGCATAGATTAAAGAACGTTCTGCACCCTGTGGGTACTTTGTCTGTAATCCGGCTACGGAGATTTTCTCTTCATTTGCTGTCATAGCTGTTAATTTCTTGATTGCTTCCGGTTTGTTATCTTCGATACCGATAACACCTTTGGCATTTGGGAACATGGAAAGCATAATCTTGAGACCTTCGATTAATTTCTCGCCCTGTTCCATCATGCATCTGTAGTCAGCTGTGATGTAAGGCTCACATTCTGCCGCATTGATGATGATATGATCGATTGCGTTAGGATCCTTTGGTGCAAGTTTTACATGAGTTGGGAAACCGGCGCCGCCAAGACCTACGATACCCGCTTCTTTTACAGCTGCTAAGATATCGTCTTTTGTCATCTGATCGAGTGGTTTTGTTTCATATGTAACTGCTTCGTACTGACCATCATTTTCAACAACGATGGAGTTCACCATAGCGCCTGCTGCTGTAAGCTTTGGTCCAACTAACTTAACAGTACCGGATACGGAGCTGTGAATGTTAGCAGATACAAAACCGCCTGCCTCTGCAATCTTCTGGCCGACAAGGACTCTGTCGCCTTTTTTTACGATAGCCTGAGCAGGTGCACCGATGTGCTGGCTTAAAGGAAATACCAGATCACCCTGTGGAAGATACTCTGTAATCGGCTGATTCGCTGTGAGTTCTTTTCCATCATAAGGATGAAGGCCGCCTTTAAATGTTAATAATCCCATTCTTCTACCTTCTTTCTTATAAAATTACTTCTATAAATAGTTACTTTACACTTCTCTTTCGTTCTCCCCTAGTATGATGTAACGGTTAGAGAATGTCAAAGTGACATATAGATTTATAATAATACAAAAAGAACGGAAAAACCAGTAATATTTTACCGTTTTTCTGTTCTTTTATTAGTACATCTTGCCATATTATTAACAAAATTCTCCTATTTCCCTGTAACAGGCTGAGAATCTTCTGACACCTTTTTCCACTACTGAGTCATACCATCCAGCTCATTTGCCTGACCGCCTTCGACCTCTACCACCACTCTGTGGGGAAGGCATACAATGGTCTGTCCTGTCTTATAAATAGAATGTTGTTTTACACAAAGACCGTCGGGGCAGTCTGCTTCTGTCATATCTGCTTTGCCGTCTTTTATAATAAGAAAATTCTTGCCATACTCTGTCTCGATGACTAATTCCCTCTCCTCATTAAGAGGATAAGAGGCATACACCTCACCATCAACATAGACAACTGCTTCTCCTCCTGCATCTCCTCTGACAAGATTATTCCATAGGAAAACTCCGCCTGCAAGAACAAGGACGCAAAGAATCAGTAAAAAATCATTTTTCTTCATTCTTTTATACTTACTCCTTACTATTTTAATGTATATTCCTCACTTATCAGCTGAAAATATGCTCCTGCACTTTCTGTCAGAAACACTTCTCCTTCTTTTGTTATAACAACCGCTTCCGCTCCAAACTGCTCTGCCAGTTTTAATCCTTCCTCTTTGCCGGCCACAAAACAAGCGGTGGACAGGGCATCTGTCAGAAAACCGGATTCACTGATTACTGTAACAGATATGAGATCACTCTTTGCCGGAGCCCCTGTTTTGGGATCAAGAATATGATGATACCTTACTCCCTTTTCTTCAAAATATTTCTCATAGTCACCGGAAGTAGATACATTGATCCGCTCCCCTTTTTCCATAGAAAAAGTCAGAGAGCCCATATACTCCCCTTCCTCGCCTCTTGGATCCCGGATTCCAATCTTCCATGGCTGTCCGTCCGGCTTCTCACCGTATATTAATACGCTTCCCCCAACCGAAAAGGTACCGTTTATTTTGGGATAGTTTGTCACAATATAATCAAATATTTCATCACAGCCAATCCCTTTGCCTACAGCGCCAAGGTCAAGCTGTCCGCCCTCTGTATGGAACCAAATGCTGTTTTTATCTGTTGTTTCCGTCTCTGAACTGGTTCCTGTATTTTGTGTAGTTCCTGGCAGATTTCCGGCACCGGCCAAAAGCTTGCCCGCATCTACCTTCTTAAGCGCATCCGCAAGTTCTTCTTCTTCCGGAATCCTTGGATTCTCCCCTCCAATATCCCATAGTCTGGCAACGGGACCCACGGTCACATCAAGTTTTCCGCCTGACACTTCATATACTTCCAGGCAGTCTCTAATCCATCCCGCCAGCTTCTCACTTACCTCCACCGGCTGTCCGCTTCCTGCCCCATCATTGATCCGATCCACTTCTGTTCCTTCCAGACGCCAGCTGATGGTCTGTTCCAATTCACTGATCACATGAAGAATCTCTTCTGCAGTTTTCTCATTGCCTCCATACATATTCTGGGCAATGACCGTTCCCATGGCAAAACCTGTATTCTGGTACTGTCCGGAAGCATTTCCAAGGCCGCAGCCGCTTATAAAAATACTAACTACAGTCATACATACTATAACAGCAACAGCTGCCTTCTTTGGCTGTCTATTCACAAATTTCTTTTTTTGCATCATTTTTTCCCTTCAAGCCGGCTATAATCCAAGCTTTGCAAATGCCTCTGCAAATGCATTATTCACCGGTTCTTCTGCCTCTTTTTTCTGCTTTCTCATATAGTTTGCCACATCTTTTTTTGAAACGCCGGCTCCCTCTTTCTTTCTTCGGTTCTGGAACGCCTCTAAAGCCTCTTTGTAACCACAGGCGCAGACAAACTTCTGCTTTTCACCTGTTCCCACAAGCTCCATCTTCTTATGACACTGAGGGCACCTTGCATTTGTCACTTTGGACAGACGAATGCGGTGTCCGCAGTTTCTGTCCTGACAGACTAAAAGTTTCCCCTGTTTATTGGTCACAGAAAGCATCTTTTTCCCACATTCCGGGCAGACTGTATTGGTCAGATTATCGTGGCGGAACCTGCCTTCGCCATCCCGGATCTCACCAGTCAGTTCTTTTGCATAAGCACGGATTTCTTCCATAAAAGACTGGTGTTTTAACTTACCTTTCGCCATAGAAGCCAGTTTATTCTCCCACTGGGCAGTCAGCTCCGGTTTTTTAAGATCTTCCGGCACGAGAGAAAGAAGCTGTTTTGCTTTTCCCGTAAGGTAAATGTCATTGCCCTTTTTCTCTAAGAAAAATCCTGCAAATAGTTTTTCAATAATATCTGCTCTTGTGGCAACCGTTCCAAGACCGCCTGTCTCCTTTAAAATGCAGGCAGCTTCTTCATCTTTCTCACTCATATATCTGACCGGATTTTCCATGGCTTTGAGCAGAGAGGCTTCATTAAATCTTGCCGGAGGCTGGGTCTTTCCTTCTGTCTTTGTAAGAATGAGCGGACTGATTTCCTGACCTTTGCGAAGCTTCGGAAGTGCCTTCATCTGATCCATGTTCTCATAGAGGGCACGGTATCCTTCTTTTACAATTACATTGCCCTGAGCGGTGAAAACTTCTCCTGCCGCTGTCATCTCATAGGTCGTCTGTTCATATTCACAGGGAGGATAGAGAACGGCAAGAAATCTTCGAAGGACCAGATCATAAATCTTTCTCTCATCCAGCGAAAATTCCGAAAGTACCGGTGTCTGTTCCGTTGGAATAATAGCATGGTGATCAGACACCTTCTGATTATTCACAAACTGGCCGTTTGCCTTTATCTTCATTTTTAATAAAGGAGCTGTATAAATTTTATATGGTCCCACGCTGACAGCCTCGAGACGCTCCGGAATAGTCTCTACAATATCTTCTGTCAAATAACGGGAATCCGTTCTCGGATAGGTAAGCACCTTGTAATGCTCATATAATCTCTGCATAATATTCAACGTCTGCTTTGCTGAAAATCCAAATCTTACATTGGCATCCCTTTGCAATTCCGTCAGATCATAAAGAGCATCGGAATAGGATTTCTTCGTTTTTGTCACAATCTCTGTGATAATGCCTTTCTGCCCTTTGACCTCTTCATATGCTTTCTCTCTCTTTTCCTTGTCCATAACAGAAGAACTGTTAGATTTTTTCTCTTTCCAGGTAAAAAGGACGCCTTCCCCCCTGGCTGTCATTCCATAATATGGTTTCGAAACAAACTTACGGATTTCCTCCTCTTTTGCCTCAATCATGGCAAGAGTCGGTGTCTGTACACGGCCGCAGGAAAGCTGGGCATTATATTTACAGGTAAGGGCTCTTGTTGCATTGATTCCAACGAGCCAGTCCGCTTCTGCGCGGCATTGGGCTGCCCGGTACAGATTATCAAATTCTTTTCCATTTCTCAGATTTGCAAATCCCTGACGGATGGCTTTATCTGTGACGGAAGAAATCCAGAGCCGCTTGATGGGCTTTTTATTGCCGGCTTTCACTAAAATCCAGCGTGCCACCAGTTCCCCTTCTCTTCCCGCATCCGTAGCAATAATAATCTCATCGATATCATTTCTGTGAATACAGTTTTTTACGCCATTGAACTGATGCCGGCTTTGGGGAATCACATTTAATTTTAACTGCTCCGGCATCATAGGAAGATCTTCCATCTTCCATTCTTTATAATTTTTATTATAATCTTCCGGATCGGCAAGAGTGACAAGATGGCCAAGTCCCCATGTCACCACGTAATCTCTGCCTTCCAGATATGTTTTTTCTTTTTTATTACAGCCTAGAACTCTGGCAATATCTCTCGCCACGGAAGGTTTTTCGGCAATGACTAATTTTTTCATATATTATACTCCTGAACTTTATCATGCTGCTCTTTAAACAAAAGGATATTTCTTATAGCTTCTACGGGCATTTTACACTGATTCTATTTTTGACGTCAATAGGGTAGATTTTAGCATAAAATGGATGCACTTTCTCATAGAAAAAAGAAAGCATTCGTGATACAATAAAAAAATCTCAAGATTTCATAGAAATACGCCAAAGCGTACTTGAAACAGCGAAATATACAAAAGAAAGGAAGTTTCCAAAATGAAAAAAATCCTATCCTTTATTCTTGCAGCCATTCTTCTACTCTCTCTTACTGCATGCAATCAGGCGGAAACAAAAACAGTTACTCTTCACATTGAAGATTCCGGCATCCTTGGTCAATATGTTCTGGAAGCAGAAGACAATGTGGTTCACACTATCACACAGACTACAACTATGGACTGCACCGGTTTTGTAGAAGACCAGTTCGCCATCATTGAAGAATCCATCGCAGAATATAAAGCCATCTATGAAGCAATCGAAGGGGTTACTTACAATGTAGAAGTAACAGATACCTCTATGGTAGAGACACTTATCATCGATGCAACTAACAAAGAAACATTAAACGCACTCTCTTCTCAAGGACTTATGCCAATGGAAGAAGGCGATTTCATTGCTCTTGACAAAACAGTAGAGTCCATGTGTGCAGAGGGATGGGTTGTAGCTGAATCTTCCACCGACAAATAAGTTTTCACAGTACAAGAGGAAGATGCCGGGTCAGCAGAATATAAATATTGAACCGGCTCGAATTTTTTTGAATAAAAAAATCACTTTCGCACATCCTATTCTCGAAAGGATGGTGTAAAGCTATGAATAACAATTCAAGAAACTCTTCTAAAAACTCCTCACAGAACAGCTACAACAGTTCTCAGAACAATCAGAGAAATTCTTCTCAGAACAGTTCAAGAAATTCTTCCCAGAACAGTTCCCAGAATAGTTCAAGAAATTCTTCCCAGAATAATTCTCAGAACAGCCAGAGAAACTCTTCTCAGAACAATTCCAAAAACAACAGCAAGGATTCTTCCAAAGATTCCTACAGTGACTCGGAACCCCTTCCTGAGTCTTTCCGTCCAAGAAAAGACGGACCTGGCGGAGACTAGAGCACAAAAGTACCGGACATCAATCCGGTACTTTTTTTGTCTCTATTGAGGCGTAGACCTCTTTCCATCCATAAAATCAAGAACTTTTTGTTTCTCCGTCTCATTCTCGATGACTGCTGGCTGAAAATTGTTATTCCCTCCGCCGGTAAACACGTAACACGGAATAACGGTTGACTCCTGTCCCGTCAACTCCATCTTCATGGGATCCACCGTCAGTTCCATCTGATAGATCATCGTTCTGTTCTTCGGCTGACTATGCCCTCCGTAACAGAAATTTCCCATAGAGTAGATAATCTCTGCCCCATTGTAAACTTCTCTTGGCTGAAGCACATGAGGATGATTGCCGATCACCAGATCTGCTCCGTAATCCACCAGCTTTCTCGATGCACGGACTCTCCATTGTTCCGGCTCATACACGCCTTCTGTTCCACCGTGATAAAATACAATCTGATAATCAGAGTTTTTCTCTGCTTCTTCTATACATTCAATGATTTCATTCGCCTGCCATTCACCCCAAAGTCCATGACATACCACAGCAATGCGAAATCCTTTCTTTTCATAATAAATAATCTTATCTTCAAATCCGTATTCAAGCTCCGCATTGACTACTGTCTCAACCGTATCCTGATAGCCCTGATCTCCATAATCTTCCGTGTGATTATTGGCAATGGAAACACCTTCCACGGAGGAACAAGTCAAGATCTCAATATTCTCTGTTGGCGCCTTGAACCAGAAAGCTCGTCCGCTCCCTTTGTCTCTCGCTGCCAGATTTCGGTCCGAGAACACACACTCCAGATTTACTGTGGTAAAATCATCTTCCTCAAAAATATATCTGACTTTATCAAGGAAATATTCCTTTGGATAATTTCTTGTATAATAATGAAAATTATCGGAACGGCTATTGTTCTTATCCGCCGTCAGAATCATATCTCCGGTGAAAGAAAGCTTAATATGAAATTCCGGAAGAGTAAGGTCTTCTTCTGTAAGCGTATTTCCGGCACAGGAAAGAGCGGAAAGAATAATCCCCGGCTGTTCCTTGCTGCAGCCAACTGGAAAAACGGTTAAAATAACTAACATAATAATTAGTAATATTTTTTTCATTGGTTCTTTCTCCCTTTTCGCGTAAAAATATCTATACATCTTCTTCCGATCCAGCATCCTGCTTTTTCCACAATCTCATTCATGTGAAACCGTTCAAATAAAAGAATTCTTGCTTTTTCAATTAAAAGGCAGAGAATAAATACAAAAGCTGCATTGCCTAATATCTGTATTGGAAGAAGCCAGACAGGCGACTGTGCACAATATGCAAATCTCCATGTCATCAACTGACTCCACACTGTTTTTTGTACATGAATCAAATATACACCAAATGCCGCTGGTGCAAAGAATTGAATCAGTTTCTTCCCCAATGAACCAAACTGCATTTTCGAAAACAGAACAACAAAACATACTGCAACTAACAAAATAGTCGGACTAACATAAGATACAAAAGCACTGCTTTCTTTAAATATTTTAATTGTCCATGTTAGCAGAACACATATCTCCAGACAAACAATCGCTTTTGTATTACTTACTTTTTCCGGAATGGAACATTTTTTCATCCATGCGCCAATCAGATACATTACTGCAAGCCAAAGAAAAGAATACCCTCCACTCAGATGAAATACATCCTTCGTTGCATTTGCATAGTTAGCATAACAGGAAAACAACAGAAAAAGAATCGCTGCAAACCTGTTCATCTCCTTTTGCGTACATGCCCGTACAAGTTTATTCATCCAGGGTATCATAAAAAACACGCCCGTATAAGCTGTAAAATACCAATAATGGTAAGTTGTAACAGGACGCAGAGAATCTAACAACACATCTGTTGTCATAACTTCCGGCTTACATATGTAGTATATTAAATTAATACCAAAACTATAAAACACAACCTGTAACCAGACAGACAAATATCTGGAATATCGGTATGGTTTTTCCTTCTCTGTATAAGATACATATCCGCTTACAATTGCAAAACAATTTACAGCACAATAAGCAACAATTTCAAAAAGCCAGCTAACCATATATTGACTTCCCTGAGCTGAGGATAAAATCCCTCCCTGTCCAAGTACATGCAGGACGGTTACAAGATACATTGCAAACAGGCGGAGCAGATCAATGCCATAATTACGGGCGGTATGGGAAACGGCTGATTTGATTACCTCATGTTCCTGTATTTTTTCATTCATACTTCTCGACTCCTTTTATCCATATCATTTTGTCAAAATCCATCTTCCTTCGTTCTCTCTTATCTCATACTCAAACATTTGAACAAACAGCCTTACCATCTCTTCTGATTCCAGATCTGCATATACAATATCCGGAAGCTTATCAGGACTTAATTCATAATAAGCCTGCAAGCGATTCAGGGAATGTTCGTTGACACCGGACAGCCATGCAGAATATGTTGCCATTTCATAATCTTTGGCAAGATAGTACCATGTATTTTCGGAAAGATACAGAACTTTGTTTCCGTTATATTTTTCTATTTCTCTCAGATTATCCAAGGCTTTTTCATAAACCTCTTTTCGATAAGGAGTCACAAACAATCCTTTTTGGATTCCTTCCTCCATTAATTCCGTCTGTTCTTCCATGCTGTTTTCCCAGAAAACACTTCTGTATCGAAGATCTGCCTGTATCCAAAGCTGCAGGCAAAATACTGCACATAGCAGAAAAAAGATACATCTCTCAAACAGCTTCGATTGTTCATGCATAATAAGCAGTTCTTTCACAAACATCCCCAGCATCATAACTGTTCCAACTACAGCAACAGAAGAAGCAGAACATATTGCAAGAATTGTCTGATTCGATGTAAGGTGCAGGCAATAAGAATACAGAATTCCCGGAAGCCAGAAACAATAAAAAATATCCTTAATTCTTTTTTCTTCTGTCAATAGGACAATAAATAAGGCAAGCATATTTACCGGCCACATAACAGCATTAATATAATCAATCTGTTGATAATGACTAAACATAAGCATTATAGTACAGATAGCTGTAATGACAAAATAAATCTCTTTATGATTTTTCCGCTTTGCATCTAATATACATACTGCTAAAAGTGCTAACAACACACTATTTATAGATGGTGCTCTGGATGTGGCACCATATGTCCATTTTAGATAACTAATCAATTTGGCTGTCAATGAAACCGGCGGATGTTCCGGGTCATTCATAATCTGTGAAAATGCCAGCAGAATCTTCTCTAAGGAAGCTCTGGACAAGACAAAAATAGTAAATAACAATGCCGCAATGACAGTACCTAAAGTGAAGAAGATCCATCTCTCCATACTCCAAATAGAATCATCCTGTACCTGCTCCTGTTTCTTTTTACAAAGAATGGTTCTTATCAATACAGTACAGGAATATAATATATAGACAAGAACCAAATAAGGGCAGCATAATACGGCTCCGGCAAAACATAATCCAGCTCCTACATATAGAAATCTTTTTTTTCTTCCTTCCGAAAGTATTAAAATTCCAGATAATACCATAAGCATAATTCCCATAGAATTATAGGATAATGCCATGATTCCAAAAGGAATATAGAGAACAAAGCAAAGGGAAGCACATACCGCTCCCATCCAATGATATTTACGCATACGTAAATACAACATAATGCCAATAAAACATTGAACACATGTAGTAAAAATACGCATAGCAAGAATAATCCCATCTGTTCCATGATTCAGGGAAGTAAATATCCATAGAAACGGCATTGTAAGAACACCAGCCATCTGGGATAAATGCCATTCATGTACAAATAAACCGTCTCCCTGCAGTAATCGATAGGGAACTGTCAAATAAAAAGATTCATCAATGTTGCCAATTCCATATCTGCATTTCCAGAAAAGAAAAACTGCTGTGACGAGAAATAAAAATGAGAAGAGTAAATCTTCCTTGTATTTCATTTTTAATGAATGTTTTTTTTGCAACTGCATGATTACCTCCCAGTATTAATCATTCTTCCTGTCAGTAGTCCGTTCTGAAATAATAAAACGAGGGCGTTCCTTTGTTTCGAGATAAATCTTTCCAACATATTCTCCTATTACGCCAAGACAGATAAGCTGAATTCCTCCTATCAGACAAATACAAAGTACTGTACTGGACCACCCAGGAACAACCATGCCTGCCAACAGAGAAACAAACACATATATAATAGCCAGAAAACTGGCAATTGACATACAAAGACCAAGTCCCGTAATAATACGAATGGGTTTAATACTTAAACTAGTAATACCATCAAATGCCAACGCAAGCATCTTCTTTAAAGGATAATGGCTTTCCCCAGCAATACGTTCATGCCTTTCATAGTAGACAGACGTACTTTTAAAACCAACCAGTGGAAACATACCCCTAAGAAAGATATTCACTTCTTTAAAATCGGAAAACTCTCGAAGGACTCTGGATGAAACCAGACGGTAATCTGCATGATTATAAACGACTTCTGCGCCAAACCATTTCATTAATTTATAAAAACTTTCTGCTGTTTTCCTCTTAAAAAAAGTATCTGTCTCTCTTTTACTTCTCACCCCATATACAACTTGGGCACCATCATGATACGCATCCACCATTTGATTCATGGCATTTATATCATCCTGTCCATCACAATCAATAGAAATGGTAATATCACATTTCTCTTTCGCTTCCATCAGACCAGCAAGAAGAGCATTTTGATGTCCTCTGTTCCGGCTCAGACAAATGCCTTCAAAAATCTTATCTTTTTCTGAAAAATCTTTTATGATATCCCATGTACAGTCTTTACTTCCATCGTTTACAAACAATACTCTGCTATCTTCTGAAATCCTGTTCATGGCCATAAGTTCTTCTATTTTTTCTTTGAATAGAACTGATGTAATAGGCAGAACCTCCTGCTCATTATAGCAGGGTATCACAAGATATAAGCACGGCAATTTTTTATTTTTCATATACTTCTCCTTCTAAACTCACATGATAGTATTTTTGTTGTATAGGAAATACGAAATAACTTCTTATACAACAAAAAACCGGAAACCTATTCTTCCTAGGTTCTCGGTTTACTCCAAATGATAACAGAACAGTCCATAGGGGAATCGAACCCCACTAACCAATTATGAAACATAAACAAACCCTTTATTTATATGGTTTTATTTGATTCATTAAAATTATATCATGATTACCTATGATTGCCTACTACCAATACAATTATAATTCTGAAGCGTCATTAATTATTGTATTAATCTCTTCACTCTCATGACGATTAAAATAATAGTATTTTTCCAGATATGATACATCGGTATGTCCCATTTGCTTACACATTATTGATTTTGGAATATCACTATCGTACATTTTTGTACCGTATGTTTTGCGGATGTTATGCGGGCTTTTTCGATCAATATCTAATCTATCACAGATATTATATAAACGATTTCTGAATACGTACGAAGACATTCTCTTTCCATCCCGTGTAAAAACATATTCTGTTGATGGCGATAACTTTTGAATCGCATCCAGAATCCATGTACATTCCTTTTTTACAATCACATCACGAATCCCCGCTTCTGTCTTAGCGGAGTCTCTTACTTCGTAGATGTATTCTCCCGTTGTTGTATCTTTAAAAAAAGTCTCAGTTCTTCTAACCAAAATTTTGCATTCATGAATATCCGAATGCTTAAGAGTGCACAATTCTCCAATTCTTAATCCGGTTTTAAAAAGCAACAGCAAACCAAGATTGACGCCATCCAGATTCTCTTCAAGATAGGATACAATCTTTTTCTCTTCTCCGGAAGAAAAAACCTGTTCTTCATTAGAACGCGAATTATGATTGAACTCTTTTTTTGTGAATTGGATTTCTTTGATCACTCCGTAAATGCTGTAATTAACAAATCCGTGTTTTTTTGCATATTTGAAAATTCCATACATCAATGTTCTGATGTTATAGAATGCCTTTTTTGACATCTGTTTTTCACGAATTGTTTCTTTCAGAAATTTTTCGATGTCAAGTTCGTTGACATATTTGATTTTACGTTTTCCGAATTCACTAAAACAACGCTTAAAATCAATTACATATCTCGTATAAGTAGAGTTCTCAATTTCGAAATACTCCATTCGCTCATTCATCCATCGATAGAAAATATCTTCAATTGAGGGATTATCCTGCTTTTCCTTATAAAAAGATACAATTAAATTTTCAATTTCTTCTTTCGTTTTTCTTTTTTTCTGGACACGTTTTTTGGTGTCATCCGGCAAGTAGGTATACCACTTTCCGTTCTTACCTTACCAGATATCATAAGGATGTTGCTCCAATATTGTTCGACGCTTCATAATCTCATATGCATCGTTTAACTGCTTCGCATCAATGATACCACTCTCTACAAGAGATTTCAATTTATCATACATACTTTTTTCATACAAGGATTGGAATATTCCTCTAACCGGCCGGACTTCCTTTCCTTTCAATTATTGCAAAAGAAACCTAGGATCCTTCTGTTCATCCCTTGCTATTCTTGTATATACTGCTTTTAATAAGAAATCGGCAACCAACTAAAGGATTTTTTTCAAAAAAATGAAAAAATCTCTCGTCTAAAATCTCCTTGACTTTTTCGCTATATTTTCATTATTCTTCTTCACAATCACTTTGACCAAGCAACGCTTTTTTATATTTATAGAAAGAATTTTTAGAAATCCCGACTAACGTCCATGTATCTTTATTATCAAGCACACCGTCAAAATCCTTATTGTATTTCATAATCTCCCTTTTGGCCTTTTCAGCCTTTTTCATTGTTCATTTATGACAATAAAACATACCGAATATTAGAAAAACCCTCAGAAAAATTTTTCTTGAATTTTTTTGAATTTTTTCAAATTTTGTTGCCAAAACAAGTCAAAAAACGTATATAACTAGTCTCACATAATTTTTAGTTCTTTTATAAAGAATCAAAGGGCAAAGAATCAATCGGTTCTTTGCCCTTTATCACTTTCTTTCCATATACTTAGGAATGGAATTCTTCGTTATTCTTTTACCGGAATAAAAAAGTATACCTTTTTATTTGCATACCGTTCATAGATCATACGGCTCTTGTCTATTTTCTCCTCATTTTCCCTGCACCAGTCATGGAAGATGCATTCGATAAGAATGTCAATTGCCTGCGAAAAATCTGCCAGATCGGAATAGTCTTTTATTTCAAACATCGCATATTTTCCTTTTTCAAGGCAGCAGATCTTACTTTCTTCAGAATCGTCTACCTCTTCTATCTGGGTTCCCAGCCAATATTCATAGGTTTCCCCCACATGATCCACAGTCCAAAATGCAAATTTGTCTTCTCTGCAGCTTTTATTGTAAATAAGCCGCTTTTTTGGTACGGCAGGATATGAGGACTGCTTCCAATGTAAAAGTTCAGCTTTTTGAATCTGATTTGACTCTGTAACTTTATCAAGCATCTGAGCTTTTACTCGTATTTCAGGAAAATGAAGATAGCTGATCAGTAGATAGCCATGCATATTATTTATATACCTTGATATTGCTATCTGTTCAAAACTTCCTGCCCAGTACACTGCCGGTGTTACAAAGTAGTCTTTCAAAAAAGCACGTGAAATGCCTGCTTCAGAATGAAAACCATACATGGCAGCAGCTTTGGAATAATGCATCCCATTCCGTATTTTATCTGCGATGTATGCAACTTTTCGTTCCCTAATATAATCTGCAACAGACATGCCGTAATAATCTTTAAATATTCTTTTAAAGTGAGTCACAGAATAACCAAACTGCTGTGCAAGCATTTCGACTTGTAACCGGCAGGTTATATTCTGTTCAATATAACCTGCCCATTTTTCTGTTCCCCATTGTGCTCTCTTTTGTTCATAAAACTGTTCTGTATTCATGGCAACGGGTCACATCACTCTTTCTTCTAAATTGTTATTGTTCGTTCCCTTAGGAGGATGAACAATGATTAGAAATTCTCTTTTTTTCTAACAAGAACCACACATGCGCCAAGAGATATCACTGCTGCTGCAAGAAGAAGTGCGATCGGAGTATTGTCGCCTGTATCCGGCTTGCCTGTTCCCGGTTTCTGATCGTCGTCTTCACCTGGTTTCTGGCCGTCGTCTTCGCCTGGTTTTTGACCGTCGTCTTCGCCTGGTTTCTGGCCGTCGTCTTCGCCCGTTCCATCTTCAAAAACATTTACGTCAGTCATATCATAAAGACTTGTCTGACCGTTTAAGAATCTTGCATAAGCTGCAAGGGCATAATAGCTCTGTTCTGTTGCCATTCCATTCAATTTTCCGTCTGCTATATGCTTAAAGCCGCCACCTTCTACATAGAACGTGCATAGTGCATCCACTACAGAATTACCATTCTTAACGAATCTTACATCCTTTTCCGGATCAATTCCAAGAGCTGTTAAAGCCACAATAACCTGTGCACAGGATTCTGCATTACTTCCATCCACAGAAGAATATCCTCCATCCGGTCTTTGAGAATTGGATAAATATTCTATTGCTTTATCTACTGCCGCTTTTACTTTTTCATCCTCATAGTAAGGAGCCAGTGCCTGAATTGCCATGGCTGTCATATCAATATCAGATGTCGTCATAGATTTACTTACATTCCATCCGCCATCCATTAATTGTTCACCGAGAATTTCTGACACTAATTTTTCTCTTGTCACCTGGTCTGCACCTGAAGATGCTATTGGAATTTCATAATCGTTTGAATCAAAGGCAAGCAATGCAAATACAGCGCCGTTATTTCCCTGCCATGTTACATAATCCATGTCAGTCAAACCTTCTAACAGGTTATATCCGGCCACGTCTGTAGGATCATAACCTGCTGCTGTCAAAGCCAAAATAACACGGGAGTTATCTGTGGATTTCCTGTTATGAAGTTGCCCTTTTTCATTGATTTTTTCTTTTACATATGCAACTACATTATCATAATAATCTTCTGAAACTTCACGTCCGCTTCTTTCAAGCCCGAGAACTCTCCATTCACCACCGATAGAATCAACAATCGGTGTACCGAGTCCTTCCAGATAATCACCTGTTGTTTTGTAAATCTGAACAAAATCAGATTCTGCTTCTTCTACCTCGCCAAATGTAAGATATACGATATATGGTGCTTTGTTGTCTTCCTGACAGATAATCCTTACGATTTCTTTTTCCGGAAGCTGTTCGTAAGTACGTTTTGCACCATATGTATTATTGATGTACACATGTACATTTTCGGAACTTTTAACGTCAATCTTTACTTCTCCGTTTACAGTTTCTGCTTTTACGATACTTCCTGTCTCAGGCATTGTAATCTTCTCACCGTTAATGAGAATCGCTTCCGGTGCAGCGGTTGTTCCTACTGTTTCTTCTTCTGGATTGGTAATACGGTTCACAGCTGTGATTTCTGTTGATTTTTCACCAATTGCACCTGCATAAATGCTGGATGCAGTACTGATTCTAATATAGGAAATGCTGTCAAGTTCAACCGGCATACCTGCTTCATCAACTGCCCATGCAAGGTCAAACTGGTCTCCACCCACTTCTGCTAATTTATTCGGATGATCATATGGATTGTGAGCTTTTCCGTCGATCGTTCCATTCATATTTACGTCTGCATATCCAAATTCAGACAGAACTGCTGCCGCACTTCCGTATGCATCCTGGGCAGCACTGTTAAGTCTAGGACCGGATACAGTAATGGAATCTTCTAAGACATCTGTCCAATTGAAATATGGATATAAAGAAACATTTGGATACTTGTAGTTTGTTCCGCTTTCTCCATCACTGTTGACCCAGGAGGACTCACCCTTATTATTCGTATAGGTCATGGAATAATCCCAGTCGCAATAATCTTCGTAATGGTCAGAACCTGCAAGAAGATACCATGTTTTGCCGTCTTTTGATACTTCTACATTACCTGGTTCATGAGCCCCTTCACCAAATGGATTACCATAAACCACAAAGTCTACACCATACGGATTCTTTGGATCATTTTCAATCGGTTTATCGTATTTATATACGATATATCCGCCAAAGTTACCAACAGACAATACCATCCCGTTAGATTTTAAAGTTCTTTCCGGTGCCAAACCAAAGTTGGACTGGTTCGTATACTGAGATCCAAGACAGAGATATTCCTCAACAGAGTCCGGATAGACATCTTTTGTTCCTCTCTTGTACACAGAAAAACTATACTGGGCCATTCCGCTCTCATTTGTGTCTGGATCTACTTCTTCCAAAAGAATATTAAGACCGCCATAATCAGAATATTCCGGAATCTCAATATCAACTTTATATGTAAGAATTCCTTCCTTTTCTCCTGCTTCTGTTTCTAATCTGGTATCTTCGCTAATGTAATCACGATAAACTTTATATTTATCCGCCACTGTAAAAGTAAGCTCTGTTCCTGTGGAATCAGCCGGAATGAGGGCCTCTGTAGAGTATACATTGGACTTAAATCCCGGTGCATAGAAAGCACCTTTTGATAACTGGGCAGATGTAATGACCGCTTCGATTCCAAGAGGTTCTACATTCTCCACATAGATTGTGTAGATTTTTTCCGGATTCTCAAATGGATTTTCCACACCAGCTGCAAGCTGTTCTTCATGATATTTTTCTGAATTAACATAGTACTCAATCTTCAATGTTTCTCCGTTAAATTCGATTGGCATACACTTCCAATCCTGTACTGCTTCTTCATAAGGCTTACCATTTACATAAATCATAGCCTTCTGATTTTCATAAGCCATATACGGCTTTAAAGAAATAGACTTTGTTCTTGTTCCAAAGACGTACGTTGTGTATGAATACCATCCACCATCCCACCAGTTATTCTCTGTTGTTTCACCGGTTTCTTCGTCAAACTGGAACATGGTTCCTTCTACGCAGTCTTTGTAAGTCGGATAATACAGTACATCTTCACCATTTGGATAAACCGTAATATCGTAGATGTCGTTTACAGGGTTATATGGACGTGTAATTTCAAATGTATACGTTGTAACCTGTTCCTTATTATCTTTGGCAGACACCTCGATAGTTACAAGATTACATCCCGGAGAAATACCGTCATAGATTTCAACCAGCTCGCCATCTTTTAATTCTACTGTCTGTGCTTTATTATATTGGTCTTCATATTTAAGAACCGCATTTAATGTCTCATCATCAAAATATGGTTTGAATTCCAGTGTACTGTAATAATACTGATCTTCTAAAATCCTCCAATTATAGTTTAACTGAGCAGCTTGGAATGCGGATTTTTCACTAATCATATCTGTGAAGTAATTGTATCCCGGTATTGCAAGTTCTTCCAGATATACTTTGCCGGCTTCTTTCACCTGTAAATATGCACCGGTCGCAATTACATTATCCTCTGTGGAACGAGAAGATTTGGCTTTAATATATACAGCACCTGTTTTCTGAAGAGTTACAACTCCCTGGTTATCTACAGTTGCAATAGTTTCATCCTGAGATTCCCACGTGAAGTTTTCTCCTGCCTGTGCGCCCAGAACTTCCATCTGAACTTTTTTGCCTTTTTCAAATGTTACACTGTTATTGTTCTGTCCTTTCACTTTCAGACCATAACCTTCTACGATAACATAGAATTCACATTTGATAGATGGATTATCCTTTAATGTTAAAGTTACTTTTGTTTTTCCTACCTGTTTTGGTGATACGGTAAGAGGACCGTATAATGGCACTTCTACATTACAGATATTCTTATCATCCACCTTGATATCAAACATATTGATATCCCAGAATGGAATTGCATCATCTCCCCACAGCTCAACTGACTGTGTCATATCTTCATTCTCAGCCAATGTTACTGTAAGATCTTCCCTCTGTGGTGCCTGTGGATAAATTGTAACCCATGTACTTCCGAGCCATTCAATTCCACCCCATGAATTTGTTCCGGAAGACAGACCAATTGTTACGTTAGCAACATAAGCTATATCCTCGGCAACGGTCACATTACCGTCTTTATCAATATTTGCGATAGAAGGATCCGAAGAAGTCCATTCCACTTTCAGAAGATCAGTCTCAACGTTGATTTTCTTTTCAAGTTTAAAACGATTATCAGCCGCTGTATGGTTGATATAATTATAACTAATTCCGTCATTTGTAGTAAAAAGCGGACTGTCCTTTGGAACTGTAATCTCTGCTTTTGCACCGATGCAGTATGCAGTAAATACTTCTGATTCCGTTGTTCCGTCAGTCGCTGTTACTTCGATTTTTCTCACTGTGTTGTCTTCATAAAATACGATATGAGAACTGTCTAATACAATATTTTCATACTTTTCAGGAACATAAGGTTCACCATCTACAAGAATGTTGTAGGTAAGCGGATCTCCATCCTTATCTTCAAAGATTGTCTCAAGCATGACACGCACATAGATGCCACCTGTATAAACATAAATCTTCTCTTTTGTTTCGGCATATTCCGGTCGAATAGTCGGAGTTGTTTTTATTCTTTCTGTCAGTATATTCAGTGTAATCGTATGACTTACCATATCGGTTCCGTCACTTACAGAAAAGACTAATTCATATTCTCCTGCGGTATCGCCACACTCCATATCAAACCATTGATTGTTATCCCACTCCAGATTCAAATCAAGTGCTTCACATGTAACAGTGTAGTGCATATCACCAATCCAGAGATTATCAAACACCTCTGCAAGATCAAGTTCTACCGACTCACCTATGACACCTTCCAGCGTGTCAGGTGCATCCTGACGTACTGTCAGCTTAGGTGGTTCCGCTTCTTTACATACCCAGATATCGACAGTGTCTGTGTAAGTTGTAACTTCATTGTTATTATTTACATCCATATGTTCCAATGTAGACTCTATCGTAATTGTATCATAGTTTGACACGAGAATCGGGGAGTTAGGACGATACTTTACCTCTTCTCCATTTACAAACACACTGATAACAGATGCATAATTTTCAAGTTCAACTTCAAATGCAACCTCCGATGTACCTGCAGGAACGTTCAGTTCATAATACCAATCATCATATTTCACTACTTCAAATTCCGGATCAGTAAATAATACATCCGTGATTTTAGCACTTTTGCTGCTAAAATCCGCACCGATATCGGATCCGTATTGACATGTGTAAAGCCATTTGATGGAATCTCCGTCTTCCACTTCAAAATCCGCAGTTCCTCTGTTAATATGCCAGTTATTTAATCTAACACACCAGCCGGATTCATTGCCTGCATCAAACTCTCCCAGCGTTTCATAATACTTGTTGTTAAAGGTGAACTTATCAATACTGGACAAATAGAATCCATCCGTCATATTGCCTGTATGAGAATATTTGATTCCCATTGCATCCAGGAGACGGACTGTCACCTGAGCCATATTTTCTCCTTCCAGAAATGGTACTTTCGTCGGTTCAATAATTGTTCCCAACGCTTCTTGATAAAGATCCGGGTTCATGATGGATGCACCCTGAGGGCGAACTCCGTTATCCTCGAAACTGACTGTTACATAACCAGCTGGATTCTGTACATTAAATGCCAATTCGGAGCTGTCCAATGCCTCTGCCAACGCTGTAATCGGCATAACAGAAAGAACCATAATAAATGCCAGCAGAAATGCCAGGATTCGAGAATGCTTTCTTCTTAATTGTTTCATCGTTTCTCTTCCTTTCTTTATAATTAAATACAGGGTATAAAGATTCGTTCTTTCTTCTGCCCTTTTTATTTACATTATAAGTTTATCACAACAAAAACCTCCTTATTGGAGATAAACATGTCCAAAATCAGCTTCCTCTTTCCGCCATGTTCTATCTGAAAATAGGAATATAAAAATACAGTTTTTTATTTTTATACCATGCAAACACAATACGATTTGAATCGTATCTATCAATGTTTTCTTTGCACCATCCATAGAAAGCACACCTGGTCAACAATAGATACATTTCCTCTAAATTGTCTTCATCCGTTTCCTGCATAGTTTCAAAGACAGCATATCGTCCACCTCTTATTAGAAACGGACTCCCCTCATTCCAGTCCGAATGAAACTCATCCACAACCGGGCCAAGCACATATTCATATAGTTCATCAGTGTCCATCTGCTGCGGACACTGTTTCCAGATGGCAACCTTATTCTCTTGCCCAACCTCTTTACATGCACAATCTTTCCCTAACATAGAATCAAAGTCATTCAAGAACCAATAGGCCGCCAGTGAAGAAATCTTATATTCCTCACTCCACATAGTTGTCTGGGGCATAACTGTTTTCCCAAGGAATTTAATATCATTTAATTCAGAATATGTAATTTTCATACAGGCTTTGTATTGGTCATAGTATTGTTTCAAATCTACAACCTCAACTTTTATTTTTTCCTTTCCAAACGGACTGATACCAAATTCTTCTATATATAAATCTATAAATTCTTCTTTTGATTTAAAGTTATACTTTTGATAAATGAGTATCTGTTTTTCTTTCCTGACCTCCTGCTCTATTTCCTGTGCAGTAAAATATAAACGCTTCCTGCGAATATAAACAGCCGGATCCATTTCATAATGTAGTTGAAAAACCTGACGAAAACTCGTTCTGGAATAACCAAAGATATCCGCAAGTTTTGTAATAGTAAGTTCCTCATCAATATGATTATTAATATAACGAATCCATGTATCTACTCCATAACTAGTCTTCCAAGTATTCGTTTCCAGAATAATAGGAACATAAATCTTCACCGTTTCTCTATCACACCATTCAAAAGTACTTCTCATGATGTCGAATTTTTTTTGATTTATTATTTTCCATTCAAAAAAAATGAATTGACTCATTTTGCGAAGCAATTTGGCATTTTCTATGTCTGTCTCCTTTCTTTTCGTCGAAAACATAACATAATTTCCCGCCGGAAACACAAAGATATCCATACCCTTAGGTATCTTGTCCTGATAATCAAGTTGTCTTCCCACAGCATAATTCATTACTTCCGCCGTCTTGTTCCACCAAAAACCAATCTGCGGATTGAAATCTTTCCATTTTTCTTTATCAACTCCGTGAAAAAGTCCATATGCAAATTCTTTTTTCCAAAAATCCGGTTCATTATCATAGTAGTTATAGTGATACAAAGAATAGGATGCAGTTTTTATTTCATCCAAAAATACATATTCTATTGTAAGCTCATCCCCATCTAACCTCTTTCTTGCCGGCATATCCGGCACGTCATCCGCATATCGCAGAAAATCTTTTGGTGACATTCCAAATTCTTTGCGAAATGCTTTGCAAAAACTCATGGCATTCGAATATCCACCCCATTTTTCACGTATTCCTTTTATAGATTGGTTCTGAAGTATTTCCCGTGCTGCACCTCTTAGTTTCATACTCCTAAAAAAACGCATAAAAGGAATCTCAAAATAATCAAAAAAGAGTTTTGAAAAATAAGCCGAGCTGTAATTAAATTCATGCGCAACTGCCGCCACTCTCAAGTCTTCATTCAAATGCGCAATCATATACTGAAGCACACGTTCCATAAAATCTTTTCTATGCATTTTTAAATCTCCTATAATGAAAAACTTTTTTCCATTATAGCACTATAAAATGACCATCCTCGTTCGAAAACATATCCAAAACTATGGTAAACCAACAATGGTCGGTACGTACAATTCATTCCTTACAATCACAAAATAGGAGCGCCGCATTACACGCAGTCACACTCCTATTTACATATTTTTCATATTAATTTTGAAAATAACGAGATATACTTTAATAAATTTACATTAATTAATTTTATGAAAATTATTTAAGCATTCTGCTTATAATTACAAGTATGCCAAAGACCTTGTTCCAAAAGAAGTAAAGGAGAGAAATAACGATGTACTGGGTGGTTGCACGAACACTTGATGACAAAACGAAACTGCTTTTTTAACGAAAAAAGGGACCAATACCGATGCCCTGATCAGCTTTGCAAATATGAAAGCTATGGATTTTGGTGTTGAAATCTATACAGAACAGTGTATTGACGAAACAAAATACATCATTGCAGACACACTCTCTCAATTAATTTATATGGCCTTTCATAATTTTGACCCAATTGTCAGCGAGTAGGAACTATGAGTCTGGATAAAGCAATTAAGTACGGAAAGGAAAAGCGGCGTCCGTTTTTAAAATGCAAAGCCGTCTATATTCAATGTAGATATCATGGCAGCTGCAGTTTTTGCAGAAACAATCGGTTGCGCCATGTGATTCGAGCTAATGATTGCTTTGTCCAAAAATAAAAGGATTATGAAAATGAATTGAGAGGAAAGTAAATGCCAATGTCTGATTGTGGGAAAGAAAAAATCAAAAAAACGGGTTCTTCTGCAGAGCCCAAAACAAATGTATATCCATGGTATGATCCTGTCAGGACATCTGGCAGCATAAATGTCAATCTACCTAAACTTCACAAATACTGCAAAATTCATAACATCGACAAGAACAACATCCCTTCTTATGTTCTGGACATGTTTCGGGTTCGCACTATTATCCGGAACCGTGCAAAGTGCCGATTATGTCGAGATATATTGGAGTCCATAACTCCTACAGAATGTATCACCTGCCGTTGTGGAGAAATTACAATTGCCGGAGGAAAAGAATTTATCCATAGATGTTGGACGACGGACCGGAACAACATTATCGAGATGATTGAATACGCTGACTAAATATTGGCAGCAGTTCAAAATGAGACTAATAAAAATGAAAAAGAACAGCCCATATCTTCCGATTGGTTGATATGGGCTTTCTGATAATATAAATTATGAATAAAACTTCTGATTCTTACTTTTTGGTTTGTCCGGTATTGTCATTTTTAAACTTCCATCCGCTAACAGAGGCTTCAGATAATGTTCGGTGACAAATGCAATTGTCTTGATTCTCAAATGCTCCGCAATTTCTTTACGGCTTCGCGGCGTTTTACAAAAAGAAATCAGATCTTCTTTAGATCCTATCTCTATCACTCGCACACTTGGTATCGTTATAGTTTCTTCTTGTCTCTTATTTCTAAGTGTGACCACGAACTCATTTCTTCTATTCTCAAAGACTGGTTCCGGCAGGTTATATGCCTTCATCTCTCTTCTTATGGTCGGAATTCCGGAATAACGATTTTCTGCTCCTGTCAGCATTTCTGTCATGACCGCCAGTCCCGGATTTCGTAAATCTGGTTTTGCAAATCCTAATTGTTCCACTGTCATTCGGCCGTAAAGACTGCCTGGGCTATGCACTTCTAATCGATCAGAATACATATTTAACTGGATTGGGGTTCCTTCTGTATAATGACTATAATCGCGATGAATTACTGCATTAAGGATAACTTCACGAATTGCTTCAAGCGGGTACTCGGTACGATCTTTTCTTTTTCCTGTTTCCGGATCAATAATCGTACTGACTTTCATATTACGTTTACAGAAAGCAACTGCTTCTTCCACCATATCAGAAATCGTACCTTCAATTCGTTTGTTGTCTATGAATCTTGAATTATCTTCTGATACATCCCCTATCTCTGTTCCAGGCACCACGATAGCCGTAATACCCAATTGTGGAAAATACCCTTGCGGATACATACAAAAGTTCATGACTGCTGCCAGAGTCGGACTACCATTTCGTGTAATATTAAGCATCTCCATAGCCTGCTCTTCTGAGAGCATAGCAAATCCTGGTCTCTCTGCTCTTTTATTACGCATATAGTTCTGAATCTTATCCTTGTCCAAAAGCGCCAAAGTAGCTCTCTCCACAATTCGCTCATCATCATGCAGATGCTTACGGAACGCTTCAAAACTATATAATTCATAGTCTGTCATAGGAAGATCCGCATCTCCCACACGGATATAGGATCCTTTCACTCGTCCTGCCCCTTTGTAATAACATGGTCTTTCCGCCAAATCAATACCTGGAATTTCTGCAGAACACACCGGCTTTCCATCAACTTCTGCAAAAGTAAACACAGCACGTACTGGCGGCTCCATCTGATTGCATTGTTCCGTCACTTTCTTCTGCAATAACTGAAGATCAAAAACGCCTACAACTTCAAATTCCTTTGACTCGTCCACTCCAAACAGCATAGTTCCACCGCCATCCTGATTGGAAAAACTGGAAAGTGTATCATAGAGCTTTTTGGGACAATCCAAATGAGCAGCTTTTACTTCGAGCTGCTGTCCTTCTGTTTTTTTCTCTTTTACAAAATTAGTTAACTCAATTAAGTCTTCTCTTAACATATCACTTCACTTCCTTTATTATATTTTAAAGGAATAACTGAATTAATTCAACAAAAACTTAAGTTATTTTATTGTTTTTCAAAACAAATCAACTTAATTTGTAAAAACAAGCAAACAACCACAAAAACAACTCAAGTTGAATTTCTTTGTATAACTAAGATATGACATGTCTTTTAAAATCATTCTTAAAAACTATAAATAACGGTATAATTGACGCAGTTAAACGATGCTTCCTCCTTTCTTGCTCTTGATTACCTATTTGATTACCTTGAAAAAAACTATAATTCTCAGCAATATAAAAAAACTCACAATCCCTTGTATATACTGGGTTTGTGAGTTTTCTCTTCTCTGTATTAAAACAGTCCATAGGGGAATCGAACCCCTGTTTCCGCCGTGAGAGGGCGGCGTCTTGACCGCTTGACCAATGGACCTTATCAACAGGATATATATTACCACGTCTTTGGTCCTTTGGCAAGAACTTTTTTATTTTTATTTTTCTGCTTTGGTCATCTTGATAAGAACTTTGTCCACACGATTCTTATCTACGGAGAGAACCTTATAACTGATTCCGTTTTCAACAGCCTCTTCTCCCACTTCCGGAATATCATCCAGAAGTTCAATGAGATAACCGCCAAGAGAACTATAATCTTCTGATTCCAGCTCAATGTCAAGGGCATCGTTTAAATCATCCAGTTTCACACTGCCCTCCACTACATATTCGCCTTCTGCAACACATACAATAGAATCTTTCTCATCCTCATCGTACTCGTCCCTTACTTCTCCGACCAATTCTTCAATCAGGTCTTCTAAAGTTACAAGCCCGGCCACTCCGCCGTATTCGTCCAGTACAATGGCAAAACTGACTTCTTTTTTTCTGATCTGCTGCATGAGAACTGCAACTTTCTGATGTTCAAAAGTGAAGAAAGCTTTTCGCATAATCTTACGGATATCAAAGGGTTCCCCCTGGTGCCGTTCTCTATAAAAATATAAATCTTTCAGATTGAGGATACCTATCACATTGTCTTTTGTATCTTCATATACAGGAACACGGGTATACTTTTCATTGACAAAAAGATCTGCAACTTCTTCGTATGTCTCGTCCACAGAAACAAAGGCCACATCTACCTTCGGAGTCATGACATCCTTTACGACTGCTTCACCAAAATCAATGGCATTGTTGATAAATTCGTGTTCATCGTTCTCAATGACACCATCCTCATGACTCACATCCACAATCGTACGCAGTTCTCGTTCTGTCATGGCCTGTTCGCCCGCATTACGGTCAATTCCAAGTAATTTTAAAAATCCTCCGGCAAATCCATCCACAATAATCCCTATCGGTGTGAATATCAATGCAAGAAAACGGATGATATCTACATATAATAGAGCAAGTTTCTCTGCATAGATAGTTGCAGCCGTCTTAGGAGATATTTCTCCGAAAATCAGCACAAGAAATGTCATCACACCGGTGGAGATACCGGATCCAAGAGCTGCTGCATTGGAAAAACCTGCATTTGTCAATAAATCAATGGTTAATGTTGTTGCCATAGAAGAAGCAGATAAGTTTACAATATTATTTCCAATCAGAATCGTACTGAGAAGTTTCTGAGAATTTTCCTTAAGCTTTAATACCCGGTCTGCTCTCTTGTTACCATCTTCTGCCAAAGCTCTCATTCGATGTACATTTACTGTCGTAAGTGCTGTTTCAGCAGAAGAGAAAAATGCCGATAAAGCTACCAGTATCACCAGCGCTGCCGCTCGGCCTACGGAACTCGAATCCAAAAAAATCACTCCTATTTCTTATAAAAATGTATATTTCCAAAACAATTGGAATTGTTACTAAATTATTATTGTATCTTCTATGCTATTTCTTGTCAAGATACTCTTCTTTCCATCTAACGTTTTCTGATAAAAACAGGAAGCGGCGGATGATTCGGTTTATTGATAAAGGAACAGGAAATCACATCATATTCTTTTGCAGGCAGGCTTTGTACCCAGGAAAGAACAGCTTCTTTTTCAGAAAATCCGCTGTCTCCGCCACTGTAAATACAGATACACATGACCCCCTGCTTTTTAAGAATCGAAAGTCCCTTTTTCGCAGCCTCCAACGTAGTAGATTCTTTTGTTGCCAGAGTGTGGTCACCTCCGGGCAGATATCCCAGATTAAATAAAATCACCGCTGCACTGTCTTTATCTGCATAGCGTTCCATATGTTCGTGGCCATCCAGAACAAACCTTACCTGTTCCCTATATCCATGGTCATTAATCAGTTGTTCTGCCTGAAAAATCGCTTCTTCCTGAATATCAAAAGCAAGAACTTGTCCGGATTCGCCTGCCTTCTCTGCCAAAAACAAGGTGTCCTTTCCTTTTCCGGCTGTGGCATCGATGCAAAAATCTCCCTCTTCAATAGAAGAAGCAAGTACAGAATGAACCCAGTCTGTAATGGTCATTATCTTCTTTTTCATATTTTCTCCTTTTATACGAATTTATATTTGTTTTTTGTTTTATTCATGATATTATGAATATGTATGTAAACAAGGGAATCCTATTCCCTGACTATTTATTATGGAGGGAACTGATGTTAGAAATATTAAAAGTAATCATCCTCGGTATTGTAGAAGGTATTACAGAATGGCTTCCAATCAGCAGTACCGGTCATATGCTCCTTGTAGATGAGTTTATCCATCTTAAGATGAGCGAAGAGTTTTTGGAAATGTTCTTTGTAGTCATCCAGTTAGGCGCCATCCTGGCTGTTTGTATTTTATTTTTTCACAAGTTATGGCCATTTCAGAAATCAAAAACAAAGCAGAATGAGATTATCAGTCTCTGGACGAAGGTCATCGTCGGCTGTCTTCCAGCTGCTGTTTTAGGTCTTTTGTTTGATGATTTTCTGGATGAACATTTCTATAACTGGCAGACAATCTCCTTTACCTTGATTTTATATGGTATTTTATTTATTGTCATCGAAAATTTTCAAAAAGGCCGCAAAGCCCGGATTAAGAATTTCAGCAGCCTTAGTTACAAAACAGCATTGCTGATCGGATGCTGTCAGGTACTTGCTCTGATTCCCGGAACTTCCCGTTCCGGTGCAACCATTCTGGGTGCCCTTCTTCTTGGTACTTCCCGTTTCATCGCCGCAGAATATTCTTTCTACCTGTCTATTCCGGTTATGTTCGGTGCCAGCCTTTTAAAAATCGTCAAATTCGGATTTAACTTTACAGGATATGAGATTTTCATTCTTCTTCTTGGAATGTTCGTGGCTTTCGTTGTATCCGTGGCAGCCATTAAATTCCTGTTGAGTTACATCAAAAAGAACGACTTTAAAGCATTTGGCATCTACCGTATTGTACTTGGTGTTCTTGTTATTTTGTACGGAGTTATCATTGGTTTTTAAAGATATCTTTTATCACATATCTGTTCCGAAACTGCATAAGATTACAAAAGGGACGCTGCTTTTGGCAACGCCCCTTTTTATATCAGATGGAAGCTGACGGAAATCCCGCGCCAAATCTCACAAGGGAGACTTGAATGTTATGGAATTGTCTCTAATGCGGGCTGTGTCTCTGCCGGTGCACCGGTTGATGGTGTCAGCAGATCCTTGATCCAGCTAAATTCATCGTGTTTATCACACACTTTCTCTTTGAAATCTTTTGGAAGAATATATGGAGTATCCCAGGTGGCGGTTCCATATTTTTCTTCTTTAATAAGATATACCTTTTCTTCTTTTTCTGTTTCAGGACAATACTGGCCTGCAGGCAGACCTGATGTTTTACATACAGTAATCTTGGTATGGATATTGCATTTCTTTGTAGGCTGGGTACCTTTTTCGAAATACTCTGTTGCTGTACATTTATTATCTTTTACAGCATTGCAGACGCCATCTACCGCAAGAAGACCGGATTCTTTACAGATGGTACGGCTTGTAATATTGTCACAGGAAGGGAATCCTTTTTTCTGCTGCCCTTCTGCTTTCACAACGCCATCCATAATCTTCTTCCAGATTACTTTCGGATAGGTATCCCCGGAAAAGTTAGTATTAATATCATATCCCATCCAAACAGATGCAGTATAATACGGAGTGTATCCGGAGAACCAGAAGTCGTATTTATTGGATGTGGTACCAGTCTTACCGGCAGCTGTCATACCAGTAGAAAGTCTCGCTGCAGTTCCGGTACCCTTTGTAAGCACGTCCTTCATTGCATTTGTAAGAAGCCATGCTGTTGTTTCTTTCATGACTCTGTTCTCTTTTGTGACATTTTCAAAAAGAACATTACCGTCATAGTCAAGTATCTTCGTATATAACTTTGGTTTGATGTAAACACCTTCATTGGCAATTGCAGCATAGGCAGCTGTCAATTCCATATTAGTAATGCCATCTGTGATGCCGCCAAGGGCAAGCGGCTGAACAATGTCAGAATGAACTTCCCCATTGGCTTCTACCCTGTTTTCTACCAAAGTAGTAAAACCAAGTTTTAAAAGATAATCATAACCAAGCTGAGGTGTCACCTCTTCCATGGTCTTGGCAGTAATTACGTTAAGAGAATCTATTATAGCTTCCCTGATCGTACAGTAACCGCGGTAGTAACCGGTTCCCCACCAGTTTCTAACCTGTCTGTCTGTTCCAACATAATTGTATGGCGCGTCATCATAAACCGTTGCCAGTGTGTTCCCTTTGGTATCTAAGGCCGGAAGGAATGTGGATAATATTTTAAATGTAGACCCAGGCTGTCTCGTTGTACCGGTAGCTCTGTTAAGGGAAAGATTTGATGTCTTCTCTCCACGTCCGCCGGAGAGAGCTTTCACTTCCCCAGTGTATTGATCCATCAAGGTAACAGAAGCCTGTGGCTGAATCACAACATTATAGGTCTCTCCTGTCACCTTGTCCGTCTCACTTACTACAGATGCACGGAATTTGGCAACATCTTCTTCAGCTTTCTGCTTGGATGAATATATGAGACCGGCATTTGGGTTCTCATTTTTCATAAATGCAACCACATCGTATTCAGAATAATTAACCGCAGTTCCATCTTCTTTCAAAAGAGAAAGACGATATGTAAGGGCATAACCGGATGCGGATGGATAATTGCTCTCATTATTGACAACAGAGTCAACAACCTTTTGAAGTGCCATATCCTGTGTAGAATAGATACTCAAACCTCCGGTATAAAGAAGCTTATAAATCTGTGTCTCTGAATAACCAAGAGCTTCCTTCAGGTCATCTACAATCTGCTCTATCACCGCATCTACAAAATAAGAATAGATACCGTCATCTTTATTCTCTGCAGATACTTTCTGAATCCGCTCATAAACGCCGTCTTCCATGGCTTCATTATATTCCTCTGTTGTAATCAGTTCCTGCTCCAGCATATCAGAGAGAACTTTATCTCTTCTGTCTTTATTTTTTTCAGGATTATCAACCGGATTGTAATTGGTAGGGCTTTTTGTAATAGCAGCTAAAACTGCACATTCTGCAAGATTCAGTTCACTGACTCCTTTATCAAAATAGGTTCTGGCCGCTGTTCCGATTCCAAGTGTACCTTTTCCAAGATTAATGGTATTCAGGTAATGAGTGAGAATTTCTTCTTTTTCTAATTCTTTCTCAATCTGAAGAGCAAGATACCATTCCTGGATCTTGCGTTCTACTTTGGAGAAAAAAGTAGTCTCACCGACACCTACGTTGAATACATTGTTCTTAATCAGCTGCTGAGTGATCGTACTGGCGCCTTCACTGATTCCGCCGCTGGCAAGGTTTACAAACAAAGCGCGGACAATTCCTTTAATATCAATACCTTTATGTTCTTCAAAACGGGCATCTTCAATTGCAATGAATGCATCTTTTAAATTCTCCGGAATCTGATCATAAGATACCTTGATACGATTAGATGTATAATCTGACAGTTCCTGAATCGGATTGCCGTCAGTATCATAAATCGTGGAAATAAAACCTTTCGGTTCCACATCAATCTCATCCACATCAGGTGCACTTGCCAGAATTCCCCGGAACACACCAAGTCCAAGACCAACTGTCATGCTGATGCCAAACAGCATGATTCCGATCAATGCATAAAAAGATATGGTTTTTGCTTTTTTTACTTTTCTAATTTTCTTTGTCTCCAGTTTTCTCTCCCGGAGCTTTATGGATTTTTTATTATAATTCATCGGAATCCTCCTTAATTATAATTAGTATACCAAAAAACCCTTAGGAATAAAAGACTGTTTTTTTCTTTCATAATTCAGCACATTCTATTCCCTTTTTTATCCATATATGGTATAATCAATTAAATTTCATATATATTTCCATATCTTTCCTCCAATCTGCCAAAAGGAGGAGTTATTATGATGAACCTTAATCTGACAGGCTCGAAGCACCTTTATACTCAGGAGAAATCCATTCTTTCCCTTTATTATTATCTTACCCATGAAGTATCTGACCAGATTCCTGTTTATGGAATCCAGATTGTATCATGCCGCAATCATGATTTCAAGCATATTCATGCAGAAACAATCCCTCATATTTCTTATTCCCGGGAGTTTGTCGTGCAGTTAATTCAACACTGCATGAACCATCATGTTACACCCACGGATCTTTTTTCCTCTGTTGATATCTTGATGGACACTATGACAGAATGATATAATAAGCAGGAACTTACAACTTATCATCGTTTTTGAATCAAAACCATCTTTGATTGAATTTTAAGGAGAAAAATATGGAAATAGAACGCAAATTTTTAGTAAAAGTCCTGCCGGACAATCTTTCCGCTTACCCATGCCGCCAGATTGAACAGGCTTATTTATGTACAGCCCCTGTGGTACGTATCCGTCATTTAGATGACGAGTACATTCTCACATACAAATCCGGCGGTATGATGGCAAGACAGGAGGTAGAACTCCCTCTCACGAAAGAAGCATATCTGCATCTTCGCGAAAAAGCAGACGGAACCATCATCTCAAAGAAACGATATGTGATACCTCTTACGGATTCCCTGATGATTGAACTTGATATTTTTGAAGACATGCTGGCCGGTTTTATTATGGCGGAAGTTGAATTTCCTTCCATAGAAGAGGCCAATTCCTTCCTTCCCCCTGAATGGTTTGGTAAAGATGTCACCTTCTTCTCTGATTTTCATAACAGTCACTTAAGTTCTATGAACGAGAAAGAACGGGAACTCTTCCTCTACAAATTAAAAAATAATTTGTATTAAGTAAAACAGTAATCAACGAAAATAGTCCTCTTTTTTATTGACAGTTTCATATTCATATGTTAAATTGAAACTATGTAAGCTAAGCTAATGCGGATCCCACACCAATACGGCGTGGGAGACTTGAATATAAAAAGGAGGAGTTTTTTGTGTCTAAAAAGACTTACATTCTGGAAAATCTGGGTTGTGCCAACTGTGCAGCTAAGATTGAGAAAAAGATTCTTGAACTTCCCGGTATCGAGGAAGCGGATATTACCTTTGCAACAAAACAACTGCGTCTTACTGCGGATCATCCAGACCATTACATAGAACAAATTGAAAGAATCGCCCGCTCTGTTGAGCCGGATATCCGTATCAGAGAACGCAAAGGGAGAAATGCCGGAACAAAGATTCACGAGCATAACCAATGTGACTGTGACGGGAACCATCAGGAACACTGTAGTTGCGGCGGACACGATCATGAACACTCTAACTGCGGCGGACACGACCATGAATCCCATGACTGCGGCGGACACTGCCAGGAACATGGGCACATCCATGATAGTCATCCGGCTCACAAAAAGGAAGAACTGGCCATACTGTTCGGCTCCGTTTTTTTCCTAATCGGAGTTTTTCTTCCTGATTATGCTCCTTTCCCAGCAAACATAGGCATTTTTATTGCTGCATACCTGATTCTTGGCTGGAATGTTTTAAAAAATGCTGCCGCTGGATTTCGAAACAGACAGATTTTTGATGAAAATTTTTTAATGTCCATTGCAACCATTGGTGCATTCTTTATCCAAGAATATCCGGAAGCTGTCGGTGTCATGCTCTTTTTCCGTATCGGCGAATACTTTGAACATAAGGCTGTGGAGAAAAGCCGCCATTCCATTATGGAAGCCATCGATATGCGTCCTGAAACAGTCTCCCTTGTAAAAGAGGATTCTGTTTTTATCATTCCGGCGGAACAAGCTATGCCAGGGCAGATTCTTCTTGTCCGTGCCGGTGACCGCATTCCCTTAGACGGTACTTTAATAGAAGGAACTACACGGGTCGACACTTCTGCCGTAACCGGTGAACCGGTCCCTGTTTCCGCTGTTCCAGGCGATTCCTTGATTTCAGGATGTCTTAACTTATCCGGTCTGATCAAAATGCGCGTCGATAAACCTTTGGAAGAGTCTATGGTATCCCGCATTCTGGAATGTGTGGAAAATGCCGCTGCCGGGAAACCAAAGATGGAACGTTTCATTACCAGGTTCTCACGAATTTATACACCTATTGTAGTAATTGCCGCTGCCATTACAGCAATTATTCCATCTATTCTGACCGGAGACTGGTCCTACTGGATTTATACGGCACTTACTTTCCTTGTTATCAGTTGTCCATGTGCCCTTGTTTTAAGTGTTCCTCTCGCCTTTTTTTCAGCAATCGGAGCCGGTTCTTCCCATGGAATTCTATTTAAGAACGGCCTTTCCTTAGAAGCGATTCGAAATATTAAAACCATCGTCATGGATAAAACAGGAACGATCACAAAGGGAACCTTTGAAGTTGTGGAAATCATACCATTAGATTCTGATTATACAAAAACAGAACTGCTCTCTCTTTTTGCTTCCTGCGAGACAGCATCCAATCATCCCATTGCAAACAGTATTCTCACTTATGCCAGGGAAGAAAACATCTCCTATCTTTCACCGGAACAGACAGAAGAATTTGCCGGACTGGGCATCCACGCTTTTCTTTCCGGCAAAGAACTTCTCTGTGGCAACAGAAAATTAATGGAACAGCACCATATTGACTGTTCTGCTTTTGTTCCTTCCAGCTATGGCACAGAAGTGATTCTCGCTGCAGACGGCCATCTGATAGGAATCCTTCATATAGAAGATATGGTGAAACCGGAATCAAAAGAAGCCATTTCTCAGATTCATCAAATGGGATTACAGACAGCCATGCTGACCGGTGATCATGAATCAAACGCCCGGACCATTGCAGCCAGCACAGGAATCCGTACCGTGTACAGCAGACTTCTCCCAGAAGAGAAACTTATAACGCTTCGCAAGATCCGTGAAAAAAACGGCGCTGTTATGTTCGTTGGCGACGGCATGAATGATGCGCCGGTTCTTGCCGGTGCCGATGTGGGTGCCGCCATGGGAAACGGTGCCGATGCGGCAATCGAAGCAGCCGATGTTGTTTTTATGAGCAAAGACCTTATGGCTGTCCCTCAGGCTATTGCCATCTCAAGGGAAGCTGTCCGCACAGCAAAGCAGAATATTATTTTCGCTTTGATCATAAAAGCACTGGTATTAATTCTGGGATTTCTCAAATATGCCAATATGTGGTTTGCTGTATTTGCAGATTCCGGAGTCGCCTTCCTCTGTGTCCTGAACTCTATTCGTATATTATATAAATTCAAAAAATAACATTCAGCATCATAATAATAGGACAGCTGCAGACACATTTCCCAATGAATGTGTCTGCAGCTGCCCTATATTACTTTTTATACCAATGGTGCGATAATCTGAAGCACCGCATCAAATACTTCCTGTAACAGCCCCTGTCTTAAAACAGATAGCTCAATTTTTCTGGACTTTTTCAAAGTCCGAAGGAAATCCTGTTTCATATCCATAATAGAATCTGTTTTATAAAGATAGGCACCACACTCAAAATGAAGATACAAACTTCTATAATCCATGTTGATCGTGCCGATAACTGCATCCGTATCATCACTGACATAAGACTTGGCGTGGATAAAGCCCTGTTTGTATTCATAAACTTCCACTCCCGCTTTCAGCAATTCTTTATAATTACTTCTTGTCATTCGGAACACAAGTTTTTTGTCCGGAATTCCCGGCGTAATAATTTTTACATCTACACCTCTTGCCGCAGCCATGCACAAAGCATGACGCATGGTATCACCAATAATCAGATACGGGGTATAAATATATACATAATTTACTGCCTGATTCAATATATCGATGTACAGATTCTCTGCCGTCGGGTCATCATCAAGAGGTGTATCACCAAAAGGCTGTACAAATCCGGCCGCTTCTGCTGCCTCTTTATTCTCCTCCCGGAACTCCTCTTCTCCCTTCCAGGAATCCACAAGAAACGTAGCAAAATCCTTATCAGTCTCCCGGAATGCATTCCACATTTCCAGAAACATCTCTGTAAAATTCACAACCGCATCACCAGTAAACTTCATTCCCGTATCTTTCCAGTGTCCAAACCGGTCCAGCATATTAATGTATTCGTCCGCCAGATTGACGCCTCCTGTGTAAGCAGTATGTCCGTCAATTACCATAATTTTCCTGTGATCGCGGTTATTCATAGCCAGAGAAAGAACCGGTTTGAAAGGATTAAAGGCGATACAGGAAATCCCCGCTTCTTCCATCTCTTCTACATATTCTTTCGGAAGAAGCATAAGACATCCAATATCATCATACATGAGGCGGACATCCAGGCCTTCCTTGGCTTTTCTCTTCAATACATCTACAATACTTCCCCAGAATATACCGTCTTCTATAATAAAGTATTCCAGGAAAATAAAATGTTTTGCTTTTTCCAGTTCTGCTAACATATCTTCAAACATATCTTCCCCTAGTGGAAAATATGTTGTTTCTGTATTTCTCCATACGGGAGAGCCTGTCATTTCGTAAAGATATCTACACCGGCCGGCCACTCTCTCACTGTCCGACTTTAACGTTTCTAATACATCCTTCCGTGGTTTTAAATTCCGGCTCTTTTCCCGGTGGACTTTTTCAATCTTTGTACTCATCTTGCGGGATGGATTTTTATTTCCGAAGAAAAGATAGAGCACACCGCCAAACACAGGAAAAGTCAAAATAATGACAAGCCAGCTTATCTTATAAGCAGCATTTTCATTCTTTGCCAAAATAAATACTGTTATTAACAGGCTGAGCACTGTCATAACAAAAGAAATCTCTCTGGACAAGGACGCAAAACGAGTTAACAGAATTCCCAGCCAGATTATCTGGATAATTAATGCCACAGCAGTGAGAAGTACCCTGTTCAATAGGATTTTCTGAAACAGATGTCGCTTTTTCAGTTTTTGAAGACGGATAACATGGCGGAAAGAATTCTCATCTGCTGCAAGTTCCGGAGCAGCAAGAATCATACGCTGCCTGAGCCATTCTTTCATACGCTGGTCTCTGATTTTTTTGTATATTTTTCTGATACGGGCAGATTCCATCCGGGTCTCTTTCTTCCATTGCCAGATATCACGATTCTCAAAAATCCGGTTCCCGATTCTCTTTGTAAGCAGCCTGAGCCTTGCAGCAATCCTTAATAAGAAGTGAAACTTATCCTGAATTGCCAATGCAGTAAGACATGCCGCAATATAATCCACGGCAAGAAGAACGAAAAATGCCGCCATCAATCCTGTCAGCCAGATTGGAGGTTCTACATTTCTAAGACAATAAACTGCCGTGTGATTCACATAGAAACAGACAGTCCCGCCAATTCCCCAGAAAAATATAGTCGCAAGGTTAACCCTGCCGCGAAACTGAATGGCAGACTCTGTATAATCCCACCATTTACTTCCAGTCAGTTTCTCCAGCACCACAGCGGAGAGATATTCCACAATCGTACCAACCAGCATGCATCCAAAAAACACCAGCACATACTGCTCCCGAACCGGAGATAAAAGTATCATGGATGCGGCCACAGATAAACCATAACGAGGACAGACTGCACCATTCAAAAAACCTTTATTAATAAATCGTTTTTCTTTTGTGGCTGCTCTGACCACTTCAAAGACCCAGCCGGCAAAAGAATAGACAATAAAAATAATTGTCAGACCATACATAGTTTCTCCTCCTTATTATTTAATAACTCTACAACGAAATACTATTCATGTCAATGTCAGGTCTGTGAAAAGACTATGTCCTTCTGCCTGCAGGATCACTATTGTGAAATCCCGATAAAAGCTTTTGTTGATAGGAAGAAAGAATCATACTATAATATATGAAAGAACAGTTTATAAGTATAAGGAGGTATCAGACATGATTGATTTTGAAAATAAAAAAGTATTAAAACTTACAGCAGAAAAACCGGAGAAAGGTTTTAACGCCGTGGAAGATCTTTTGATTGAAGGAGAAACCGTAATCGACAGCTTTGTCAGCGTTCGTGATCGGCTTGTATTCACAGACAAACGAATTATCAGTATTAATGTTCAGGGAGTGACTGGTATGAAGAAAGATTATACTTCTATCCCTTATCGAAAAATCCAGACTTTTTCTGTGGAGACTGCAGGCTTTCTTGATCTGGATGCAGAGCTCTCTGTCTATGTTTCCAGTATCGGAATGATCCGCTTCCAGCTTATGGGCAGTAAACATATTAAACTGCTTTGTTCCGCCATTGCAGAGCACATCTTATAAACATCTTAGAAAATAAACTTTCCCGGAGTCAAAACTCCGGGTTTTTTAAAATAGTAATCATTACTATTTTATGCTTGACTTTTCTTTCTAGCCATTATATAATACAATTAAGTTAGAGAAAACTAACTCAATGAATAAATCATGTAGACTCTTCATAAACTAATAACCCCACAATATGTACTTATCCCTGGAGGACTCCCAGCCTCCAGGGGAGTCTGCAGAAAGGAGATTTTTATGAATCAGCATTTAAAGATAGAAAAAGTAATTGGACGAGAGATTTTAGATTCCAGAGGCAATCCGACGGTAGAGGCGGAAGTTCATCTTGCCTGCGGCGTTATTGGCCGCGGAACTGCTCCAAGCGGAGCTTCCACAGGTGAATTCGAAGCTCTGGAACTTCGAGATAAAGATAAAAAAAGATATAACGGCAAAGGAGTTTTAAAAGCAGTTGAAAATATTAATACAGTCATCAACAATGCACTCCTTGGAATGGATTCTTCTGATATTTATGCAGTGGATACTGCTATGATCCATGCAGATGGAACAAAAGACAAATCCCGTCTTGGGGCTAATGCTATCCTGGCAGTTTCTATCGCTTCCGCAAGAGCGGCCGCCAAAGCGCTTGGACTTCCTCTTTATAAATTCCTTGGCGGCATTAATGCAAACCGCCTGCCGGTCCCAATGATGAATATCTTAAACGGCGGTGCCCACGCAGCCAACACAGTAGACGTACAGGAATTTATGATCATGCCTGTAGGCGCAGACAGTTTCAGAGAAGCTTTAAGACAGTGTGCAGAAGTATTCCATGCATTAGCTTCTATTCTTAAAAGCAAAGGTCTTGCAACTTCCGTCGGTGACGAAGGCGGCTTTGCACCTGACCTTGCAAGCGACGAAGAAGCCATTGAATATATTTTAGAAGCAGTAAAGAAAGCCGGCTATGAACCGGGCAGAGATTTTATGATTGCTATGGATGCTGCCTCCAGTGAATGGAAAGGACAGAAAAAAGGCGAATATATCCTTCCAAAAGCCGGCACACATTATACATCTGAAGAACTGATCGGGCATTGGAAAGATCTCGTAGACAAATATCCTATCATTTCTATTGAAGATGCCCTTGACGAAAACGACTGGGACGGCTGGAAACTTCTTACAAATGAACTTGGCCACAGAGTCCAGTTAGTAGGCGATGACCTTTTTGTAACAAATACAGAACGCCTCGCTCAGGGAATTGAGTACGGATGCGGCAACTCTATCCTGATTAAACTAAATCAGATCGGCTCTGTATCCGAGACATTAGAAGCCATCAAGATGGCCCACAAAGCAGGTTACACAGCCGTAACATCCCACCGTTCCGGTGAGACAGAAGATACAACCATTGCAGACCTTGCAGTTGCCTTAAATACATGTCAGATTAAAACAGGTGCCCCTAGCCGTTCTGAACGTGTCGCAAAATACAACCAGCTGCTTCGAATTGAAGATCAGTTAGGAAAAGCAGCCCTCTATCCGGGAAAGGCAGCTTTTAACATTAAATAGCAAATCAGAGTTTTTCATTGTTTTCCCACTCTTCTATATAACACAAAAGAATCGAAGGCTATTCAGAAAATCACATCGTCACAACACCTTGTGACCTAAAATTTTCGAATATCCTTCGATTCTTTTTTAGGGTATACTGATTTCAGCAGCCCCGTTTCCTATTTTATCCACGCATCTGTGCGCCAAACTGTTCACTTAATAATCCAAGTACTTCTTCAAAGATGTCATCCATCATAGCATCTGTCACATCTGCAGCAGGATCTGCAAGCTTAATGTTGAATGCCATACTCTTCTTATCAGCACCAAGTTTTTCGCTTTCGAAGATATCGAAAAGTGTAACTTTCTTGATTCTTTCGTCAGCCGCTTTGATCATATCCACGATTGCACCGCATTCAATCTTTTTATCGATTAAGATAGAAATATCTCTTTCATTTCCAGCAAATCCGGATTCAGGAATGTATTTGATTCCTTCTTTGAATAATGTCATCAGAGTGCTGTAGTCGATTTCTGCTAAGAAAATCTTTGTATCTGCTTTTTTACCGCCGGCGATGTTCATGCTGTCAACAACTTCGTATCTAAGCTGTCCGAAATGACCGACCTTCACGCCTTTGCAATATATATCTGCTGTTCTGCCTGGATGTAAGTAAGGAACACATCCTCTCTTGTATGTGAATTCTAAATCGTTGTAAGATGCAAAGGCTTCTAAACTTCCTTTTAATGCAAAGAAATCTTCTAAAGCGCCGCATGTTCCAAGGCAGAGAACTTTCTGTTCTACCGGAGGTTCAACGAGTGGTAATGCCTTTGGAAGATAAATGTTTGCCATCTCGAAGAAACGCATTGTATCATGACCATTCTTGATGTTGTTTTCGATTACTTTTACCATAGATGGAGCCATGAATGTTCTCATGATGCTTAAGTTTTCTGTGATTGGATTTAATAACTCAACAACTTCTCTCATCTTGGAATCTTCCGGAATTAAGAACATATCGAAATCAGACTTGGCTGTCATAGCGATTGTCTGAATTTCGTAGAATCCCTGTGCACAGAGATATTCTTTTACTGCAAGTTCTTTCTTCTGTTCCTTATTTAATCCGCCATTTGTTACCTGTGCTTCATCAAGGAAAGTAGGCACCACTTTGTCGTAACCGTATTCACGGATCACTTCTTCTGCGATATCCTGATATGTCTCTACATCATCACGGTATCTTGGGATGGCAAGGGTAAGAACACCGTCATTTAATTCTACTTCAAACTGGAGAGCTTTTAAGATTCTTACCATTTCTTCTTCCGGTACTTCAATACCAAGAACGTAGTTGATTTTCGCTGTTTCAACGTTGATCACACGTTTTTCTCTGGAAGCACCTGCTGTTTCATCGAAAGAGCTGGAACTGATCTTTGCAACGCCTAATGTCTGGCAAAGATTAAGGGCACGGGCCATACCGCATTCTACTGTATATTCGTCGATACCTTTTTCAAATCTTGCTGCAGCATCGGAACGAAGACCTAAACTTCTGGATGTTTTACGAACGCTGTCTTTTAAGAATTTGGCAGATTCGAATAATACTTCTTTCGTTGTATCTTTGATTTCACTGTTAAGTCCGCCCATAACACCTGCAAGACCTACGGCTTTTACCTTGTCACAGATTAAAAGGTTATTCGTTGTAAGAACACGTTCTTTTTCATCTAATGTTGTAAGTTTTTCGCCTTCTTCTGCTCGTCTTACTACGATGGAAGAACCTTCTAAAGTGCTTAAATCGAATGCATGCATTGGCTGTCCGATTTCTACTAAAACGTAGTTTGTAATGTCAACCATAGCGCTGATTGCATTGTGACCTACAGCAATTAATCTTCTCTTCATCCAGAGAGGTGTTTCCACGTTCTGAACATCGTATACATAGTGTCCTAAATATCTTGGACATGTTTCTTTATCGACAACTGTTACGCTGATATCTTCACGAATAGTGCCGTCTTCTGTGTAGCTCATATCCGGAGCTTTGAATGGCTTGTTAAGAGCTGCTGCCACTTCTTTTGCAATACCGATGACAGACTGGCAGTCAGGACGGTTTGCTGTGATGGAAATGTCAAATAAATAGTCATCTAATTCAAGATAATCTCTCATCTCCATACCAAGAGGAGCATCTTCTGCCAAGATCATGATGCCATTTACATCTGCGCCTGGATACCAGTCTTTGTTAAGCATCATTTCTTCGCCGGAACAGAGCATACCGTAAGACATCATGCCCACCATCTTTCTTGGCTGAATATCTAATCCGCATGGGAGTTTTGCTCCAACTAAAGCAGCAGGAACCTTTGCACCTACAAATACGTTGTCTGCACCTGTTAAAATCAGGTGGTCTTCGCCCATGTCACCACAGTTTACATGACAGATCTGTAAATGTGTACCTTCATAGTGTTCCATGGATGTAATCTGACCTACTACAACTTTTTCTAAATTTTCACCTAAGTAATCTACACCTTCAACTTCGAAACCTACGGAGAATAATCTTTCTTCCAGTTCCTTTGGTGTGATATCAATATCTACATATTCTTTTAACCAGCTATATAAAACTTTCATGTTACTCTCCTTACGCTTTGAACTGTTTTAAGAATTCGATGTCATTTTCGAATAATTTGCCCATATGGTTGATACCGTATTTCAACATGGCGATACGTTCAATACCGATACCGAAAGCAAGTCCGGAGTATTCGTTAGAATCGATGTTACAGTTTTCTAATACTCTATTGTTTACGATACCGCCGCCGAGTACTTCGATCCAGCCAGTTCCTTTACATAAAGAACATCCTTTCCCGCCGCATTTGAAACATGTTACATCTACTTCTACAGATGGCTCTGTGAATGGGAAGTAGGAAGGACGGAGTCTTGTCTTCGCTTCATCAGAGAAGAGTGCTTTTACGAACTGGTCAAGCATACCCTGAAGATCGCAGAGTGTGATGTGTTTATCCACAACAAGTCCTTCCATCTGTGAGAACATTGGAGAATGTGTAGCATCAGAGTCTGAACGGAATACCTTACCAGGAACTAATACTTTAATTGGAAGTTCGCCCTTATCCATCACACGAATCTGTCCTGGTGATGTATGGGTACGAAGAAGTAAATCTTCTGTCAGCCAGAATGTGTCCTGCATATCACGGCTTGGGTGATCTTTTAATACATTTAATCTTGTGAAGTTGTGATCATCGTCTTCGATTTCAGGACCTTCGAAAATTTCAAATCCCATACCTGCAAATACATCGATAATTTCATTTTTAATACAAGTTAATGGATGAAGGTTGCCTGCACCTGTGGATGCTGCAGGAAGTGTTACATCGATCGTTTCATCATCGTAACGAGCCATCATAGCTTTTTTGTCCATCTCTTCTTTTTTTGCATCGTAGAGACCCTGTGCCCATGTCTTTACTTCGTTTACGGCCTGTCCGTATGCTTTCTTTTCTTCCTTTGGAACACTTTTGATTCCGCCCATTAATTTCTGGATTTCTCCGCTCTTGCTTAAATATTTGGTCCAGAAGTCGCCAAGCATTTTGCTGTCTTCTACAAGGGCAAGATCTGCTTCATAGGAAGCTCTGATTGTATCCATGTTTGTCATGTCTGTTTCTCCTTTTTCATTATAAAATAAGAAAATCCCCCAGAATCTTTCGATTCCGAGGGACGAAAATAATCGCGGTACCACCCTGTTTCCTGTATCTGATAAAATGCGGCTTTCATACCGGATTCTTCCGGTGTCTCTTTCGCTGCACCTGCCAGCACAGGCACTCTTCATCTGCGTAACGTGCAGGTGACGTCATCTCCTACTTATCCTATCAACAGGTTAAATCGTTGCTGGACTTCAAAGATGCAGCTCCGGCAGGAATTTCGAAATAGAATCTGAACCGAAAGGGGCTTACAGCCGGTGACCCCTTCTCTCTGGCGGAAAATCCTACCCTACTAAGTACCATCATAGCTTTTTTCACTATCGTTTCTCATTTTATCATATTGAATAGGAAAGTCAACCTATTTTTATATAGGAAATCAATACTCCTTCTGCTATATTAATTTCTGGAACACTTCTCTGCATCAATGGCAAGTACAAGCATTAATGCCCCAAGGGCATCCTGTGGATCTGCCACATCGATCACATAAGTATCCGTCCAGTTGAACAGTTCTTTTGATACGGTTGCAATTTCATATCCTCTTGAATCCTGAATACTGTAATCCCATTCAAAAAAATTTCCTTCCACATTCCAGCCGTTATAATCGATATGAAATCTCGGTTTGAAAAGGCTGAATTCTTTTTCAATACATCCGACGCAATTCTCTCCCAGATAAATTTCAAATTTAGGAAGAAAAGTAAGAACTCGCTCTTTCACCATTCCGATTGCAAGACCATTGGCATCATAGATTCTAAGGCAGTGTCCCCATGCCAGCTCTCCTTTAACAGTATAAATAACTGCTCCGCTCTCATTGTAGATATCATAACTGTCAAACCATGAAAAAAATCTCTGTTTAAATAAAAGTTTCATCTTTTTACGCCTCTTTCTTCTTTGTACCCTCAATAATAAGGAAATGATTTATGATTTTGCGTTCTTTATTATGTCATTATCATACAACATTTTGAGAATTCTTTAAACCGTACAAAAGAAGAAATAGCAGGGTTTATTCCGGCAGATGTCTGATATTTAATAAGCTTCCAAAAGCAGTGTTTCCGGATAATAAAATCCCAGAATTTCTTCATACCCTTTTCCAAGTCCGGCCATGGCTCCTGCTCCGTTTTGACTCATTCCTACCCCATGTCCATATCCTCCGCCTGTCAAAACAAGCTGGTCCTCATTGTCTATCGCAAAATATCCGCTTGGAAGCATAGTACAGGTCTTTTCTGTACCATCCTGCAATGTGACCTTTGTCCCTTCCGGACAGAGAACGTTTCGAATCTGATACTCTCCCTGAACCTGTAATGTTCCTTTTTCGCCAATGCAAGAAAGCCTTTTTATTACACCACCGCTGCTTCTGCTTTCCACCAGGACTTTTGTAATTTTCCCCAGTGTTTCTCCTTCACAAGTCATCTGATACATAGATGGAGACTGCTTTATCCAATCCTTCATATTATTTTCTACATGTTTCGTCAAAGCTTCATACTGAATGATTCCATTCCATCGAAACCAGTTCTCATCCTTCTCAAAACAGTCCGGCTGATCATTCGTAATGAATTCATAGAAACTTGTTTCCTCTGAGAGATTTACCTGTTTATCCGGCTGACCCTGAAACTTTCCGGTCAGGTAAGCCGGAGACTCCCCATCTCCAATCCATACATCTTTTACATTGCTGGTCATACCGCAGGATGTGGAATAAAAATAGGCACAGATAGGGTTGTCTTCATAAGAAAGGTACTGTCCCTCCGTCTCATTTACCGCCAGGATCGTAGATTCTGTTTCCGCCACATTATTATAGACCTGACTGTTCACCGTATCGTCCACATGTGCCCCGTATTCCCCGAAATAAGCCTGTTCCATCTGATAAATGGCATAAGTGCGCGCGCAGACTGCCTGAGCCTTTAATGCCTCTTCCGGATAGGAGGAGGGCATTTCACTGGACACAACACTGTAAAGATATTCTTCCAGTTCCAGTTCATTGCGGACTACAAATCCCTCTTCATAGGAATAAATCAGAATGTCTCCCCTGTATTCCGGATAACCGGAAGCCCGTTTCATGGACAGGAATTTTATCTTCCCTTCAGGACAAACCACACGGGCAAGTCCCATATCTTTTGAAAAGCTCACATCTTTTCCGGCCTCGTATTCCTTTTCTTCTCCATCTATAATGACACGATAAGGCATAGTGCCTGTCAATTTTACAGTCTCATGAAAAATATTTTCTATCTCTCCATGAAGCAGCACCCGGACAGACTTAAGATTCTCCTCTCCTTCCACGATAACGGCACAGATTTCATCCTGATAAATATAACAGGAAACCTTGTCCCTGTTTAAAAGCGAACCGGCTTTTGACAGGCGTCTGACTTCCTTACCAGTTTTGATATACATTTCACCCTTTGCACTGATCTTCTTTTTTCCATATACAGACAGATTGATCCATCCTTCCGCCAGATTGAGAGATTCCACTTTATCCTCTGCCAGCCCTTCTTTCCATGTGATTTTATCAACTGTATTATTTCGTACTTTAATATCTACAATTTTATCTGCTTTTTCAACATCTGATTCTACCGGACACTCTATCCTAATGCTCTTTCCATCCACAATCACATGCATCCTTGATTCTTTTAAAGATATCATATAACAGTTCTCATAGAAGCCGTCTTCCAGAACTTTCTTATTATCTTCCGGCTTTAAAAATAACGTTACAATTAAAACCAGAATAATAATCCAAAGAATTCTTCTTATCCCTTTCATTGCACATTCCACTCCTTATATTTATAACTCCGGCCGGCAAAGCATATCCGGCTCTTTTCATGAAAAGCTGCTGTCCGTAAAAATTATTCAAGTCTCGCTCGCAAGACTTGGCACGGGATTCGTGTCAGCATAGCTGATATATCCTATACCTCATATATGCAGAAAAGACCAATGCTATGACTGTTTTTCATAACATTGGTCTTATAAAAATGTTGTTTTTCTATTTTTCTATTATTTATTGCAGGAAGCATCGACAAAAGAGGCTTATTTCCTGATCACGCGGAAATCCTGATCGATCTTTCCTGCCACCATCTTTCTTAAAATCTCATAGCGGCCTTTTACAACAGTAAGTTCTCCATCTAAGATGTCCACAAGAGGCTTCAAATGGGCTTTCACTTCTTCCACATTGTAAGCACCTGTATCCACAATATAAAAATGTTCAAAGCCTTTATAGATTTGACGGAACTTCTCTTTCGCCTGTTCTTTACCGTACTCTTTTACCAGCTTATCAAATGCCATCGGAGATTCCTTAAAGAATTCCAGCCAGTTATCCGTAAAGAAAATACCCTTCTTATCTCTGTCAATCTTTCCTGTCTGATTGGATAAAAGAATATCAATACAGTCCCTCGTCTTTGGAATAATGAGATTAGATGTAGACGCCTTTAATTCTTTTGTACTGCCTCCACAACCGGACACGCAGATGAGAATTTCATCCACATTGGTAAGGCTGTCAATGATGCGCTGAAGCTCCACTGCCATTTCCTTTGGTGCCACATGGTATTTTAAAGGAAGATAGTACACCAGGCAGGAATTGCCTGTCTCCTTCATAGCTGCCTGAATTTCCCGTTCCAAGGTGCGGCATGCGATGATTACTCGGTTTTTCATCTTAGTTCCTCCTGTACAGTTTTGTTAAAATCTGTTTTTTCTCCATTTTCCATAAGCTGTTTTTCACTGCCACGGTTTTATAAACATGATTCCTCTTTCTGATTTTTCTACTGGGAATGAAAATTAAATTTCCTCACTTCCACCAGATTTGTGTGCTGAGGATTTCCTTTGGCAAGGGGTGTAGGTTTCTGAGTCGTCAATATATTTATGGATGCCTCCACATCTCTTCCGTCCTCATCAGTCCGATGCCATGCTCCCTGTGCAATGGCTGTCACCCCCGGAATGATTTCGTCTGTTAATAAAACCGGCACCAGCAGACATCCTCTGTCATTGAACACTTCTGCCATATCTCCGTTTTTAAGTCCTCTGGCTTGTCCATCTTCCGGATTCATCCACAGCTGCTGTGGATACTTCTTTTTCAATTCTTCATTATTAAAATGAACGGAATGAGCTCGTCCAAGAGTATGCCAGCCAATGAGCTGAAGGGGATATTTTTGGGAAGTTCCAGGTCCTTCTTCTGCTTCCACGTAACCAGGCACAGCTGGGATTGCCGGGTGGTTCAAGTCTTCTAATTCTTTGGAGTAAATCTCAACTTTTCCGGAAGGTGTCGGAAATGTTTTTTCCCCCGTTCTCTGTTTTTCAAAAGCAATGACTTTTGGAGTATTCGGAAAGACATAAATACCTGCTTCTTTCAATTCTTCGTAAGAAGGCATCTGTTTTTCTCTGTAATCTTCATAGATTGCTTTCATCCATGTATTGTAATCTGAATGACCGCAGGCAAATTCTTCTGCCAGGCCCAGATTCTGTGCCACCTCATAGAGCCATTCAAATTCGAAACGGCTCTCTCCCACCGGCTCCACAATTTTATTACAAAAGCCGAGGAAATCCCCCTGATTCCATGGTGTGACAATATTGTCGCTTTCCAGCATAGATGTTGCCGGAAGAACCAGATCAGAATGCTTTGCACTGGGCGTCATAAAAAGATCGCTGCAGACAATAAATTCGCAGAAAGATTCATCTTCCAGTATTTTCTTTGTCCGGTTAATATCACTGTGCTGGTTGATCAATATATTTCCTGCCAGATTTATGAGCATTTTAATGCCACAATCCAGTCTTTCAGCACCAATCAGCCCTTCTGCCGTTCCAAAAATTTTCTGATTTTGGCCGTTTAATACCGCATCTGTCCACATAAAAACGGGAATGCTGGCCTTTACCGGATTTTCAGGCATCGGCATAGAAGGCAGATCTACCATACTGCATTGTCCTGCCCCGGATGCCCAGCCTCCTGAAATTCCAACATTTCCGGTCAGGCAGGCAAGCATAATGCCGCCTCTTGTAAACTGTTCTCCGTTCATGTGGCGCTGGCCGCCGTAACCCTGCATTAAAGCTGCTGGTTTGGCCAGGGCATATCGCCTTGCAAGATTTTCAATGGTTTCTTCTGAAATTCCGGTAATGCGTGACGCCCAGAAAGGATTTTTTATAATTTCATCTTCTCTGCCCGGTTCCTTTCCATCAAGATAGGCAAAATAGCGGTCAAATCCAATGCATTTTTCTTTTATAAAATCATGGTCATAAAGATCTTCTTTCCAAATAACATATGCCATGGCATCCATAAGAGCACTGTCTGTTGTCGGCTTGATTCCGATCCATTCTGCCCCCAGAGCGTCCACCGTCGCATTGCGCCTTGGATCAATGACAATAATTTCTGTTCCCTGTCTTTTTGCTTTTCTAAGCCAGTACATCAGGTTATCGAACCTTGTCTCTGCCGGGTTGTGGGCCCATAAGATGATCAGTTTGGAATCTATCAAAGTATCAAAAGAAGATCCGCTCTGTGTCGTTCCATAGAGGTATGGTGTTGTATAGCTTGTACAGGCTGTGGAATAATTATTGTAATAATCAAGATGTCCTCCGTCCGGCCGCAGAAGACGTTTGGCAAGATTCGTTCCGTTCATAAGTGCTTCCACGCCCCAGCCGTAATTCACATAGCGGGATGCGGGACCGTAAGTATCCCGGATACGGATCCACTCTTTTGTTATAAGGTCAACAGCTTCTTTCCAGCTGATCGGTTCAAACTTTCCTTCGCCCCGCTTTCCTATGCGTATAAGCGGCGTAGTCAGACGATCTGCACCAAGAAAAGTCTTGTGGTAATTAAGACCTCTGATACATGGCATCTTGTCAGGATATGCCGGATCTCCTTTCATGTCTATAATCTTTCCATCTTTTTCTGTTATAAGCAGACGGCAGCGGCCGCCACAGTTGGTTCTCCCCATGGTTGGAATAATATGTTCGTTTGTAGTGTTATTTTTATCCATGATTTATCTATTTCAATTCAGTTTACATGACACATAGTTACTATTTTATCATACCACATGTACTGTAATAATTCAAAGGGTTGGGTTTTGGAATTGAACGTTTGGGTATCCGCCGGCTCTTTTTTACCATTAAAGCAAGACCTTGCCGCCTGCTTCCGGGTCCTGGCCAACTCTTTTGCTCCATTAAGCAAGTCCCTGTCGCCTGCTTCCGGGTACCGGCTTACTCTTTTGCTCCCTGTACCCGCCAGACCTTCTGAATATTCTCGTCGTCGGTTACTGACAAATTAATGTATCTACTGTACCCAAAGAGCTCTGATTTTAAGCCATAAATCAGAATTTTTACACCTGACAAATCTACAGACAACAAAATCTTTCCTGGGTACCCATCAGTTTCCTGCATTCCCGGGTGCCGGCTTGCTCTTTTGCTCCCTGTACCCGCCAGTCTCCATTAAGCAAGCCATTGCCGCCTGCTCCCGGGTGCCGGCTTGCTCTTTTGCTCCCTGTACCCGCCAGACACTGGAAAGCAGCTCTTTCAAACCGTCCTCCCCAGCCCTGTAAAAACCTTTCCACATGCAAAAAGAACCTGTTGCTCCCGCAACAGGTTCCATTCATCTTACGTAAGCCTCCGAATGTGCCGTTCCCTGCGATTTTGACGCCTAGCTAAGCTAGGTGGGTGTCCTCATGCTTTTTCCTGTCTTCCCCTTATCATATAGATGGGGCTTGACATTCCTCAAGCGGATATCGGATTCCCTTGAATAAAATGTAGGTTCAAAATAGCAGTTTTTCGAACACTTCAGATTAACTTCCTTGAGACTGATTATAGACTAAAAACGACTTTTTTTCAAGTCATAATTTCTTCCAAATTTAATAGCAAATTATTAATCAGGGCTTTTAATAATCCCTGTCCGGATCCTTTAAAAACACATTCTTGATGTATCGAAATGTATATCTTTCTCCTTTATCCCGGTACATGGTAAGAATCTTCTCCAGCACCTGCGCTGTTCTTTCATGCATAAGGCAATGTTTCTTTCCTCCCAGAAAATAAAGAAGCGGATCTTCCGGCTTGAAATCTTTCCCTTTATAAATTTTTGATGCACAAACACGGTCAATGACCATCTCTGCCAGATAACGGCGGGGCATCTTCACACCAATCAGACCTTCCTTTGGATTGGCGCTCATGTCAATCCAGTATTCAAAATGATGTCTGTTTCTTCCTTTATGATGAAGCCAGCCAAGGGAATATCCTTTTTCTTCTTTTTCCTGATTGATCGGGCTTCTGTATCCCTGATAGTATTTCACGCCGGCTAAAAATTCAACCGGGGAATATTTGGATAAATCATGTAACAGTCCCTGTTTGTAAAGGCCAATGCGGAAGCATCCTATTGTTACATATATTTTATGTTTTGTGATTGTTTTAAAATGTCCCCAAAGACGGTTCATCTCTTTCCTCCTGTATCACACTATATGTTACCTATCTTATTTTATTCAACCTATTTGCATTTACTGTATTTGATTGTGTAAATACAAAACCGTAAAACTTCTCTTTCTGATATTATAATCTGTCGACAAATTTATTACAATACCATTCTTTTTTACGAAAATTCAAAAGTTCTTGTACTTTTCCCTAATTGTGTCTATAATAGTAATGATAATGTGGGTGCAGAATGGTCTAGTGCCCGCTAATAATAAGGAGGAATTTGAATTATGCCAAAAAGAACTGACATTAATAAAATTATGATCATTGGCTCTGGTCCTATCATCATTGGACAGGCATGTGAGTTTGACTACTCCGGAACACAGGCTTGTAAAGCTCTCCGTGGTCTCGGATACGAAATCGTATTAGTAAACTCCAACCCTGCTACCATCATGACTGACCCTGAAACAGCTGATGTAACTTATATTGAACCATTAAATGTAGAACGTCTTGAAGCAATTATCGCGAAAGAAAGACCAGATGCGCTCCTTCCTAACTTAGGCGGACAGTCTGCTCTTAACTTAAGTTCCGAACTTTACAAAGAAGGTATTTTAGATAAATATAATGTTCAGGTAATCGGTGTACAGATCGACGCAATCGAACGCGGGGAAGACCGTATCGAATTCAAGAAAGCCATGGATGCTCTTGGAATCGAGATGGCACGAAGTGAAGTAGCTTATACAGTAGAAGAAGCTCTTGCTATCGCTGATAAATTAAACTACCCTGTTGTTTTACGTCCAGCATATACAATGGGCGGCGAAGGCGGCGGTCTTGTTTATAATAAAGACGAATTAAAGACAGTATGTGCCCGTGGTCTTCAGGCCAGCTTAGTAGGACAGGTTCTCGTTGAAGAATCCATCTTAGGCTGGGAAGAATTAGAAGTAGAAGTTGTTCGTGACGCAGACGGTAACATGATTTCCGTATGTTTCATTGAAAATATTGACCCATTAGGCGTTCACACAGGCGACTCCTTCTGTTCCGCTCCTATGCTTACAATCTCCAAAGAATGCCAGGCAAGATTAAAAGAACAGGCTTTCAAAATTGTTGACTCTGTAGGCGTTATCGGCGGTACAAACGTACAGTTTGCTCATGATCCTGTATCTGACAGAATCATTGTTATCGAGATCAACCCACGTACTTCCCGTTCCTCCGCTCTTGCTTCCAAAGCAACCGGTTTCCCAATCGCATTTGTATCTGCATTATTAGCATGCGGTCTTACATTAAAAGACATTCCATGCGGCAAATACGGAACATTAGACAAGTACGTTCCAGATGGAGATTATATTGTAATCAAGTTTGCACGCTGGGCATTTGAAAAATTCAAAGGCGTAGAAGACAAACTTGGCACACAGATGCGTGCTGTCGGCGAAGTTATGAGTATTGGTAAGACATACAAAGAAGCTTTCCAGAAAGCGATCCGAAGCTTAGAAACAGGCCGTTATGGTCTTGGATATGCGAAGGATTTCAACAGCCTTACAAAAGACGAATTATTAACTCGTCTTATTACTGCATCCAGTGAACGCCACTTCCTTATGTACGAAGCTCTTCGTAAAGGCGCAACTGTAGATGAAATTCATGACATCACAAAAGTAAAACACTACTTCATCGAACAGATGAAAGAATTAGTGGAAGAAGAAGAATCTTTAGCTTTAAACAAAGGCACACTTCCTTCTGATGAAGCTTTAACATCTGCTAAGAAGAATGGTTTCTCCGACAAATATTTAAGCCAGATTCTTGAAATTCCGGAAGCTGATATCCGTAACAGACGTATCGAGCTTGGCGTAGAAGAAGCATGGCACGGCGTACACGTAAGCGGTACAGAAGACAAAGCATATTATTACTCCACATACAATGCAGAAGACAAAGCACCTGTATCTGACAAACCTAAGGTAATGATCCTTGGCGGCGGCCCTAACAGAATCGGTCAGGGTATCGAATTTGACTACTGTTGCGTACATGCTGCTTTAGCTCTTAAAAAACTCGGTTTTGAGACAATCATCGTAAACTGTAACCCTGAAACAGTATCTACAGACTACGATACATCTGACAAATTATACTTCGAACCTCTTACATTAGAAGATGTCTTAAGTATTTACAAAAAAGAAAAACCAGTCGGCGTTATCGCTCAGTTCGGCGGCCAGACACCACTTAACTTAGCAGCTGACCTTGAAAAGAACGGTGTTAAGATTCTTGGAACATCTCCTGCAGTCATTGACCTTGCAGAAGACCGTGACTTATTCCGTGAAATGATGGATAAACTTGAAATTCCAATGCCAGAATCCGGAATGGCAGTTAATGTAGCAGAAGCCATTGAGATTGCCAACACAATCGGCTATCCTGTTATGGTTCGTCCTTCCTATGTACTTGGCGGACGCGGTATGGAAGTTGTATATGACGAAGAAGCTCTTACACAGTATATGAACGCAGCTGTTGGTGTAACACCTGACAGACCAATCCTCATCGACCGTTTCTTAAATCACGCATTAGAATGTGAAGCAGATGCAATCAGTGACGGAACACACGCATTCGTTCCTGCTGTTATGGAACATATCGAATTAGCCGGCGTTCACTCCGGTGACTCCGCTTGTATCCTTCCTTCCGTTCACATTTCCGAAGATAACGTAAAGACAATTAAAGAATACACAAGAAAGATTGCTGAAGAGATGGGCGTTAAAGGTCTTATGAACATGCAGTACGCTATCGAAAACGATAAAGTATATGTATTAGAAGCAAACCCACGTGCATCCCGTACAGTTCCTTTAGTATCCAAAGTATGTAACATCCGTATGGTACCTCTTGCAACAGAGATCATCACATCCGAACTTACCGGAAATCCATCCCCTGTTCCTGCATTAAAAGAACAGGTAATTCCAAACTACGGTGTAAAAGAAGCGGTATTCCCATTCAACATGTTCCAGGAAGTAGACCCAATCTTAGGACCTGAGATGCGTTCTACAGGTGAAGTACTCGGTCTCTCCTCTTCCTACGGCGAAGCATTCTTCAAAGCCCAGGAAGCAACACAATCCAAACTTCCACTTGAAGGAACTGTTCTTATTGCTGTTAACCGCAAGGATAAAGCAGAAGTAATTGAAGTTGCAAAGGATTTCCACGAAGCAGGATTTAAGATTGTGGCTACAAAGAATACATGCTCTATCATTAACGAAGCCGGTATTCCTGCAGAAAGAGTTTACAAACTCTACGAAAAACATCGTCCAAACGTACTCGACCTTATCTTAAACGGCAAAATCGACTTAATCATCAACTCTCCTATTGGCAAAGACAGTGTAAACGATGACAGTTACTTAAGAAAAGCTGCTATCAAAGCGAAAGTGCCTTATATGACAACTATCGCAGCAGCTCTTGCTACAGCAAAGGGTATCGCTGATGTGAAGAAGAACGGCAACAGTGAAGTAAAATCTTTACAGGAACTTCATGCTGA
>SVDY01000055.1 GCA_015057665.1 Lachnospiraceae bacterium | reverse complement strand
AGCCTTGTGAAACCATCACCGAAACACGCACCTACAGCACCTCCCGGACAAGTACAACCAGCTTCATCCATAGAAGTAATTTTGCCCTTTGCTGCCGCCATTACAAATGGAATTACGCAGTTACGTTTAGCTGGATCAGCTTCCAGTTCACATTCTGCAGTTGTATTTCCAAAGAATATACCTACAGGTTCTAATTCTAAATGCAACATTTCAACCAATTTCTTTTCCATTACACTTCCTCCACAAATTCAAGTTTATCGAGTTGCTATACTTTTCCCAACTACATAAACACCAACCAGCATTTCGGCGATTGATATTCCTAACAGAAGTCCGGAAAAAAAGTCTTTTACATTGGAGCCGCCCAATGTATGAGAAAGTGCCTGCAAGGCAATTCCCATCACAATAAGTAAGATTCCATAAAGCAAGTTCTTTTGTTTTTCCAGTTCCTGTGTTCTCTTTAGCAAATCCATAATCTGCTCGTCATCATATGCGCGAACACTTCGCTCCTCGGCACATTCGCCATCCATTAACTCTGCGATTGTGATTCCCAATTCTTCGCATAAGTTTTTAACGACAGAATAATCGGGCATACATTTACCTGTTTCCCATTTCGAAACTGTCTTATTAGATACGCCTAGCTTTTCCGCTAACTGTTCCTGTGTTAAATTCTTCTCTTTTCTTTTTTGAGATATAAACTTTCCTATTACCATTTGATTCATTTCGTTACCCTCCATTTGTTGTTTGCAATGAAAGAATACTCTTTTCTGTAGTAAAACAACATCCCCCATTTGGAGAATTCACGTGGAATTTCGCATGATTCTTACAAATTCTCATTTTTCTCTTCCAACTATAAAACAAACTGTATTACCAATCCCACAATGGCACATATTACAAGAGCAATTCCTTCACCAATCAGGCAGCCTTTTATATGAAACCAGTAATTGTGGTATTCCTCTACCATGTCTTCCGTTCCTTCAAATACAAATCTTGGATCATGACAGAACCAGCAAATATCAAGAACGATTGCATCGTAAACATTTACAATAGTCCAAAGCAAAAATCCATATCCGAAGCCCTCGATAAATGTTGTATATCCATTCACGTATCTCAACACTAAACTTAAAATAACGACAAATAATACAGATGCCGTCAACTTCGCTGCTATCTTGTTCTTCTGTGTCGGTATCTTATCCTTATAACCTTCCAAAGATTTTACTCTTTCTTGAATCTTTGGCGGATAATTATATAATGTCTTAATCGGTTCCTTCGCCATCATGGTTACCATGACAGTAAAAAGTGCACATAAAACGATTGCTTCTATTATAAAAATCATTTTCCTATCCTCCGTAAAATACAATTTTTCTATACGTCTTATCTTACTTCCGTTTCAATTTCCAGGATCTCAGCATCCGTGTTCATTTCCACAAATCGCATAATCTCTTCTTCCATGCTGTCTGCCTGACCTTGATGAGCAACAATGATTGCAATGCCGATAATAATAGTCTGATGCACATCCTGGGCATCCACTTCTGCTGCCGATACGTTGAATTTATTTCTTACTTTTCCAAGGATGCTTTTTACGACCATTCTCTTTTCTTTCAGAGAATGGACCCATGGAGCATATATTTTTATTTTAAGAGTTAATACGTTCATTCCCTTATATTACCTTCAACTTCTATTTTCATTAGTCTGATATGCATCATAAATTTCTCTCGCAAAACTTGTTTATACCATATGGTACCAACAAGTTTATCATGAATCTTAAAGCTTATACATTTTTACGCATATATCTAATTCCATTTTACACATTTTAAAACCATTCTTCCACAAAAAAATAAGGGCCCGTCAGTACCTTTCGATACTAACGGACCCTTTCATTTCTACCTATTTAATTAAATCCTCTCCGCATAATCCAGCGCAATCCATCCTTTACCGCTCTTCAATCTTCCCCATCCCTTCTGAGAACCAAGCCCATAAGACTCTTCCACAATAGTGAACACACCTTTTCCAGTATATTCTCCCGTCTTTGCATAATGAGTCCCCGGACCTCTTCGAATATTCAGATTATTAATATCCACCCTCACACGGAAATTCTTTTCCTTCCTTCTCCTCTGCCTTATCATGAATCTGTTCGAGTACCAGTTTTAGCTTCTCCGGAATCGACAATCCTAAATGGGCTGCATTTTCCAGCAAAGAGATTCCTTCATAATTAAATGTCCTCCTTTGCATAAAAAAAGAGCAATTATCACAGAATTTGTGATAATCACTCCATAATTGTTTTTTATCTGTATTCACGCTTCTTCCAAATGTCATTACCTTTTTGAAATGCTCTCAGATTATTGCGTTTTCTTTCATATAATTCTTTCAGTCCTAGAATCCTAATATGACGTTCCACCACATCTTTTTCATAAATCTTAAAATCCATTTCAGCCTTTTCCACATCAACAAGAGAACGATTTCTAACATATTGTAACAGCCTTGCCTCCCTTTCAATAAAAGAATGCGTCTTAATATCATCAATTCTCACATGTGCTAACTTTTCATAAGGAACATTATAAAACATAGAATTACCGGAATCATAAATTGGTGCAAATCCCAATATCTCCAAAGTATCTGGATTTCTCATAATCGCAATATTATTCATGTGTCTATCCGTATTGGTCATCAAATAGTCTGTCATAATCTGATAATCCATAAAATCCGTAAAATCCTGCTCCTTTATTCCAAGATTCATACATACTTTTTTTAATGGATAATAGTAGGATTCATTCTGCTTTATTTTAATTGTCTGTAATAATTCCCAGGCACTAATACATTCGATATTTTCACTACAGAAATCATAGCTCATACATCCAAGTCCATCGATATTACCATCCACCTGTACCTGTACCAGGGAATATGGTGTGTAGTTATTAAAACCTTGTTGCTCGTGCAATTTTGTTGCAAAAATTTCATTCAAACTTTGCTGATATGACTGTCCATAATTTCCTTTAATCATATAGCGGCGTCCATCTTTATCAATGCACCATTTTTTCTGTAATTCACCCTGAGATGTAGCACAATTAAATTTTGTCTCTTTTCTTAGATCAATCATATGATCTCTGTTGATCGTAATCTCTCCGAAAGTATCTACAAAATCATTGGTAAACAAATTTGTATCCTTCCAGGTAAGGCCTTCACCACGTGGCTGAATCCAATAACAGTCCGACAGACTAAGTGCTAAGTTATTTACTAAAGCACTGCTAGTAGAGGAATATCCTAATCTCTGAAGAGCACTTTTCGCTCCATGTCTTGTCTTCGGAATTGCGCGGTCCTTCCACCAGTCATGAAATTTCACATTATTCATCTGGCCGCCTAAGGGAAAATGTTCTGCAGCTGCTTCATTCCGTCGTACACTACCCAAAACTCCATCTTCGGATATTTCCATCAAACAAACCGGAATATCTTTATGCATTAAATAGTACTCTTTCGCCTGTTTTTTCATTCAAACACCCCTTCCCTTAAGACCACAAGATATCTTCCTCTTTATCGAATTTACAATCTCTCTCAAATCTATCCCGTATCTCATATAATCCTTCAAACAAATCATCCAGATACAGTGCAAGGTTTTGTTCTTTAACGCCCTCTAACTCTTCTTTTACATAAATTCTATTTCCCTTTATGTCTAAAAGACACTTTTGATTGCTATCATAATAATAAGAACAGCCATTTTTCCCATCGATTTTTTTTAATGTAGAATTCATGCTTGGCAGCGTTCTAGAAAGTAAATTCACTATATAGGGTGCTGGGGAATTCATTCCCTGTTCCCAATTTCGCAAAGTACTAATGGGTATTCCATACATCTCGGCAAATGCTTTTTGTGACATTCCTGTCGCTTCTCTTATTTCCTTCACGTTCCTATACATATAGCCTCTCCTTATACTTGATTCAAGTAGTATTTTTATTATTATACCCGAATCAAGTATTTTTAGTCAATATCCTTCTATTTTTTATAATTACATCGGTCACTTTGAATCTCCCTCTTAATATTACATCCAGCTACCAGTGTTTCCCCATTAAAGTTACCCTACTCCTCCGTCAGTGTATAAGTAATCCTCATGGTCTTATCTGTCGTCTTCACTACAGCCTCATCCAGGTTATTAACGCTCGCAAGATATGGCGTCAACAGATAAGCGGACCGGTTATCCACGCCGTAACTTCCTCCCCATCCAAACAGATAATTCTTATATTGAAAAAGAGGCGTGGCCAGATAATTCACCTTCACATCCCCTTTTGTCCGAATCACCGTATCGTCTGCAAGAATCTGCTCACATATCTTCTTCCTTGTCGCTTTCAGACCGAACTGCAAAAACGGATTCACACCAAGATTCATGGTAAGCCCGTCATCCGGACTTATGGCATAATACTCTGCCACCTGCTCCCTCATATTAGTAGAACTGACCGCCCGCAGGAAAGCATCGCTTACTTGGTACAAAAGTAACACCTCCTTGCACAAAGAAAACACCTACCGTATTGATAGATGTTCTCTGGAATTTGTATTTAATTATCTGAAAGAAAAATGGAATTGGTTATCCAAAACAAACATCAAGTATCTTTTCTACTGCACGCTGGCTTCCTCCACATTTTGAAAAACTATTGCTTATCACAGTTGCTCGTTCTTTGTACTTTGCTTGTTGCAAAAGTTCTTTAAGTATTATTTGAATTTCTGATATAGAATCACCACTCAAATACAGTCCTGCCTCAAGCTCATTTACACGAAATGCAACACCCTTTTGTTCATTCGTTTGTGGATACATTACAAGTGGCACCTTAAAATACAATGCCTCGCTTACACTATTCATACCGCAATGTGTAATGAATGCATCTGCTTTCTTAAGCACTGCTATCTGATTCACATATGGAAACACATGAAACTGTGCCTTGCCCTCTGATTTTATTACATAATCTTCCAATTGCTTAATGTCAACTTGACTACCGACAGAGAGTACCACTTGATAATCACTATCTTTAAGTGCATCTATGCAGTTTTTGTAAAAACCAGTCATATCATTATTTACTGTTCCCATCGAGATATAAACCAGCTTTTCTCTTGTCTTTTCAAACACTTCATTTGTAGGACGAATAGATGGACCAACAAATACATATCTATCAGAAAATGTATCGGAATATGGTTGAAACTCTGGAGATGTATACACAATCGTATCTGTATCATTGTCATTTTGAATAATCTCGAGTACATTTTTTATATCATAACCATTTTCTTGTAAGCGTTTGATGTGCTTTTTAGCTTTTCCCATTTGAATTAAGACTTTAAACAGATCCTTTAGGCTCCCCTGCATCACTTTTGCAGAATATTTATTAAATGCGAAAGTTGTGGTGGAAGAAACAAACGGAATATTAAGTTTTTTTGCAATAAGTTTTCCCCAAAGTGCCATAGAATCTGCTACGATACAATCTGGCTTCCACTGTTTTATCTGCTCCAAAAGAGCAGCATCCATCGCGAGCGTTGAACTCACTAAGATCTCAATTGCAAAAGACATATCTTCTGCAATGCGCTTTCCATCTGCCGGAGTCAGCTTCTGTTCAAAATCATAATCATCACAAGAAAAATATTCCGCGCCTGTGGACTCTATTTTTTCTCTCATACATTCATAAGAATAATATCTTACTTCATGTCCCTGATAAATAAGTTCTTTTACCACTTCTAATGTTGGATTGATATGACCATGCGCTGGAATACAAAAGAATGCTATCTTACTCATATTGTTCGCCTTCTTTCTTCACCTCGTTTATCATATTTAAAAAGTTTGATTCCTTGATTAGTGCAATTCCTTGATACTCATCCCCAAGAACAATAAATCGATCTCCACTCTGAACCTGAAAAATCTTCCTTGCTTTGTGAGGTATCACAATCTGTCCTTTATCTCCAACTGTCACTACACCAAATACATGTTTACCCTTTGGTGGTACACTAAGGCCAATTTCATCTTTCGTATAATTCACTAAATCATCAAGTGTTACATTATAAAGTTCTGCCAGCAATACACATTTCTCTATATCTGGCAGAGTTTCTCCATTTTCCCATTTTGCAAGAGCTTGTCTACTAACACCTACTCGCTCAGATACTTCTTCCTGTGTCAACTGATGTAATTTTCTTAAAGAATATAAGTTGTCACTAATCATCTTTTTCCCACCTTTGTTATGTTTAATTACATTATATCTATGACTATCCTGTCTTACAATCAATCAAACTTACCATTTTATAAGAATAATGTTAAGATTTGTTACCTTAGAAAAAGCCGCTAGATTTCTAGCTCCCCATTTCCAACTAAAAAAGCTCCCGATATGTATCTCGAGAGCTTTCTGAAATATGTATTTAATTATTCGTAAGAAAAATTGGAATTTACTTAACAGATGTGTTTTCTTCTTTCTTAATACGTTGTTTAATAACTATTTTAATTATAGAGCACACCACCACAATCCCCAATGTATAGGCACCCAGCCACAACATTGCTGTATACCAAGGTGAGGACTGCATAGCATATGCATCAGGATTTGATATATAATCCCATATATAAAATACTGAGCGACACAGGAAGAATGCAACAACGGTATTCATAATAGTATTCAAAGCTCTGTTTACTTTTTTCATACAATCACACTCCTTTGTCAAATTGGAATTTGGTTAACACATTCGTTATTTCTTCGCAACTACAATGGGTTGGTAGAACCCTGTTTCTTCGGGGAACA
>SVDY01000054.1 GCA_015057665.1 Lachnospiraceae bacterium | reverse complement strand
TTCTTAGATACAGATGACAGACAGACAAGAAACTGCATCACAAAAGAAGGCTTAAAAGGAACATACGACTTAAGAGTCATCATCAACGACGAAAAATTCGAAACAGGTCTTAAGATTGAATGCTAATTCATAAATGAAAAGAGAGGCTGCCGCACTAATTTTTAGTGCGGCAGCCTCTCTTTCTTTTTATTTCATCTGTTCCAGAATATACGGATCCTTTATTTTTTTGTCATTTGCAAAGAGAAGGATTTTAGAGATAATCTCGGCTGTCTTAGGATCCTCATCTAAGAATGGAAGGAATATCCTGCCGCGATGTTGTGAGTGGACAGGAAGCACGTGAAGCTGGTGTACACCGCGCATGTGGATGACGCCGCTGCCAAGGTGTACGGTATATTCGCCGAGAGTTCCTTTTATAAAGGCATGGCTTCCTTCTGTCCTAACATTTTTGAGACCAAAGAGTTCTATGTTGTATTCTGCGATTACTCTGCGCATCTCAATCGTTGAGTGGCTTGCCTGAGGGTCTACACTTCCGGCATGGGCAACGCTGACCGCCAGATCTACGTCTCTAAGTGCTTCAGAGTATACGATGTCCGGAACCTCTTCAATAGGAAGTGCCAAAAATGTCTTTCTGTCGGAAAAAGCAACGTATTCCAGAGTAGGAGGTTCTATATCGGATGGAGAGAACCAGTCTGCCAGAGCATACATGGTAACCGCGATGTTGTCTTTGTAAAATACCTTCTCTAATCCAGTCTCATGGTCAGCAATCCAGCGGCGGACTTTTAAACAGGCTACGGTCTTGGCAGGCTGGATTTGATGACCGGCAAACATGCGGGTATATTTTTGTGGGAGTTCTTCTTCCAGTTTTATATATAGTTCCCGGAAAACCTGACGGAATGGCTGTTTGGAACCATCATGCTGTTGTTTCTCGAAGAAGAATTTTTGCCAGAGAGGCCATTTTCCTGATTGATATAAATCATATGGATGGGCAACGCGGACATTTATGGAAGCAGAAAGTGAAATCGTGGTACCTGTCTCATCCATGAGACCTGGCATGCCGTCTGGATGAACGACACCGCAGAGACCGGTTTCGGTAATGAAGATAAGATTCTCTACGATTGGTGCGATGACAGGATTGGCTACAAGACTGCAGATTTCTTCTATCGTGTAGTTTTCTCTTTCTTCCATAGACAATTCAAACATCTTTACGGTACGGCTGTACTGCTCTCTGAATTTTTTGTTGGACTCTTTTAAAGTGATAATATAAGGGTGCTTTTTGAATGCAGCTGGGATGGATGCCAGTGCTTTTTCACCTTTTCGAACCGTGACCTCCGGTTTCCCAATGGAAGAAATCTGGATACGTGCCTGGGCAGTGTCTTTTCCATTTTCAATCGTTGTCCATTTGAAATAAGATTTCAAAGATTCTGAAAGGGCTATTTCCATGACAAGAGTTAATCTGGTTACATCTTTAAACCCAGCTCTGGTCGCCAGGTTACGTAGAGCCATGTCGCAGGCAAGACCTTCACTTGCACGCCGCTGAGAACCAAACTGAGTACTTTCCTTACGGAATTTTTGGATAAATTCATATCTGTGGAGCAAATCCGTTTTATCTCTTAAAGGAATAAGAGGATAGCTCATCAATAGATCTTTATTTCTTTTTGCGATAATCTCTGTTTCCAGTTCATCGGGCTTGACTCTGCCTAAAACGGCATCGGCATATTTGCGTGCACGGGTGTGCCGGCTGCCGTCACTGGTATATTTTGCTGCATCGTAGAGAAGCTGGAAACGTTTTTCTCCCAGAACTTCGTAAGCATCTTCAAACCAGTTAATGTCAAAAGCGCCATGGAATAGTTCTTCTTTTTCCAAAGGTGTAAATCTTGCAATAGTGGCAAATTTGCGCTCGTCCCGGTTGTACTGATCATTCATATGTGCCATAAAATAGAAAGTTCCACTCTTAAGTCCGGTAAAATGAAGATATTCTTCAATAAGGTCAATCCACTGAGGAGCGTACATGGCTACTTCTATGAGACGTTTTTCCGTAATAGAAGTACCGGTAAGTGCTTCGGTAAATGCCTGAATCGTATCTTCCGGCCGTGGATGGCATACGCTGATAAGATGACACAGGTTGCCGGTCTTAGAGCCGTTGCCGGTGGTTCCATAGGAACCGGTGCGGACCAGTTTGTCTTTGCCAAGTGCTGTCAGAAGATTGATCAGATGGTCTGTTCCATAGAAAAATTCGATGGAAGAAACACAGTCAGAGTAACGAGTTGGACTGTCTCCACGTCTGCATTCTACTTGTACAATTTTATCTGCTACGATGTTCGCAATTTTGCGGATGTATTGTTCTAATTTTTCGTTTTCATAAATTTTGTATTTTTTAATCTGTTGTTTTAAACCCACATACCGTTCGGCACGCCAGATGAGGAACAGACCGCCAATTCCTGTTTTTTCAAAAATCTGCCGGTACATCTGAGCTTCTGAAATCATTCCATAATAGGCAGCTATTGCGTAATCCAGACAACTAAGTTTGATATGGGAAGTTATATGGACGGCCCAGTGACTGCTGTCTTTATCCGGAAGAGTTGTGAAATATTCTTCCAGAACAAGAAGGGTATGGAATCGGGTCTTAAAATGTTCTTCGCTGCTCCATTCCTGAGTAAGACCGAGGATAACTGTATCGAAAAGCAGGGAATTAAGCGGTGTAATATAAGTCTTTCGATTCGGCAGGTATCCTAAAAGACCAGAGTCGTAAACTCGTTTGTCTTTTGGGACGTTACAGCATAGATATTCTGCAACATGCTTTCCAAGGGAATGTCTGTAATCTATATCACAGTAAACTTCGGTCATAGCTTTTATGATATCACGGAACAGATCACCTCCGGAGATAGAGTAAGAGACACCGCGTGCTGCCACATTGCCGTATTTGTAAGCTGAAGGTTCAAATGTAACGATTGCTTTTCCAAATATGTCAACAGCAAGTTTATGGATGAATGCATTGTAAATCTTATCTGTAATGGCAGTATTGCCGTAACCGGCTGTGATGGTATATGGGGTTAGTGCGAGTAACATAGCCATCAGATCAGATGGATTTTGTATCTCTGATTCATAAAAATCTTTCCAGACATTCATAAGAGGATATTTTTCTTCCGGAGTGCCCCCATATTTTAAAACAGGAAGAAAATTCTGATTGCCAAGCAGTACTTTTTCTCCGTAAGCAGTCTTAATCTCCACATTTTTATGTTCTTCAATTAGATTGTCCAATTTTAAGAACAATTCATGGAGTCTTTTTTCGCTTATGTGAAAAAGTGGGAAGGCTGTCTTGTCGTAAGTAAGAATAGGTAATGGAATCCGATCAGAGTCATGATACAAAGGTTCATCCTCAGGATTATTCCCAGAATTTACAGATGATTGAAAAATCTCTGTGAGAATAATCTGTTCCTGTTCTGTCGGTTTTCCAATTTGGAGTGCAAGCTGTCTTCCTGTTTCAATCGTTTTTTCTATGCCGGGACGCTTCTTTTTTTGTTCCATTTTTACTGATGCTGCACTGATGTCTTCCTTTTCCTGAATCAGTCCTCTTAAAATGTCCAGTCCGGCAAGACGGAGTTCTGCCTTTTTGTCTGCAAGAAGAAGGGAAAGAGAGCGTTCAAGGCCTGCGGCATCCTGCTCTTTTAAAAGAACAATTATGTTTACGCGAAGGTCTGCGGCTTTGAAACGAAGCAGACCGCACATCTGGTCATATTCTTCTTTGGTAAAGGTGAGCTTCTTTGCGATTTGGAGTGCTTCGCGCCGGGTATAAGATTCTTTATCCCCAAGTGTCTGTATTAGAATTTCTCGTCGCCTTTTCGTGGTCGGACGTGTGAGAAGAAGGCGGACGGCAGTGAGACGGCTGTTATCCTGACTGTCCAGATCAGGGATTTTTTCAGCGAGCTGATCCATTAGTTCCTCATCTAAAAGTCCATTTGCAATCGCACATATTCTGACCAGGATATTAGATTGAGAAATGTTTGTAAAATACCATGGAAATATATATGGGTTGAATTGATATTTTTTATGTTCCATTGTTTTTAATAAGTGGAAAAGAATCTCTAAGTGTTTTTTGGCAGTTTTGTTATCTTTGAACCATAGATTCAGATTGACCGGGCGGGGGATTTCTTTTGCACCAATGCGTTGTCCGGAAGCCTGAAGAGCTTCGCTTTGGCAATCGGACATGTAGGTATCGAAGATTCCGGCTGCCAGTTCCATATCCAGTTCCGGAGACTCCATCAGTTTATTTGCAAATGCTTGTTGGGTCTTTTTGTCATCTATGTATTTATTGTAGAAGGCTGCAACTCGTTTTTGCTGGATGTTTCCTTTTTCTAGGATTTGTTCCATGGCCTTTATTGCATCTTTGACTTCATGGGAACCAAGTCCCCACAGACCGACAAGGATACTCATGGCGTCAGAGCTGTCGATTAAGTCATAGGACTTTTCTTTTGTATGGACGACTTCTTTCATGAGAAGGAATGTCTTGTTGGAAGAACGTGTCAGGTGGTCCGGGTCCAGAATGCCAATCCAAGTCGCAACAGCCCGCCGTACAGCAGAAAAACGAAGAAGATTGTTGGCATCAATAACATCAAAGATTGTGCTAAAAGCATCTATGGTTCCGCAGTCCATATTTTCACAGACTGCCTGGCGGATACCTTCCTGAAGACGGGCAGCAACCAGAAGCTGACCTAATAGTTCATGTAACTCATGGTCGTCACTTTTGAAAATGCCGCGGATCATACTTGTTGTGATATGTGCCGCATTGTTATCGCTTGTTATGATCTGGGTTAGAGCTTCTTTTACAGCTTTGTCACCTTCGTCAATATGGGCAGCGATGATGCCTTCCAGTCCGGGCCACATGATGCGGATATTGTTCTTGTAATCAAGCAGTTCTTCGCTCAAGTCATTTAATAAAAAACGATCCAGAGTGCAATGATACATCTGCAGATGATAAGCTGCATATAAAATGTGTTTCACTTTATCAAGAGGATTGATATAAGTTTTTGTACGCACAGTTCTTCTATCCCAGCCGGTAGAGTACTGGAATTGGTTGAGTTTATCAAAATGGCGATATAAGATTTCAGCTTTTGTTTTGCTCCCTGCGCAAAATTCGACAATCTTGCCATAATGTGTTTTAAAAAACTTTCCGGGAGAAAGAGTAGAAGCATTGATGGATTGAGAGATTTTTTCGTAGAGCTTTTTTTGTTTCTCTGTATAATTATGAGTCAGTGTCGTAAATAAGGAAAAGATTTCTTTTGTGTCAGTGCCGTAGAGAAGGTTCCAGATCGGTTTTGGCTGATGGGTGTTGATAAAATTCTCATAAAGTTGTTTTCTTGTTGTCTGGTTATAATTCATTTTGTGCCTCCTTTACCATAAACGTCCGGACAGCATGGTGAGTTTGATAAATGTGATTGTCTCGTCACCGCTAAGAGCAAGGGGTGTTTGGAGGTCTTCATACTGTTCTCCATCTATAAACAATGCCACGATACCGTCACGAAATGCTTCTAATGCGGTAAGAATGGCATGTTCTTTCGAGACGGTTTTTGCTGATTTTAAAAAGCCAAAGTCAATCTTGCCACTTGCGGCCTGCTGTTCTAATTCCTCTTGCGGATATAGAATGACAGAATTTAAAATACCATGTTCGAAAGATTCGTTTAATTTGGCTTTTTCTTTATGACTCTGCCAGGTCGCCTGAACTGTCAATGTAATGAGCTCTTCGATGGTGGACGGGGTTTTATGTAAGAGAAGCTTTGCAGTCGTTATTTTATTTTGCCGATTGCCGGCTTGCTTTAACTGGATGTTTAATTCCATATACTGCCTCCTTTTTGTCATTATCTGGGTTTTAGTATAACATGATTTGTGTAAGAAATGTTTAAGATTTCTTGCATTGTATCAGAAAATTTTGAATGATAAAATAGAATTGTAAAATAAATATTGTGATATGTTGGAAAGGAAGTGGAAGATATGCGAAAGAAGAGAGGAAAAACGGTAAGAATTATTTTAACGGGTACTTTAATCGTTTTGGCTGTAAATGTGTTTTTTCTGGCATCCCATTTCAATCTGCTTCCTCAAAAATCATACACGGCAGCAGATTTCAATATAGAAACTATAACAAGTGATGTAGACTTTAATGAAAATGGTATCGATGATTATACCGATATCCTCCTTGGTGCCAGAAAAGACGCCCAGAATAAACCAAAGTACGATGGAGCTTATCAACAGGGCGGCTATCCACCGAATGATATCGGTGTATGTTCCGATGTAGTCTGGAGGGCTTTTAAGAATGCCGGCTATAATCTGAGAGACATGGTCGATGCGGACATTCAGAATAGAAGAGATGCGTATCCGCGCATAGAAAAGCCGGATACCAATATTGATTTCCGCAGAGTGCGGAATCTACGTATCTTTTTTGAAAAATATGCAGTTTCATTGACGCAGGATATCCATGAGACAGACCAGTGGCAGCCTGGAGATATTGTTATCTTTGGCAATGACAAACATATCGGAATCGTATCTGACAAGAGGAATAAAGACGGCCATACTTATATCATACATAATGGAGGTCAGCCCAACCGGGAAGAAGATTATCTGAAACGGGGAACCGTAACAGGACACTATCGTTTTGATGCAGCGTTGATTGATATGGAAGAGTTGATTCCATGGTAAAACAATAAAATATCAATGAAAAAAGGAAACTCGAAATACGCAATTTGGGCTTCCTTTTTGTGCGTTTCTCTTAAAAATAACAAAACATTACCATGTGGACATAAGATTGATAAAAAATGTGCAATAATTTTCTTGTATCGATGTTTGGATTGACAACAATATACTATTAAAGACAAAAAATCATTCTAAAAACAACTTTACGACCATATAATGTTGGTGTTACAATTCCTCTTGGTGTTAAAAAAATAACTATCATAACTAAAGAGAGGAATTTAAAAATGAAGAAAAACAACATGTATTTCGTCCACATCCT
>SVDY01000006.1 GCA_015057665.1 Lachnospiraceae bacterium | reverse complement strand
CCAATGCTTGCATGGGCAGCAACACTGATCTGCATGAAAGGATATGAACTGACAGGTCCTAGAATGAAAGAGATCCAGGCTGTCAATGCGAAACGCAAAGAAGCCATTGCAAAAGGCATGACCATGGAAGAAGCCATGGAGGCATATAAATAATATTTATCCGGAAGAATAAAGAAGAGAGGGTTCGTTCGATGTGGTATGAAAAAGAATATACTTTTTTCAAAAATATAGCAGAGCGTTTCAGACTGCCTGTTCATGAAATCAGGCAGTCCGCCTTCTCTATGTTTTGGAATGACAAAGCGGGTATATATTTTTTGGAAAATAACAAGGAAAAAGGATATGAGATTGTACAGCACATTGTGAAAAATTGTCCGGAACAAAAAGTGATATGTGTACAGGACAATGAGGAGAATGTCAATATGTTTTTCCTTCATCTGCCCGCACCAAGGGGAGACAGTATTCTTTGTATCGGTCCGTTTATGAAAAAAGATTTCATGAAAGCATATTGTATAACAGTAGAACTGGCAGAGGTTCTATGGAACGGCAAATATGAATACGAAAGACATTACGTGTCTTTTAAACAGATGCATCCGCTGATTGAAAAAGTACTGGAAGAGATTAAAGCGGACGTGACAGGAGATCATACCTTGCGGTCTATTTCAAAGAAAATGAGCGTGAGTCCGGGGCATTTGTCAAAGTTATTTACACAGGAACTGGGAATTTCTTTGACAGAGTATGTGAATCGGAAAAAAATTGAGTATGGAGCCTATCTGTTAAATACGACAGAGGATAAGATATGTTGTGTTGCAGTGCAGTGCGGTATGCCGGATAATAATTACTTTTCCAGACTGTTTAAGAGATATGTCGGCATAAGTCCGGCAGAATATCGAAAAAAAGGTGTAGCCGAAAAGATAAATGTCTGAAAATTCCAGGATTTGGTTCCGGGAAATTCTATGAGATAAAAAGAAAAAAATAAGAACAAAAATTTAGAGCCATCTGATTTTTCTTTACAAATCAAATGGCTCTTTTAATGATATTCTAGAAGTTTCACTGTATAACCTCGCTTTCTATTAATTTGTCAGGTCAATTATTTCATTGGACCGTCCTCCTGTTTTTTGAAGTTTTCTCTTCTTTTCTTTTGATGATTTTATTTTATCACAATATTTTAAAAAGTCAATACTAATTTTAAAAATATTTTAAAATAATTTTAAATAAAACTGACGAAATAGAGGGAAAAGTTGGAATAAAACAAACGATAATTACAATAAAGAAGCAATAAACAGATTTAATGGGTTAAATATATAAATAATTAGAATTATATAGAAAATAAATAGAACTATCGGATAAAAGATGGGCAGATTCATCTGGATTTCTAAAGGAGAATATACTATAATGCTAGGAAGAAAGAGGTTTGTTGCAAGACAGGATGCTGTTGGCAGGTCGTATAAGAATATTGAATTTTAAAAACCGGGAGGAATTATGAGAGAATTATATAGAATGATTGAAGAACTGATCAAGGAATCCGGATATCCGGGAGAAATTGACGGAAGAGAATTTTACAATGATGTGAGTGCGGAAGCTGATGAGAAAGAAGACGGCACATACCTTTTCGTAGTAAAGAAGAGTGAAGAGATTTCTTATCATGGTTGCATGACAATCACAGAAGAAGAATTTGATCTTCATTATGTGGATATTCATGTGGGAGAAGAAAAATATCACGTGGATTTTGATGTGTAAAAGAGCTAATCGTATTATGTTTGAATAATTTACGTTGCGTATAAAAATGGCATGGAAGTTGAGAATTTCCATGCCATTTTGCTGTCTATTCATAATAATATTCAGATTCCTTCTTTTCCCTGTCAACAAGAATCAGCTTGTTAATGGCACTGATCAGCGCTTTCACGGAAGAATCAATAATATCGTTGTGGATACCTGCACCCCAATAAATACGGCCGTCTTCCCCTTCGATTCCTACATAGGAGCAGGCCTGGGAGTCGGAACCGCGTTTTAATGCGTGTTCCGCGTATTCATAGATGCTGAAATCAATATGGCAGTGACGTTTTAAAGAGTTGCTTACAGCATCCAGACGTCCGTTGCCGCGGCCGTGGTATACTTTGTCAATACCGTCTCTGACTAAGATAAGTTCGGTTGAGATACCGCCCTGAAGCTGGATGAAATGTGCCTGTACCAGTTCGATTGGGGAAGAGATATCCAGATATTTATCTTCGAAGATATCACGAATTTCATCCGGCTGCAGCTCTTTTTGGAGCTGGTCGGAAACGCTCTTGATTCGATAACCCAGCTCTTCCCGCATTTTGGCTGGAAGAACATAGCCGTATTTCTGTTCCAGAATGTAGCCGATACCGCCTTTGCCGGACTGGCTGTTGATACGGATAACGTCTGCTTCGTATTCTCTGCCGATGTCTTGTGGGTCCAATGGAAGATAAGGAACTTTCCAGTAAGGGGAAGAATTTGTCTCTTTCCACTGCATTGCTTTGGCGATGGCATCCTGATGGGAGCCGGAAAATGCAGCAAAGACAAGTTTGCCTGCATAAGGCTGGCGGTCAGGAATGACCATGCGGGTGAGCCGCTCGTAAGTATCTGCGATCTCATTCATATTGGAAAAGTCAAGTCCCGGATCGATGCCTTGCACATACATGTTAAGAGCCAGGGTAACGATATCCACATTGCCGGTACGTTCTCCGTTTCCGAAAAGTGTTCCTTCTACCCGGTCTGCACCTGCAAGAAGGGCAAGCTCTGTATCTGCTACTCCGGTTCCTCTGTCGTTGTGCGGATGGAGAGACACAATGATATTTTCTCTGTGATTCAGATGGTCGCACATGTATTCAATCTGGCTGGCGTAAATGTGGGGAAGTGAATGGGAGACAGTTGCCGGAAGGTTGATGATTACTTTCCGGTCCGGACGAGGCTGCCATACATCGATGACCGCATTACACACATCCAAAGCATAATCCATCTCTGTTCCTGTAAAACTCTCAGGAGAGTATTCAAACTGATAAGAAGCACCGGCTTCTTCCGTCAGCTGTTTTAACAGTTTTGCCCCTTCTACGGCTATCTCGATTATTTCTTCCCTAGATTTCTTAAAAACACTTTCCCGCTGGGCGGCGGAAGTGGAATTGTATACATGAATGATGGTTTTGCTTTTACATCCTTCCAAAGCATCGAAGGTTCTTCTGATAATATGTTCTCTTGCCTGAGTAAGAACCTGAATAGTCACGTCTTTCGGAATAAGATTCTGTTCTATCAAAGTGCGGAGAAAGGCAAATTCTGTATCAGAAGATGCAGGAAAGCCCACTTCGATCTCTTTGAAACCGATTTTTACAAGGAGCTGAAAAAATTCCAGCTTTTCCTGAAGATTCATGGGAATGATCAGAGCCTGATTGCCGTCTCGTAAGTCCACACTGCACCAGATCGGAGGTTTATCGATATATTCTTTTTTTGTCCATTTTACAGATGGGACTGGCGGCATAAAATAAGCACGGGTGTATTTACTTGCATCCATCATATTGTCCAATTCCTTTCTAAGTAAAATGTGTACTAATTTATAGTAAATGTCTGTCTTTTCAAGTTAGGTTTACTTTACTATGATAAAAAAAAGAAGTCAATATGATTTCGGCATTTTGACAAGAACCGAGAGACAGGGCTTTAAGTCAAAATATTGTCATATAATCCTTTTTGATGCATAAAATGAATATTGTCGGGATGAAAACAGAAAGGATAGAAGTATGATAAAAAATAAATTATTATGTCAATTTGAGGATAATTGTGCTATAATCAAACTGGGAGAAAATTTAACAATTTACATAGATAAAATGAAAGAACGCAAAAATGAAATGGGGTGAATGTATGGAACTGCAATTATGGAAAGAGATACTCGGACCTTATCGTCAGGCAGTAGACGAACTGCTTGTCAAATTTAATCATATCATAGAAGACCATCACAATGCGGGGCTGTACTCGCCTATTGAACAGGTCAAAGGAAGGGTAAAAAGCATCTCCAGTATTTTGGAGAAGCTTCAAAGAAAGAATCAGAACATCAATGAGTTAGAGGATAAGATCGAAGATCTTGCAGGAATCCGGATTCTCTGTCAGTTTGTAGAGGACATTGACAAAGTAGTGCAGATTATCGAAAATCGTTCTGACATGGAGATTAAAAGTATTAAGGATTATATTGCCAATGCCAAGGACAGCGGTTACCGAAGCTATCATATGATCATTTATTATGATGTGAACACCATTCACGGCGTGAAGCGGGTTCAGGCGGAGATTCAGATTCGGACTCTGGCCATGGATTTCTGGGCCACAGTGGAGCATTCCCTTGCTTATAAGTATCAGGGCAATATTCCGGAAGACATCAGAGCACGATTATCCGGTGCGGCGGACGCATTACTTCTTCTTGATCATGAGATGTCCAGTGTACGAAATGTAATTATGGATGCCCAGGCTTCCAACAAAGCAAAGGAGACTTTGGTTGCTGATATTCTAAGCAACATTCAAAATCTTTATAAAGTAGCTAATAAGCGGGAAATCGTTAAGATTCAGGACGAATTCTATAAAGTATATCAGGGCGGGGATTTTGACGAGCTTAGCCATTTTGGAAAGCAGCTTGACATTATTGCAGAAGGCTACCGGGCCCAGAGTATTTCATAGATTTAAAAAGTGACATTTTTACTTACAGATAAGGCGGTGACAGGATGAAAAAGATTATGATTTTAAACGGTGCAGCAAAAAAATGCGGAAATACAGCAGAGCTGATTCATGCATTTACAGAAGGTGCAAAAGAAGCAGGACATGAGGTAAAAGAATTTTATCTTCAGGGCATGAATATCCATGGATGTCTGGATTGTCAGGGATGTAAAAAGCTGCAGCCTGGTGTGGACAGTCCTTGCGTGCAGCACGATGATATGGATGAAATATATCATACATTTGCAGAGACAGATGTAATTGTATTTGCATCTCCAATCTATTGGTGGTCTGTGTCCGGTCCGCTTAAGACAACAACAGACCGTTTGTATGGACTATTTAGAAACTCCAGCAATTCTCAGTATACGAAAAAAGAGAGTGCTCTTCTTTTGACCGCAGGGGGTCCTGACTACAGTCAGCCTCTTGCCTGGTACGAAGGCTTCGAGCGCTATCTTGGATGGAAAAATCTTGGTGAGGTATGTGGAATCGGCAAGGTGGAAGAGGCAAAAGCACTGGGAGCGGGAATTGCATAATGAAAAAGGAAATGATAAAAACCGCTTTCCTAAGAACCTTACCAGTCATGGCCGGATATATGGTCCTTGGAATCGGGTTTGGAATAACTTTAGAAAATAACGGATACGGCATCTGGTGGGCACTTGCCATGAGCGGGCTTATCTATGCCGGTTCCATGCAGTATGTGGCGATTCCTCTGCTGACTTCCGGAGCCTCTTTGATTTCAACAGCTTTTACAACACTTATGGTCAATGCAAGACATTTGTTTTATGGCATTTCTATGATTGATAAATACAAGGGTGCCGGGAATAAAAAGCCCTATATGATATTTGCACTGACAGACGAGACTTATTCTTTGGTTTGTCAGGAAGATTGTCCGGAAGGAATGGACTATCATACACTGTGTCTGTTTATCTCCATCTTTAATCAGATGTATTGGGTGACGGGAAGTGTTCTAGGTTCTTTACTAGGCGCGGTGATTCCATTTGACACAACTGGAGTGGATTTTTCCATGACGGCACTTTTTGTGACTGTGTTTGTGGAACAGTGGCTTAGCACTAAGAATCACATTCCGGCGGTGCTCGGGCTTTTGTCCTCTGCAATCTGTCTTATTGTTTTCGGGCAGGAACATTTTCTGATTCCTTCTATGATTGCCATTACAGTGCTGATGGCAGTTTTGCGAAAAATCATAGAAAAGGAGGAAGAGAAGAATGCTTGATATACACAGTGTATTGATTGTAGGGGTGGCTTCCGCAGTAACCATTCTGCTTCGTTTTCTTCCGTTTTTTATCTTCGGGGAGAAGAAGACACCGGAATTTTTAGATTATCTTGGCAAGTTTCTTCAGTATGCGATTATGGCAATGCTGGTTGTTTACTGTTTAAAAGGCGTGACATTTGCCTCGGCTGTTTCCTGGATTCCTTCTGCAGTTGGAGTGATTGTCGTTGCTGCGCTGCATGTATGGAAACGGAATACTCTTCTAAGTATTGTGGGTGGTACAATTTGTTATATGGTGATGGTACAGGGGATATTTTGATATCCCCTGTTCTTTTACTTTTGCTGTGTAAAAAAATGGAAAAAATAATTGCGGGATTTTGTAAAGGCAGCTACAATAGAGAATATCAGAAGGTGAAAAACAGGGAAACAAAATGATTGAAGCTTTACACTATATTTGAAAAAACTTATAATATAAGTAAATATATTGTAAGGAGGAAGAAGGAATGATTGATATGAATGAAAAAGAAATGATTGACAAATTAATCGATGAATATGTAAATCTACAACGCATCTATAATGCTTCTGACTCAAAGAAAGAAGCGGAGTATCAGATGAAAGTTGCTAAAGCAAAATTAGAATCATTTGGAATTATCACTACTGATTTAGAAATGAAATAAAATGTTGTAAAAAAGAGATGATTATTGTGTGAGAGACAGCACAATATTCATCTCTTTTTCTATTTCCAAAGCTCTTGTTTTGTATTATAATGTAACTTGGATTATTATGAAATACTATGCCCTTTTGCAGGGGGGGGTAAATAACTTATGTTTTGAAATGATTTTTTACAATGGAGGAAAAAATGAAACTACCTCAGGAATTTACAGATAGAATGATAAAACTTCTCGGCGAAGAAGAATTTGCCATTTACGAGCAGAGCCTTACGGAACCAAGATACAATGGATTAAGAGTCAATACATTAAAAATGACACCGGAAGAATTTCTTAAAATTTCACCTTTTGAATTAAGACCCATTCCATGGTGTCCAAATGGATTTTACTATAACAGAGAAGACAATCCGGCAAAGCACCCATATTATCATGCAGGATTTTACTATATTCAGGAACCAAGCGCCATGACACCGGCGAGTTTTCTTCCTGTAGAACCGGGAGATAAGGTCCTTGACCTTTGTGCAGCTCCCGGCGGAAAGACAACAGAACTTGGCGCAAAATTAAAAAAACAGGGCGTTTTGTTTAGCAACGATATCAGCATTTCCAGAACAAAAGCCCTTCTTCACAACATTGAATTAAATGGTATTCCAAACATCGTTGTCATGAGTGAGGAATCCTCCAAGATGGCTCCAAAATTTGAAGGTTATTTTGACAAAATCTTAGTGGATGCTCCATGTTCCGGGGAAGGAATGTTTCGTAAAGACCCGGCTATGGTTAAGGCATGGGGACCGGAAAAGGTGGAACTATACAGTTCTATTCAAAGAGAAATCATCGTTGATGCAGCCAAGATGTTAAAACCGGGTGGAATGATGATCTATTCTACATGTACCTTTGCACCGGAAGAGAATGAGCAGTCCATGGAATATCTGTTAGAACAGTGTGAAGACATGGAACTTGTGGAACTTCCGATGTTTGAAGGCTTTGATAAAGGACATCCGGAATGGAGTAAATCCGGAAGGGAAGATCTTACAAGAACAAGACGTCTCTGGCCGCATCGACTGGAGGGAGAAGGACATTTTGTGGCACTTCTTCGCAAGAAAGAAGATGCCCAGGTAAAAAGAGTCCGCTCATATCCATACAAAAAGACTAAACTTCCGGAAGAAATCACAGTTTTCTTAAAAGAGACCAAGTTAAATTTAGATGAATCAAGAATCGAGATCCACGAAGACCGTGTATTCTACATGCCGGCAGAACTTCCGGATTTAAAAGGGTTCCGCATTGTAAGAGCCGGCCTGTTCTTAGGAAATTTAAAGAAGAAACGTTTTGAGCCGAGCCAGCCTCTTGCCATGGCATTTAGTGAGGGAGAAGGATATGAAAGAATTAATATTCCGGTGGATGACGAAAGGCTGATCCGCTACTTAAAATGCGAAACCATTCCGGTGGAAGGAAAGAACGGCAACGTATTGATCTGCGTGGAAGGACAGCCTCTCGGATTTGGAAAACTGGCAAACGGAATGCTTAAGAATAAATATCGTGCAAGCTGGAGATGGATGCGGGGATAAAATATGGGAAAAATGTTACGACTGGACAAATACCTTGCAGACATGCAGGTGGGATCCAGAACTGAAGTAAAACAGATGATGAAAAAAGGCCAGGTTGTGGTGGACGGAGTGAAAGTTTTAAAACCTGAGCAGAAAATTGACATAGAGAAAGCAGAAGTTTTAGTAAACGGCCAGCGCGTCGGTTATGCAGAATATGAATACTGGATGCTTCATAAGCCTGCCGGCGTTGTGTCTGCAACAGAAGACCGCCATGATAAGACAGTAGTGGAACTTTTAAAAGATTCTATGAGAAAAGATTTATTTCCGGTGGGCCGTCTCGATAAGGATACAGAAGGTCTTCTTCTCATTACCAACGATGGAGAATTAGCTCATGAACTTCTTTCTCCGAAGAAACATGTGGACAAAACCTACTTTGCTCACATTGATGGTGTAGTGACAGCAGAAGATGTAACAGCATTTAAAGAAGGTTTGGATATCGGAGAAGAGAAACTTACCATGCCGGCAGAACTGGTTATTTTAAAAACAGATAAAGCAAAGAATCGTTCTGAAATCGAAGTGACTATCCGGGAAGGTAAGTTCCATCAGGTAAAAAGAATGTTTGAAGCCGTTGGAAAAACAGTGATCTATTTAAAAAGACTCTCCATGGGCAGCCTTGTGCTTGATGAGACACTGGCTCTTGGAGAGGCGAGACCTCTCACAGAAGAGGAACTGGCTGATTTAAAGGCGGGGAAAGCAAAGCCAGATAAGAACTGTACAAAGAAGAAAGAGAACTTCATAGCGGAAGATCCAGACAAGCAGGCTTCCGTGAAGCAGGTTATTGATTATGACACCATGGAAGCAGCCATCTTCGATCTGGACGGCACCCTGATCGACTCCATGTGGATGTGGTACCGCATCGACGAAGAGTTCTTAGGGCAGTTTGGATGTCCTGTACCGGCAGATCTTCAGAAATCCATCGAAGGAATGAGCTTTACTGAGACAGCTGAGTATTTTAAGAGACGTTTCACCTTCCTTCCTTATTCCGTAGAGCAGTTAAAAACCATCTGGAATCAGATGGCCTATGATAAATATGCCCATGAGGTAACAACCAAACCGGGTTTAATGGAATACCTGGAATTTTTAAAGAAAAAAGGCATCAAAACAGGAATCGCAACCAGCAATTCAAGAGAACTTGCCAAAGCGGCTCTTCATAACCTTGGTCTTATGCCTTATTTTGATTCCATCCGCACCTCCTGTGAGGTGGAACATGGTAAACCGGCACCGGACATCTACTTATTAGTGGCAAAAGATTTAGGAGCCAAAGAGGGAAACTGTCTGGTCTTTGAAGACGTGCCGGCAGGTCTTATGGCAGGAAACAGTGCAGGAATGACCACCTGTGCCGTGGCAGATGCATTTTCTTCCCATATGGAAAAAGAAAAGAGAGAACTGTCAAAGTTCTGGGTGAATGATTATAGGGAAATGATGTAAAAAGAAGATTTTGAACTTTTTTATCGATGATAGAAATGGAGGAAAACATGGAAAAACAATTTCTACCTTTAACAAGGCAGGATATGATTGATAGAGGCTGGGAACAGCCGGACTTCGTCTACGTTACAGGCGATGCATACGTTGACCACCCTTCCTTCGGCGTGGCCATTATCAGCAGGCTGTTAGAAAGAGAAGGCTATAAGGTAGCCATCATTGCCCAGCCGGACTGGAAAGATGACAACAGTATTAATGTATATGGAAAGCCAAGACTTGGTTTTATTGTAACAGCAGGAAATATGGACTCTATGGTAAATCACTATAGCGTATCTAAGAAAAGAAGAGCAAAAGACTCTTATACGCCAGGCGGTGAGATGGGCAAACGTCCGGACCATGCATGTGTTGTATACTCCAATCTGATCCGCCGTACTTACAGAGATGTGCCGATTATTCTAGGCGGTATTGAAGCATCTCTTCGCCGTCTTGCCCACTACGATTACTGGGATAATAAAGTAAAACGTTCCGTTTTGTTAGACGCACAGGCAGACATTCTTCTCTATGGAATGGGAGAACATTCTATTGTAGAAGTGGCAGACGGTTTAAATGCAGGTATTCCGGTAAAAGAACTTACTTACATCCGCGGTTCTGTTTATAAGACAAAGGAACCGGACAGAGTGGAAAAACCGATTTTCCTTCCAACTTTCGATGAAATTAAGGAAAGTAAAGAGTCTTATGCAAGAAGTTTCTATGTGCAGTATTGTAACACAGACCCTTACATTGCAAAAACATTAGTAGAAAAATATGACGATAATAAATATGTGGTGCAGAATCCACCGGCCCTTCCTCTCACAGAAGAAGAGATGGATTCCCTTTATCGTCTTCCTTATATGAGGACCTATCATCCATCTTATGAAGAGGCGGGCGGTATTCCTGCCATTACCGAGGTGAAGTTCTCTCTGACAAGCTGCCGTGGATGCTTTGGCGGATGCAGTTTCTGCGCCCTTACCTTCCATCAGGGCAGAATGATTCAGTCACGAAGCCATGAATCTTTAATCGAAGAAGCAAAACTGATGATTGAAGATAAAGATTTCAAAGGCTATATTCACGACGTTGGCGGTCCGACAGCCAATTTCCGTTATACAGCCTGTGAAAAACAGAAGACAAAAGGGGTGTGTCCGACAAAACAGTGTCTCTTCCCGGCACCATGTAAAAACTTAAGAGCGGATCACTCTGACTATTTAAGCCTTCTTCGGAAACTCCGCGCTCTTCCAAAGGTGAAGAAGGTATTTATCCGTTCCGGTATCCGTTTTGATTATCTTTTAGCAGATAAAGACGATACCTTCCTTAGAGAACTTTGTGAGCATCATGTAAGCGGTCAGTTAAAGGTGGCTCCGGAGCATATTTCCGATCCGGTGCTTGCCATGATGGGCAAACCGGGAAAAGATGTATATAACAAATTCTGTGAAAAATACAAAGCCATGAATAGGAAGATCGGAAAGGAACAGTATCTTGTGCCATATCTTATGTCTTCTCATCCGGGCTCCACTTTAAAAGAGGCTGTCGAGCTTGCAGAATATTTAAGAGACCTTGGATATATGCCGGAACAGGTGCAGGATTTCTATCCGACCCCATCCACCATCTCAACAACCATGTACTATACAGAACTGGACCCAAGAACCATGAAGCCGGTATATGTGTGCAAAAATCCACACGAAAAAGCGATGCAGCGTGCGCTGATTCAGTACCGAAACCCTGCAAACTATGATCTTGTGTACGAAGCGCTTATGAAAGCGGGACGTCAGGATCTCATTGGATTTAATAAAAAATGTCTTATCCGTCCAAGAAAGATGGCCGGTGCAGCAGGCCAGGCATATGGAAAAGGCGGTCAGAACAAGCCAGGCCAGGGAGCCGGAAAAAGTAGCCAGGGCAGTACAAATGCAGGACGTTTCGGCCAGGGAGGTTTTGACGGTAAAAATTCAGAAAAGGCAAAATCAAAGAAGAAAACAATCCGCAATGTCCATAAAAAGAAAACCAAATAAATATTAGAAAATAAAGAGGAAAAGAAAATTTGCCGGGAAAGGCAGCAGGAGATTTAAAATCATGAAAACAGCAATTATTACAGGCGCATCTTCCGGCATGGGAAGAATCTTCGCCAAAGAAATCTATAAAAGATATAAAAATATAGAAGAGATCTGGGTGATTGCAAGAAGGGAAGAAGAACTCTTTTCCTTAAAAGAAGAGATGGAAAAGAAAAGTGTCTATGTTCTTCCTCTTGATCTGACAAAGGATGAGGATCTTAACAGATATAAAGAAGCTCTTGAAGAACGTAAGCCTGATGTCTGTATCCTTGTAAACAGCGCGGGTTATGGAAAAACGGGAAGTTTTGAGGAAGTCGGTTATGAGCACAACAGAGGAATGGTGAAACTAAACTGCCAGGCGCTTACGGATGTGACCTATCTGACCCTTCCTTATGTAAGAAATGGCGGACAGATCATTCAGCTTGCCTCTTCCGCAGGATTTCTTCCGCAACCGGATTTTGCGGTGTATGCAGCGTCCAAATCTTATGTATTAAGCTTAAGCCGTGCGTTAAAATATGAGCTTGCAGACCGGAATATCAGTGTAACTGCAGTATGTCCGGGACCGGTAGATACAGCCTTTTTTGATCAGGTAGAAAGCTGTGTACAGGATAAAAAGCCACAGGGAACAAAAAAGATGAAGCAGATGAAGCTTTTAATCATGGCGAAGCCTGACAAGGTGGTAAAAAAAGCACTGAAAGATGCACGAAAAGGGAAAGAGAAATCTGTCTATGGACCAATGGTTCAGCTCTTTGACTTCCTTGCAAAAGTGGTTCCTCACAGTATTATATTAAAAATCATAGCTTAAAGGACAGACTGACTTTTGCAAAAAGTCTGACTTGAGATGATATAAGGTGCACAGAGGAAAAAGCATCATACACAATGGTACGCACCTCATCGCAAGAACGCCGGGCGTTCTTGAAAGGAGAATGAAATGAACAAAGGTGATTTTGGCTATCTGGCCAGTATGAAGAAAAAGAATATCCTGATCTGTCTGGGGGTCACCGCACTGATGGCAGTCGTCATCGGCATCGGACTCTGGCTGAACAAAGGGGATATTAAGAATATATACACAGTGGTAGGCATTCTGTTTGCCCTGCCTCTGGCAAGATTTTTATCTGTATTCCTTGTGGTTATGCCCATGAAGACTATGGATGAGGTACAGAAGAAGGAGATTCTTGCCGCTGTATCTCAGGCGGGAAGCGATCAGTTCTTATGGGATCTGGCTCTTTCTTCCCAGGAGAAGGTAAGACATTTTCCATGTATTATCTGGTCTGACCATCATGTGGTTGCCTGGTATGAGGGAACGGATACAGCATATCAGACCTATTTATCGAATATTATGAAAAATAACTGCCACAGGGTAACCGTGGAAGTGTGTAACAGCAAAGAAAACTTTTTAAAAACAGCGAAAAAGGTAAATTTTGGCGTGACCAGTGAGGAAGAATGGGAACGTATCAAAGAAACCATTTTAATCTACGAAATGTAACAGAAATTATCCGGCGGAAGCCTGCCAGACAGGAAATGGTAAAGCATTTTGGCGAGCCGGATCAGAAAGGTAACAGAGGAAAGGAAATGAAGGAGATTCATATTACTGCGAAAGAAGAGGGACAAAGGCTTGATAAAATCCTTGGCAAATACTTAGACCAGGCCGCCCCTTCCTTTCTTTACAAAATGCTTCGTAAGAAGAATATTAAATTAAACGGAAAAAAAGCCGATGGCAAAGAAAAGGTAAAAGACGGAGATGTTGTAACTCTTTTTCTTGCAGATGAAACAATAGAAAAATTTCAGAAAAATCAGCCGGCAGCAGATGCATCCATAAAAAAAGCATCGAAAGCTATGGAAAATCAGAAAGATACGCTGGATATTCTTTATGAAGATGAGAATATCATACTCATGAACAAACCTATGGGGGTTTTAAGCCAGAAAGCGGATAAGGATGACATTTCCATCAACGAACAGATGATAGCTTACTGTATGCAGAAAGGACTTGTGACAGAGGAAGAACTAAAGATTCGTAAGCCCTCTGTGTGCAACCGTCTGGATAGAAATACAACGGGAATTCTAGCGGCAGGGATTACCATCAAAGGTCTTACATTCTTATCTGAATTATTCCGAAACAGAAACATTGGCAAATATTATTTTACCATTGTAAAAGGTGAAATGAAGGAAGCAACTCATTTAAAAGGATGGCTGTCCAAAGATGCCGGTTTGAATCTGGTAAGTATCAGTGATACAAAAAGAAGTGACGAAGACACTTATATTGAAACTTCATATGAGCCCCTTCGAAGAGGAAATGGGTATACATTACTCAGAGTCAAGCTGATTACGGGAAAAACCCATCAGATCAGAGCCCACCTTGCCCATACCGGTTATCCGGTCATTGGCGACGAAAAGTACGGAAATCATGAAGAGAATCTTTACTGGAGGAGAAAAGCCGGTCTTCGCAATCAGCTTCTTCACAGCGGACTTCTTGTTTTTCCTGAATTAGAAGGAGAATGGGAAAACTATTCCAAACAGCGTTTTATCGCGCCAAAGCCGGAACTGTTTAAAAAGATTGAGATGCTTATTTTTGACTCCCCCGAAGGAAAGCCTGTTTTAAGAGAGGGAAAAATAGACGAAAGACAGCAGATGAAACAGCATAAGACAGAGCATAGATCAGGACGCAGAACTCAGAGAGCAGGTGGCAGGTAATGGGAACCTGGAATACGAGAGGACTTAGGGGGTCTGCCTTAGAAGACCTGACCAACCTGTCCAATGATAAATACAGAGACAAAGGGCTTGCTCTGATTCAGAAGGTGCCTACTCCCATTAAGCCTGTTAAGATTGATCAGGAAAGCAGACACATTACTCTTGCTTATTTTGAACAGAAGAGTACCGTGGATTATATCGGTGTCGTACAGGGGATTCCGGTCTGTTTTGATGCAAAGGAATGTGCCACAGATAACTTTCCTCTTGCAAATGTCCATCCACATCAGGTAGAGTTCATGGATAAATTTGAAAAGCAGGCAGGTGTTGCCTTTTTGCTGATTCATTATACGGGAAGAGATGTGATGTATTATCTTCGTTTCCGGGAACTTAAGAAGTTCTGGAAACGGATGGAAGAGGGAGGCATCAAACATTTTAAATTTTCTGAATTGAATCCGGCATACGCACTTCCGGAGAATGGTCCGGTACCGGTTCACTATCTGGAACCGCTGAACAGAGATTTGTGTGAGCGCAGAGGAAGGACAGAATAAGGGGCAGGAAAGCCTTAAATCAGAAAAGCGAACAGTGACGCAGGAAGAAAAACCGGAAGGATAGACAGGAATAAAAAGATTGACTGAAAAAACAGAATCTACTATAATTAATAAGATATAGACTGGGGCAACTGTCTATATCAGATGGGGAATGACCAGCCCTAAGTCTCCCAAGGGGGACAAAAAAATGGGAATGAAATGATTACTTAAATTCATGTATGAAGAGGTACACGTTGTGATAAAGAGTATGACAGGATTCGGACGCAGTGAGATTGCAACCGAAGAGAGAAAGATTATCGTAGAGATGAAAGCCGTGAATCACAGATACTGTGATATCAATATCCGCATGCCGAAAAAGCTGGGATTTTTTGAAGCTTCCATCCGTAATGAGATGAAGAAATACATCAGCCGAGGTAAGATTGATGTGTTTATTACTTACGAAGATTACACAGAGAATAATGTTTGTGTACGCTATAACGAAGAAATCGCTGCTGAATATTTCAAACATATCATGTCCATGAGCGAGACATTCGGCCTTGAAAAAGGTCTCAGTGCAGCAGGACTTTCCCGTTATCCGGAAGTGTTTACATTAGAAGAACAGGCCATGGATGAAAAAGAACTGTGGAAGTTCTTAGAACAGGCAATTCAGGAAGCATGCGAGAAGTTCGTAGAGACCAGAACCCAGGAAGGAGAAAGCTTAAAATCAGATCTCATTTCCAAGCTTGACCATATGGTAGAGATGGTTGCGAAGGTGGAAGCACGTTATCCGGATATGGTTGCGGATTACCGTCAGAAATTAAATGATAAGGTGCATGAACTTTTGGAAAATGCAACCATCGACGAGAGCCGTATCGCAACAGAAGTAACGATTTATGCAGATAAAATCTGTGTGGACGAAGAGACCGTACGTCTTAGAAGCCACATTGAACATACAAAACAGACTTTAGAAGAAGGCGGAAGCATCGGAAGAAAGTTAGACTTCATTGCCCAGGAGATGAACAGAGAGGCAAATACAATCCTTTCTAAAGCCAACGACCTTGAAATCTCCAATGTTGCCATCGACTTAAAGACTGAGATTGAACGAGTGAGAGAACAGATTCAGAACATTGAATAAAGACTGAAGTTAAATAGAAAAGAGGAAGAGGATGAAAAAACAGGGAATGTTAATTGTTGTTTCCGGTTTCTCCGGTGTGGGAAAGGGAACAGCAGTCAAAGAACTGATTAAGAAACCGGGCTACAAACTTTCTATCTCCGCAACAACAAGACAGCCAAGAACCGGCGAAGAAAACGGCCGTGAATATTTCTTCAAGACTGTGGAAGAATTTGAAAGTCTGATTGCAGAGAACGGATTGATTGAACATGCCCGTTATGTAAATAATTACTATGGCACACCGAGAGCCTTTGTGGAAGAGCAGTTGGCAGAAGGCAATAATGTTATCCTAGAGATTGAGGTAAAAGGTGCCCTTCAGATCAAAGCTCAGTATCCAAATGCGATTCTTATCTTCATTTCCGCGGCAAGTGCAGAGGAATTAAAACTCCGCCTTACAGGAAGAGGAACAGAGACAGCAGAGGTAATTGAACAGCGTATGAAACGTGCCGCAGAGGAAGCAAGTTCTATCAAGGATTATGATTATTTTGTTATCAACCGAGACGGACAGTTAGAACAGTGCGTGGAAGAAATCCACAACATTGTGACAGCAAACAAGCTGGTACGTACTTTATGGAATGAAGAGATTGATGCTATTCAGAAAGAACTGATTGAATTATAGAAGTTTCATTTCGAAGCTTTATTTCGAAATTTCATGTGGAAATTCAAATCAGAATCAGAGGATAAATAACATTTAACAGGAAAATCAGAAAGGAGAACATGAACATGTTACACCCATCTTATACAGAAATTATGGAAAAGGTAAACGAAGAAGTAGAACAGGGCAATGAACCTGTTGTTAACAGCCGTTATTCTATCGTAATCGCTGCAGCCAAAAGAGCAAGACAGCTTATTGAGGCTGAAAAAAATGAAGAATATACAAGCATTCAGAAACCATTGTCCAAAGCTGTAGAAGAAATCTACAACGGCGATGTGAAGATTTTAAGTGAAGAAGAAGTTGCAGCCATGGAAGAAGAGTCCTATGAAGAAGCAGTAGAAGAAATTTTTGCTTCCGAAGAAGATGAAGAGGAAGCCGCAGAAGAATCCACAGAGGAGTAATACTTTGGACATACAGTTTGTCTGTATATCCGGACAGGAGGAATCACATGAAGATTTATAATACTCTTACAAAAAAGAAAGAAGAATTCGTGCCTATTACCCCTGGTAAAGTAGGCATTTATGTGTGCGGCCCTACAGTATATAACTTTATCCATATCGGCAACGCACGTCCAATGATCGTATTCGATACATTAAGAAGATATTTTGAATATAAAGGAATGGAAGTAAATTACGTTTCCAACTTTACAGACGTAGATGATAAGATCATCAAAAAATCCATTGAGGAAGGCGTTCCTGCCCATGAAGTCTCCGAACGTTTCATCGCAGAATGTAAAAAAGACATGGAAGGCATGAACGTAAAACCTGCCACACATCATCCAAAGGCAACAGAAGAAATCGACGGCATGATTGAGATGATTGAGACTCTCATTGAAAAAGGCTACGCTTACGAAAAGAACGGCACCGTATATTTCAGAACAAGAGAATGTGATGGTTACGGTAAGCTTTCCAAGAAGAATCTTGATGATCTGACAGCAGGTATCCGTATCGCTGTAAGTGATGAAAAAGATGACGCCATGGATTTCGTTCTCTGGAAACCAAAAAAAGAAGGAGAACCTTTCTGGACCTCTCCATGGGGTGACGGAAGACCGGGCTGGCACATTGAATGTTCTGTAATGTCCAAAAAATACGTTGGTGCAACCATCGATATTCATGCCGGCGGTGAAGACTTAGTATTCCCTCATCATGAAAATGAAATCGCACAGAGCGAATGCTGCAACGGCGTTACATTTGCAAATTACTGGATGCATAACGCATTCTTAAATATTGACAACAAGAAAATGTCCAAATCTGCAGGCAACTTCTTCACTGTAAGAGAAATCAGTGAAAAATACCCATTACAGATTATTCGTTTCTTCATGTTAAGTGCACACTACAGAAGTCCATTAAACTTCAGTGACACATTAGTGGAAGCGGCAAAAGCAGGTTTAGAGCGTATTTTAACAGCTGTTGATAATATTAAGACAGTTATGCCTGGCCTTACAGAAGAAGCAGTGGCAGCTGACGAAGCAAACATTGCAGCACTTTCCGGATTAGTAGAAAAATACGAAGCTGCTATGGACGACGACTTAAATACTGCAGATGCAATCGCAGCCATCTTTGAGATCGTAAAACTTGCCAACACAACAGTAAAAGACGGTTCCAAAGCATATGCAGCCAAACTTCTTGCTACAATCGAAGAATTATGTGAAGTACTTGGTATTATCACAGAAAAAGAAGAAGAAATCTTAGATTCTGATATTGAAGCGTTAATCGAAGAACGCCAGGCAGCAAGAAAAGCGAAAAACTTCGCCCGTGCTGATGAAATCCGTGACCTTCTTTTAGAAAAAGGAATCGTTTTAAAAGATACCAGAGAAGGTGTAAAATGGAGCAGAGCATAAAGTATATGAAAGAACAGCTGGGGATTGGGGATGTGGATATCCGCACGTATTCCCCGCTGGCTCTTGCCTATATAGGAGACTGTGTGTTTGATATGCTGATTCGTCATATGATCGTTTCAAAAGGAAATATGGCGGTACAGAAATACCACAAAAAGGTAAGCAGTCTGGTGAATGCCCATGCCCAGGCAGAGATGATCACAGGCCTGGAACCGGAGCTTTCAGAAGAGGAACAGAATATCTATAAAAGGGGAAGAAATTCCAAACCTGCCACAACAGCCAAAAATGCATCTGTAAAAGAATATAAGATGGCAACAGGCATGGAAGCGCTTCTTGGATATCTTTATCTGACAGATCAGCACACAAGACTCATTGACTTGGTAAAAAGAAGCATTGAAATTTGGGAAGAAAATCATAAAACAGGCTGCTAAGCAGCCTTGTTTTTACTCTGTATGGCAGACGGCCATGAACCATCCCGCCAGAAAAAACAGGAGAACGACATTTGAGTTACGAAGAATATACAATTGAGGGAAGAAATGCGGTCATTGAGGCATTTCGTTCCGGCAAAACAATTGACAAATTATACGTATTGGACGGCTGCCAGGATGGTCCGGTCCGTACGATTGTTAGAGAAGCGAAGAAGCATGATACGCTTATCCAGTTTGTGACAAAGGAACGTCTGGATCAGCTTTCTTCCACAGGAAAACACCAGGGTGTCCTGGCTCAGGCAGCTGCTTACGAATACGCTTCCGTGGAAGAAATTTTAGCAAAAGCGCGGGAAAAAGGGGAAGATCCATTTATTATTCTCCTTGACGGCATCGAAGATCCTCATAACCTTGGGGCTATCCTTCGTACTGCCAATTTAAGCGGTGCCCACGGAATTATCATTCCAAAAAGAAGAGCGGTAGGACTGACTGCAGTTGTTGCGAGAACTTCCTGCGGCGCAATCAATTATACACCGGTTGCGAAAGTTACAAACTTAAAGAAGACGATGGATGATTTAAAAGAAAAGGGTCTCTGGTTTGTCTGTGCAGATATGGACGGTACAAAGATGTATGACCTTAATATGACAGGTCCTATCGGTCTTGTCATTGGCAGTGAAGGAGAAGGCGTAAGCCGTTTGGTCCGTGAGAACTGTGACATGGTTGCTTCGATTCCGATGAAGGGAGATATTGATTCTCTCAATGCATCTGTAGCAGCAGGCATCCTTGCTTACGAGATTGTAAGACAGAGAGGATAACATGAAAGAATACCACAATGTGGAAGATGAAAAGATAATAGAAATGATCCGGCAGCAGGATGCAGAAGCCATGGATCATCTTATGAGAAAATACAGAGGGATGGTAAAACAGGAAGCCAGAAAAATGTATCTCATAGGATCTGACGAAGAAGATCTGATTCAGGAAGGCATGATCGGACTTCTTCAGGCAATCCGGGCCTATGAAAACGGCCGGGATGCCAGTTTTGCGTCCTTTGCCAGAATCTGCGTCAGGAGACAGATGTATTCTGCCGTGACCGCTTCCAATCGTAAAAAACATCAGCCTTTAAATACCTACGTTTCCTTTGACGAACCGGTCTTTGTGGAGAGCGCTGACCGGAATGGGTATAAGGAACAAACGGTTGAAGATACGATTTTTGCTGATGAGAAGAATGCGAACCCGGAGAAAATAGTCCTTGACAGAGAACAGGCAGATATGATAGAATCTGTTATTGTTGAGAGGCTGACCGGTTATGAAAAGAAGGTTTTGAACCTTTATTTAGAGGGAAGAAGCTACGATGACATAGCCTTGGAACTGAATCGGACGAGAAAGGCAATTGATAATGCCATTCAGAGAATCCGCAGGAAGTTCACTCTCCACACATAGAGTTGCTGCCGTGGCTCAGTCGGTAGAGCGTTACCTTGGTAAGGTAGAGGTCGGCGGTTCGATTCCGCTCGGCAGCTTATTAAAAAAAGTCCGTAACATACGGACTTTTTTGTTTTATTCAGGTTTTTTAATTGGCGAAGCTTTCTTCGTCCACTTTTTGGAACTGTAGTTCTTCTCAATGTATAATAAATCATCGATGAAGTCGTTGATGTTCTTGTAATTATATCTGTTAAACATGATCTGCCAGTCCATCATAAGAGACATGGCCATGGCATCTCTCTTCTTATCAAGATCAGTAATCATATCAAAATCAGGATAAGGAATCTCTCCTGCGATACGGAACCAGTTTACGATGGATGCGAATCCCGGCATCTCGAGAAGAATGTTCTGACGGAAAGCATCCATGAGCCCGGGAACATCCTGGTAGATGGATTTGCCGTATTTTACCCAGTTGTCTGTGAAACGATCCACATATGTCTCATACAATTCAACCATAGTTGCAAGAAGGTAGGCTTTAAATTCCAGTCTCTCCTGTTCGGATGGGAAATCTCTGTAACATGCGGAAGCGTACTGGGATACAAGATTGCCGATTAAGTAACCCAGATCGTAGGAGAATGGTCCACAGAAAGTAAATTCCATGTCAATTACCTTAAGAGAATCGAGACCTGCAAAAAGGTTGGATGTATGTAAGTCTGCATGAATGAGGCATTCAGCCTTAGTCATATAGATATGGCGCATCTTATGGCGTTCTGTTAAATAGGCAGGATCTTCTGTGATGGATTTGGCAAAAGCCTGGAACTCTTCCCCGAGAGTGGAATCGTATGGAGTGCCGAACATGTTGATAAAGAGTCCGTCTTCCATGATTGGACGCATATCCGCATTCATAAAACGGCAGGTGAGGGCGCGGAAGTCCGGTGTATCAAGGTAGAGTTCGGAGGTGTAAAAATCTGTATCAGCCATATAACGGCCGCAATGTCTGGCAAATCCAGGGAAGGTACGGTTCTGGTTGAACTGGAAACGGGCAATCATTCTTCCCTCTGTGGAAGCATCTTCCATGACAAAAACACGGTTTACATCATCAATGAAATAGACCTTAGGCACATAATTTGGTGCAATGGCATTGAATACTTTCATTGCGTCGAATTCCAGATGGTTTCTTGTAAGAGGCATCTGGCCGCCGGACATACGCGCAGCTTCACGGGACTGTTTTACAACAAAGGAATGATCCTTTGTACGAACGATGAAGATAAAATTCACATAGCCGTCCCCTGCTTCTTCCGCTGTCTGGGAACCATCACCGATAGCAGTAATGCTTGTTTCACCGGAAAAATCAATATCCGGCATACGTTCTTTCAGATATGAAATAATATTGTTTTTGTCTAATATGATCATAAAACGCCTCCTACCGCATAATATTCTAGTCTTATTATACAACTATCAGCTGAAATAGAAAAGGAAAAAACAGTTTTTTTATGATACATTTTGGCTGTAGGAGGGAAGTGAGAAGAGAGGATTCTGTCGAAGAATATCGGTAGAAAGTAATTCCTTTCTGCGTATATTTCTGCCTAAAATTACATAGATATAAAAAGTAATCAAACTAATAAGGAAATTATTTATGTACATGGAAGGGAGAAAGAATATGACAGAAAAAATATTCAAAAATAATCAGGTTGTTGTGGCAGGTGAAATCATTTCGGATTTTGAATTCAGCCATGAAATATTCGGAGAAGGCTTTTATACGGTGAAACTGCTTGTGAACCGTTTAAGTGATGCAGATGATGTGATTCCTTTAATGATCTCAGAGCGTTTAGTAGATGTGAATGGGAATTACGTGGGACAGAAAGTGGAAGCAAGAGGGCAGTTTCGCTCCTATAACCGCCACGAGGAAAACAGAAATCATCTGATTTTGTCCATGTTTGTCCGGGAACTGGAATTTATTGATGAAATCGGGAACAGAAAACCCAACAGTATTTTTCTGGACGGTTATATCTGTAAACAGCCGGTATACCGTATGACTCCTCTGGGAAGGGAAATCGCAGATCTTTTGCTTGCGGTAAACCGGGCTTACGGAAAATCAGACTACATACCGTGCATCTGCTGGGGGAGGAATGCCAGATTTGCAGGGAAACTGGATGTAGGAGAACGGATTCAGGTCTGGGGACGGATTCAGAGCAGAGAGTATCAGAAAAAAGTAGGCGAGGAAGCCGTCGTGAGCCGGATCGCATATGAAGTATCGGTGAATAAACTGGAACTGAAAGACGGGGACGAATAATGCATTAATTTAAAGAGAAAAAGTGAAAGTGGTTGACTTTTCCTTTCGTGAATGCTATCATTAATTCATTATTTTTTTCAAATATTTGTTTAGGGTATTCGTGAAACAGCCATAACAGGTCGGCAGCTTGTGCTGTACCGGCCTGTTTGTATGCGAAAGAATATTTGGATTGATATCGGATAACGAAATACAGAATTGATAAAGCATAATGGAGGAATCAGACATGGCAATTTTTAAAGGCGCAGGAGTAGCAATTGTAACACCGTTTAAAGAGGATCTTTCCGTTGATTACGAGCAGCTTGAGAAATTAATTGATTATCAGATCGACAATGGTACAGACAGTATTATTATCTGCGGTACAACAGGTGAATCTTCTACAATGTCTCATGAAGAACATATTGAAGTAATCCGTGCTTGTGCATCTTATGTAAATAAGAGAGTTCCTGTTGTAGCAGGAACAGGTTCCAACTGTACAGATGAGGCAATTTATCTGACAAAGGAAGCTCAGAAAGCCGGCGCAGACGCAGCATTAGTTGTGACACCTTATTACAACAAAGCAACTCAGAAAGGACTTGCAGAGTATTATAAGACTATCGCAGCTTCTGTTGATATTCCGCTTATTATGTATAATGTACCTGGAAGAACAGGCTGTAATATTGCACCTGCAACAGCAGCTCAGATTGTGAAAGAAGCGGATAACGTTGTTGCCATGAAAGAAGCAAGCGGAAACATTTCTCAGGTTGCAGAATTAATGAACAGAACAAATGGTGATATTGATTTATATTCCGGTAACGATGATCAGATCGTGCCTATTATGTCACTTGGCGGTCTTGGTGTTATCTCCGTTCTTTCCAACGTTGTACCAAAAGAGACTCATGATATCTGTGCAAAATATCTGGCAGGTGATGTAAAGGGAAGTTTAGAACTTCAGATGAAATACCTTGACCTTTGCAAAGCTTTATTCTGCGAAGTAAACCCAATTCCTGTAAAGAAGGCAGTTCAGTTAATGGGCATGTGCAATGGTCTGGTAAGAAGACCTCTCACAGAGATGGAAGATGAAAATGCAGTAAAACTGGCAGCTGAGATGAAGAAACTTGGCATTATCGCTTAGCTGTGACCGGGAGGTAGGACAATGACAAAGATTTTAATGCATGGATGCGGCGGTGCTATGGGTCGTGTCATCAGCAATCTTGTAAAAGAGATGGAGGGTGCACAGATCGTGGCGGGAATTGATCCATTCTGTCAGGATGGCGTCGAATATCCTGTTTTTCAAACATTGGAAGATTGTAATGCGGAAGTGGATGTTATCATTGATTTTTCCACAGCATCAGCAGTAGATCATCTTCTCGATTATGCAGCAGAGGAACAGATTCCTCTTGTATTATGTACCACAGGACTTTCTTTTGAACAGCTTGCAAAAGTAGAAGAAGCAAGTAAGAAAGTGGCAGTTTTAAGATCTGCCAACATGTCTCTTGGTATTAACACATTAATGAAGATTCTGTCTCAGGTATCCGGGCTTCTTTCCGAAGCAGGATTTGACATTGACATCGTGGAGAAGCATCATAGAAAGAAAGTGGATGCTCCGTCCGGAACAGCCATTGCCCTTGCAGATGCTGTAAATGAAGGATTAGAAGACAAATTCGGCTATGTTTATGACAGAAGTGACAGAAGAATGCAGCGTCCGAAAAATGAGATCGGCCTTTCTGCAGTAAGAGGCGGCACTATCGTTGGAGAGCACGAAGTGATTTTTGCCGGAACTGATGAAGTGATTGAATTTAAGCATACAGCCTATTCCAAAGCAGTGTTTGGAAAAGGGGCGCTTCAGGCGGCCGTATATCTGGCTGGAAAACCGGCGGGACTTTACAATATGAGTCATGTGATTGATTAACATGCCTTTGAAAAAGGAATATCAGCTTCGGGTTCCGGCAGGAATCCGGGGCTGTTTCTTTTGAGACAACAGACAGAAAGAAGGATAAAAATGTTAGGTACGATAGTGAATGTTGCTACGGTAGTGGCAGGAAGCTGCATAGGATTGTTTTTAAAGAAGGGAATCAGAGAAGATATCGCTGATATGATGCTGAAAGGATTGGCACTTTGTTCTATGTTTATCGGAATTACCAGTGCTCTGGAAGGGCAAAACGTATTGATAACGATTATTTCCATTGTGCTGGGCGTTATTATTGGCGGCACATTAGATCTGGATGGAAAACTGAATGGATTTGCCCAGGGACTTGAGAATAAGTTTAAACGAGAGGGAGAGAAGGTTTCTATTGCAGAAGGGTTTATTACAGCCAGTCTTGTATTCTGCGTTGGAGCTATGACCATTGTTGGTTCTTTACAGAGCGGACTTATCGGTGATCATACAATGCTTTTTACAAAGGCGACTCTTGATTTTGTTTCTTCTATGGTATATGCATCCTCTCTGGGAATCGGTGTTTTATTTTCAGCGGCATTTGTGTTTGTGTTTCAGGGCAGCATTACTTTGCTGGCCCAGTGGATTGCACCTCTTCTTACAGATGCGGTGATTGCGGAGATGACATGCGCAGGAGGACTTTTGATTTTCGGTTTAGGTCTTAACATGATCGGACTTACGAAACTGAAACTGATGAATTATCTGCCGGCGATTTTTCTGCCTATGGTGCTTGTGCCGGCTGCGGATTGGCTTGCTGTGCTTTTCTAAAAAATATCATGATAAAGTGGCAGGCCAAATGTATGAAACGAGGAGATTTTATACATTTGGATGCCACTTCCTACTTGATTAAAGGTGCCCGATGTTGGTAAAATATAAAGAATAGGAAAAGTATTTAAGAAAGGGTGTAAGAAAAATGAAGTATGGTTATATTAAAACAGCGGCTGTGACACCGGACGTATTGGTGGCCGACCCTTTATTTAATGGAAAGATGGTAAGAGAATCCATGACAAAAGCGGCAGCAGAACAGGTGAAACTGATTGTATTCCCTGAACTCTGCCTTTCCAGTGCAACCTGCGGTGTATTATTCACTCAGGATGTATTGCTTGATCAGGTCATGGACGAGCTTGTATTGATAAAAGAATGTTCCAAAGAACAGGAGATGCTTACTGTGGTAGGTGCCCCTCTGTTCCTGATGGGACAGCTCTACAACTGTGCAGTGGTTATTTATAAAGGCAGTGTACTTGGTATTGTTCCAAAAGCGAACGCGGCAGAATGGTTTGCAAAAGGGGCAAAAGATGCAGAATGGATCAGCTTCCTTGGAGAGACAGTTCCTTTTGGATGCAACATTTTATTCCAGTGCGCGGCTATGAGAAACTTCACATTTGCATGTGAGATCGGTGATGACGTATGGGCACCGGTTTCTCCGGCAGCATCCCATGCTCTGGCAGGGGCAACTGTCATTGCCGCACCGGCGGCTACTTTCGAGACAGCAACAAAAGGTGATTATAGAAGAAATCTTCTGGCTGTCCAGTCCGGGAAACTGGCTGCAGCTTATGTATATGCAGAGGCGGGAGAAGGAGAATCCACAACAGATTTCATTTTCGGCGGACAAAATCTCATTTGCGAGAACGGTACCGTCCTGTCAGAAGGAAAACGCTTTGAAAACGGCATGATCATTGGGGATATCGATGTAAACCTTCTTGCCGGTGAACGCAGAAAGAACGCAGGATTTAAGAATAATTCCAATGAATATTATGATGTAGTTGAATTTGTCATGGCGAAGGAAGAAACCCCTCTTACCAGAACGTTCAGTAAGACACCGTTTATTCCGGAAGACAAAGAAGAACGTGCAAGACGCTGTGAGGAGATTCTCACCATGCAGGCTCTTGGCCTTAAGAAGAGACTTTCCCATGCCCGTGCCCAGACAGCAGTGATCGGTATCTCCGGCGGTCTGGATTCTACCCTTGCCCTTTTAGTAACCGCAAGAGCCTTTGATATGCTTGGCATGCCAAGAGAGAAGATGATCTGCGTGACTATGCCTTGTTTTGGTACAACAGACAGAACTTATCAGAACGCCCTGACTATGACAAAAGAACTTGGAGCAACTCTCCGTGAAGTGAATATTATGAAAGCGGTAACCCAGCATTTCGAAGATATCGGACATGATATGAACGTAAGAAATGTAGCTTATGAAAATGCCCAGGCCCGTGAGAGAACCCAGGTTATTATGGATATTGCCAATGATAACAATGGTATGGTAATCGGAACCGGTGATTTATCCGAACTTGCACTTGGATGGGCCACTTACAATGGAGACCACATGTCTATGTACTGTGTAAATGGAGATGTTCCTAAGATGTTAGTACGCCACATCGTTACTTATGCGGCAGAGATGACAGAACAGGAAGGCCTTAAGAGAAGCCTTCTTGATGTGGTAGATACACCGGTCAGCCCGGAACTTCTTCCACCTGTTGACGGCGAGATTGCACAGAAAACAGAAGATCTGGTCGGCCCTTATGAGCTTCATGATTTCTTCTTATATTATATGCTCCGATTTGGATTTACACCTAAGAAAATCTTCCGAATCGCTTTACAGACATTTGAAGGAGAATATGATCAGTTTGTTATTTACAAATGGCTCCGCACATTCTGCTGGAGATTCTTTGCTCAGCAGTATAAACGTTCCTGTCTTCCAGACGGTCCAAAAGTGGGCAGCGTAGATATCTCTCCACGCGGCAGCTTTAAGATGGGAAGCGATGTAAGCTCCGCAGCCTGGATGAAACAGATGGATGAACTGAAAGAAGAATTAGGTATTGAATAGAATGAAAACAGGGGTTGTTACAACAACCCCTATTTTTGTCATGTGGAAAATTTTTTTTAATCGGCATGTGCTTTTGCTATGGCATTTTGGATAGCCTGTTTTAAAAGTGTATTTGTATATTGGCTTTCACTGTCAAAGGTCAGGTCCTCAATGGAATTCACGGTTTCCAATTGGCTGTTAATATCATTTACAGCCTGCTCAAGAAGCGGATACATGGTGGAAACCGCATCATTTAAGCCGGAAAGGGATATGGAAGTGACTTTGTCATCTGTAACTGTGACTTTTACATCCAGAGAAGAGCCGCCCAGATGGATAGAGGATGAATAGATGCCTGCTATGTAATCCATGGCAGGCTCTGTCTCATTTGACTGATCCTGTTTAGGAAGAAACATAAAGATAAGAAGTAAAAGAAAGAGGACGCCGAGAAGAACAAAAATTCCTGTGTAGATGAGTTCTTTGGCTTTAAAAACGAATATTTTTGTATTTGCTCCCATATTATAATATGCCCTTTCTGAATTAACATAATTCAAGTCCCTTCTCGAGACCTGATATATGATATGATGGGAAGCAAAAGATTATGACCCTTATTTGTGCAGAGAAATCTGCAAATGATAGAGAACCGGAGGGAATGATGGCACTCAGATGTATGATTGGAAGAAGCGGCAGTGGTAAATCCACCGTCTTATATCAATATATAATAGAAGAATCTTTAAAAAATCCGTCAGTAAATTACCTGCTGATTACACCGGACCAGTTTACGCTGGACACGCAGAAAACTGTCATTGGCATGCATCCAAACCATGGCACCATGAATATAGATATCTTAAGTTTCCGGAGGCTGGCATACAGAATTTTTGAGGAACTGGCAGCCGAGCCGGGTGTTATTCTTGAAGACCTAGGGAAAAGCATGGTTCTTCAAAAGATTCTTGGAAACCGTAAGAAGGATCTTCCGTTGTTTGGCGCAAACAGAGATAAGATGGGATTTATCGATGAGATGAAGTCCCTCTTTTCTGAAATCTATCAGTATGGAATCACTCAGGATAGTCTGAAAAATCAGATAGAGAAGCAGAAGGAAGGTACCCTGCTTCACGAGAAATTATCGGAACTTTTCATTATTATGAAGGATTTCGAAGACTATATGGACCAGGAATATATTGTGGCAGAACAGCTGCTTACTGTGCTTGGAAGAAGAGCTTTTGAGTCGAACATTCTGAAAAACAGTGTTGTTGTTCTGGATGGGTTTACCGGTTTTACACCGGTGCAGTATGATCTGCTGGCTGAGATAATGCCTATATGCAAAGATATGTTTGTGGCCGTGACCATGGATGAATCAGAAGCAGGATTCAGACAGATTTTGGACTATGAATTATTTGCAGTCAGCAAAGAGACCATTACAAAGCTGAAGCAGATTGCAAAAGAGCAGGCGGTTCCTGTTCTTGAGGACTGGATTGTACGGCCGGAGGATAACAAGTGTAATGTGACAGGAAAAAGGGAAGATGGCAGTTCGAAACGTACCAGCCGGTTTGTACAAGGCAGCGAATTGGATTTTCTGGAACGTACCTTGTTCCGTCCGGGAAATCATACATACGAGAGACCAACAGAACAGATTCTTGTCAGACAGCTGGCGGATCCGGAAGAGGAAGCACTTTTTGCAGCCAGAACCATCAGCAGGCTGGTGAGAGAAGAAGGACTCCGATACCGTGATATTGGGATTATTTCCGGAGACTTATCCCGTTACGGAATGCGGCTGTGCCGCATTTTTAAAGAGTATGAGATTCCCTGTTTCCTGGACGATACAACAGGGATGAGAAGCCATCCTCTTGTGGAAAGTATCAGAGGAATTTTTGCTCTTTTCGAATATGACTTCAGTTATGAGAGTGTCTGCCATTATGTAAAAAACGGCATGACAGACATAGAGATGGAGGATGGGGATGCCCTTGATAACTATCTGCTGGCCACAGGCCTCCGCGGGTATGGGGCATATACAGCTCCATTCCGAAGAAAACCAAGAAGAATGGGAGACAAGATCTGCGCCCAGGCTGAGAAAGCAAGGGGGCAGCTTTATGAAGAACTGAAAGAACTGGCGCCTGTGTTTCGTAAGAAGAGAGCAATGGTGAAAGAATATCTGGAAGCTCTTTATTTCTATATGGTGAAGATGCAGTATGAGGAAAAGATGGAAGCTGCCGCAGCCGGATTTGAGGAAAAGGGCGAATATGTTTTCATGTCAGCTTATTCCCAGGTATATGGTCTTATCATTGGACTGTTTGATAAAATCGCCGGAATCCTTGGTGAAGAAGAACTGGAACTATCAGAGCTCCGCAAGATTATGGATGCGGGTCTGGAACAGTTAGAACTTGGCGTCATTCCTCCGGGACCGGATCAGGTTGTGATCGGTGATGTGGAAAGAACCAGATTGAACCGGTTAAAGATATTATTCTTCCTTGGCGTAAACGAGGGTATTATTCCAAAGCCGGAAAAAGGCGGTGGAATCTTAAGTGACAGCGACAGAGAAGAACTGCTTCAGGCGGATTTTTCCCTGGCACCGGGCGGCAGAAAGAATACAGCTCTGGAGCAGTTCTATCTGTATCTGAACATGACCAAACCTTCCGAGAAGCTTTATCTTACTTTGGCTTCTGTGGATCAGGAAGGAAAATCGATCCGGCCTTCTTATCTGATTGGACGTTTAAAACTTCTGTTCCCACAGCTGACCATGGGAGAAGGTCTGGAAGAGAAAAGAGAATATTACACAGCCAGATCCAGTCTTTCCTATGTGAGACAGGGACTCGATTCCTGGTTTGCAGGAAAGGCAGATAAAGAAGATGAGGCTCTTCTTCATTGGCTCTTCCGCACGGATGAAGGAAAACAATGGATTGAGGATGCCTTGAAAGGCAGATTTTATACAAACGGCGAGAAAGGCTTAAGTCTGGAAGCAGCAAAGGCAATCTACGGACTCCGCATGGAAACCAGCGTGACAAGACTGGAATCCTACGCAGGGTGTGCATTTGCCCACTTTTTAAAATACGGCCTTGTGCTGAACAGCCGGCAGAAGTATCAGATTCAGTCAGCAGATCTTGGACAGATTCTTCACCGATGTCTGGAACTTTTTGCGAAAGAGGCGAAGAAGAGAGGCCAGGGACTTCGCTTTATGGAAGCAGAGACAAGGGATGCCCTGGCGGTGGAATGTTTAAGAAGAGCCGTAGAAGATTATGACTCTGCCATCTTTCATAGCAGCGCCCGCAATGAGGCGTGTATAGAACGAATGGAGCGGCTTGTGAAAAGAACAGCCTGGGCTCTTTGCGAGCAGCTGAAAAAGAGTGATTTTGAACCGGCAGAACTGGAATGGAGATTCCAGAGCCGTAAGGATTTAGAGGCAGTGAAACTGTCCTTAAATCATGGAGCTTCCCTGGAACTGCGAGGCGTAATTGACAGAATCGACTATTATGAAGATGAGGATAATCTTTATCTTAAGGTGACAGATTACAAATCCGGTATGAAAATGTTCCAGCTTGCGGATATTTATCACGGACTTTCCTTACAGCTGGTGGTTTATTTAAATGCGGCCATGGAGAAGGCTTCCATGGATCAGAAAAAAACAGTGGTGCCTGCCGGAATTTTCTACTTCCACATTCAGGATCCCCTTGTGGAACTGGAGAAAGCATCCGGTGCGGAAGAAGCCCTTCTTAGCCAGTTTGACCTTTCCGGTCTTGTTCTGGGTGAAAAAGAAGTGGTAGAGCATCTGGATTTTGGGGAGGAGAAATCCATTCCTGTGTCCTATAAAAAAGACGGAACATTTACGGCGGTTTCCAACATTGCCACAAGGGATCAGTTTGAAGCCCTTGGTAATTATGTAAAGAAACAGTTAGCGGCTTATGGAAATGAGATTTTAGATGGTAATATCGCCATAGAGCCATATAGAGAAGATAAGAGAACAGCCTGTGATTACTGTGATTACAAAGGCATCTGTGGTTTTGATCCGTCATTTGAAGGAAACCGGTACCGAAAAATAAAGAAAATAGATAAGAAAGATTTGTGGAATCAGATAGAAGAAAGAAGGTGAGAATGTGGGATGGACGAAAGAACAGCAAAAGGCAATTGATTTGAGGGGGAAGAATCTGCTTGTATCTGCAGCGGCGGGCTCAGGTAAAACAGCAGTTTTGGTAGAGCGCATTGTGAAGATGGTGTGTGAAGAAGACTATGATATTGATAAAATCCTTGTTGTGACCTTTACAAAAGCAGCGGCAGCTGAGATGAAAGAACGAATTGGCAATCGTCTTTTGGAAGAGGGCATACGTCATCCGGAAAATAACAGGATTCAGGAGCAGCTGTCCTACATTCATCGGGCACCTATTTCTACGATTCACAGCTTCTGTACCCATCTGCTCAGAAATCATTTTCACCTGATTTCTTTGGATCCGGGATTTCGGATCGGAGAAGAAGGGGAGATGGTTCTTTTAAAAGAGCAGGTGTTAGATGAATTGTTGGAAAAGTATTACCAAAACAGAGAAGAGGAGTTTCTCCGCTTTGTGGAAGCCTATAGTTATGGAAAAGATGACAGGGCCGTTGGAGAGATGATACTCAGAGTGTTTGATTTTTCCATCAGTCATCCTATACCGGAAAAATGGCTTAAGGAAGCACTGGATGGGCTGTGTATGAGGGAAAGCGAACCGGTATGGCTTTTGAAAGTGCTGGAATATGGAGACCGTATTTTGGACGATGCCATGTTGTGTCTGGATAGAAGTATTGCGATTTCCAAAGAAGAGCCTTTAACGGCAAAGAAATTTCTTCCATTTTTAATAGAAGAAAAAGAAGCGGTTCATGCAGTCCGGATGGCTGAATCTTATGAAACGAGGGTGGAGGCCTTTCGCAATCTTATATTCAAAAGAAATCCCGGGGTACGGACAAAAGATCCTTACATAAAGGAACAGTACGAAAAGGCAAAGGGGCTTCGGGATGAGGCGAAAAAGATGGTGGAAGGTCTGAAAAATGACTGTTACCAGGCGTCTTTGGCGCAGATTCATAAGGAAGCAGAAATGTTAAAGCCATTTGCTGCAGTCCTGATTGGACTGGTACTGGATTTTTCAAAAAATTATATGGCGCTGAAGCAGGAGAAAAACGTGTTGGAATTCCATGATCTGGAGCATCTGGCATTGAAACTTCTCATTACAGATTATAAGGACGGTGAAGTGGCAAAGACACCGCTTGCAGAGGAACTCTCCTTCCGCTATCAGGCTGTCTTTACTGACGAATACCAGGACAGCAATCTGATTCAGGAAGTACTGTTAAAAGCTGTTTCCAGAGAAGAGGACGGCAACCGGTTTATGGTTGGCGATATAAAGCAGAGTATCTATAAGTTCCGAATGGCTCGGCCGGAGATATTCCTTGAGAAGTATGCTCTTGGAGAAAAAAGCGGACTTCATGCCAATGTGGAACTTCGTAATAATTTCAGAAGCAGGCCGGAAGTGTTGTACGGAATTAATTATATTTTTTATCAGATTATGAAACCATCCCTTGGAGATGTTCTCTACGAAGAAAAGGCGGCACTGGTACCCCCGGAGGAAAAAGCGGAAGCTTTTAAGAACCATATGAACCGGGGCGGAAACGCCATGACGGAAAATATAATTCCACAGGAACTGTGGATTATGGATCTGGAAAAAGAAGAGGAGAGTTACGGTGAATGGCGGGAACAGTCCAAAGTGGAACTGGAAGCCAAAATGGTGGCAGAACGAATCAAAGAACTGACCCATATGCGGTATGAGAGCCGGGGTGTATGGGATAAGGATGCCGGGACAGATATGGCAGCAGGAATCAAAAACAATGCGGTCAGATATAAGGATATCGTTATTCTTCTTCGGACTATGGAAGGATGGGCTTCTGTATTTGAAGATGCTCTGACCATGGCAGGCATTCCTGTTCACACTGAGAGCAGACGAGGTTACTTTGATACTTTCGAAATCCGTGTTTTACTTAATCTTCTGACCGTGGTGGATAATATTTATCAGGATATTCCTATGGCAGCCGTGCTCCGTTCTCCAATCGGGGGATTTACCGGTGAGGATCTTGCTGTAATCCGGAGTCTGGTTGTGGCAGAACGAAGAAAAGAGGATACGTATTACGATGAGATGCTTTATTATCTCACCAATGGATCTGATGAGAAATTAAAAGAAAAGATTAACGCAGTACTTACTCTGCTTTCAGAATTAAGAGAAGAAAAGACAAGGCTTTCTCTTCCGGAACTGATATGGTCTCTCCTTGAAAAGACAGATTATTACCATCTGGTTGGAAGTATGCCAAACGGAGAACAGCGTATGGCCAATATCCGTGTTTTTATGGAAAAAGCAGCAGAGTATGAAAATACAAGTTTTAAAGGCCTGTTTCATTTTGTGCAGTACATAGAACAGCTTAGAAGCTATGATATTGATTATGGGGAAGCGATGGTGCTTGGTGAAGAGGCAGATGTTGTCCGCATTATGAGTATTCATAAAAGTAAAGGCCTGGAGTTTCCGGTTGTATTTTTAAGCGGAACGGGAAAGATGTTTAATTTTATGGATCGGAATCAGAGAATGCTTCTTCATCCGGATTACTATATAGGATTGGACTGCATTGATCTTAAAAACAGGGTGAAATATCAATCCCAGCAGAAAAAGATGATCAGCCGGCAGCTTACTTTATCCATGCTTGGGGAAGAACTGCGCGTTCTCTATGTGGCTATGACCCGTGCCAGAGACAAGCTGATTATGACAGGCACCATGGATGACTTTGGCAAAACGTTCAGAGAGATTGGAGAAAATCCCGAGGCGGAACTTCATTTTGCAAAAATGGTGAAAGCAACGACCTATCTTCATTGGATATTCCCGGCATTACTCCGTGACCACGGGCTGGATGCATTTCGGGAGAGTTACAATGTGATTATGGAGGAACAGGGATATTTTGCAGTTCCCGGAGAGCAGACCTGTTTTCAGGTCAATGTGGTGAAGGCATCTTCCGTGTTTGGCAGGGAAGTGAGAAGCCAGCTAAGAGATGTGTTTGACCGGGCTGACTTTTGCAGATTTGTAAATGAGCCGATGGAGAAGAAGGAAACAGAAAAAATAGAGAAAGCTTTTGCCTGGGAATATCCGAAAAGACAGGAATTGAAGGCGAGAAGCAAGTGGTCTGTGTCTCAGTTAAAGGAAGAAAGTATGGAGGAACCGCTTCTGACTCCGGTGGATGAAAGAAAAGAGGTGCACAAAGGTAAGGAAAAAATACAATTGGTTCCTGAATTTCTGAAAGAGAAGCAGGAAGATATTCTCCTTACCGGCGCAAGCCGTGGTACGGCAGTTCACAAATTAATGGAAGAACTGTCATTTGCAGCGGTTGAGGACAATGGTTTATCTGCAGAGATTGACAGTTTAGTAGAAGCAGGAAGATTCCCGGCAGAATATGTATCCTCTATACCTGTCAGTAAGATGAAACGATTCTTCCAAAGTCAAATTGGCAGACGTTTGATTGAGGCGGAGAAAAAAGGCCGAATCTATAAAGAAGTCCAGTTTATGATCGGTGTTCCTATGCATGAGATGGAACCGGCTGTGGACAGTGAGGAAATGGTTCTTGTTCAGGGGATTATCGACCTTTACATGGAAGAAGAGGACGGACTGGTTCTTCTTGATTACAAAACGGATTCTGTGGAAACAGGGCAGGAAAATACTCTTGTTGATAAATACCGGGCACAGCTTATGTGGTACAAACGTGCGCTGGAACAGATGACCGGTAAAAAAGTAAAAGAGACTTTCATCTATTCCTTTGGTCTTTCAAAGACTCTGGTGGTAGACAAATGTTGATTTCTATTATATAATAATCATTTGTGCAGAGAGTGGAAGGGTAGCAGCCTGTGTGGACGCTGACGGCTCTGGACAGATATTTGGATTAGTTTCGATTGGAGGGCAGCAGTATGCAGGAATATGAAACTGGATGCATGTATGAAAGCTTTGCCAGAGTATATGATACTTTTATGGATAATGTGCCTTATGAAACATGGGCAAAAGACTTCATTTCCATTATGAAAAACTACGGTATTGAAGACGGCATCCTTTTAGACCTTGGATGTGGAACAGGAAGTCTTTCCGTGCTTCTTCATGAGCAGGGATATGACATGATCGGTGTGGACTATTCTATGGACATGCTGGAGATTGCCCGTGAGAAAAGCGAAGGCATGGATATTCTTTATCTGGAACAGGATATGAGAGAATTTGAGCTGTACGGAACAGTGAGAGCCGTTCTCTGTGTATGCGACAGCATCAATTATATTCTGGAATCGGAGGAAGTAAAGGAAGTATTTAGACTGGTAGACAACTATCTGGACCCGGACGGACTTTTTATCTTTGACTTTAATACAGATTATAAGTACAGAGAGTTGATTGGTGAGAGAGTCATTGCGGAAGACAGAGACGAGATGAGCTTTATCTGGGATAATTATTACGATGAAGAAGATCGTATCAACGAATACGCTTTATCAATTTTTGTTCAGGAGGAAGAAGACATTTACCGTAAGTTCCAGGAATTCCATTATCAAAGGGGCTACAGCCTTGATGAGATGAAGGAATATCTTGAGGCGGCAGGGCTTGTGTTCTTATCTGCAGAAGATGGAGATGAGGGCGGTCCGGTCAGAGCAGACAGCGGACGAATCCGTGTTATCGCAAAAGAAGTGAAGAAAAGTGCAATGATGAAGGATGCGGAGTAAGGTATTCTGAGATTGCACATCTGCAATAGAGAAATCAATAGTTGAATCAAGGAGATAGAATCGATGGAAGATTATATTGTAAGAGGAATGGCTGCGAACAATCAGGTTCGTTTCTTTGCAGCCTATTCCAGAAATCTTGTGGAAGAAGCAAGACAGAGACATGAAACAAGCCCGGTTGCAACAGCAGCCCTTGGCCGTCTCTTGACAGCAGGTGCCATGATGGGCTCCATGTGTAAGAACGATACAGATTTAGTAACCCTTACTGTACGCGGGGATGGTCCGATTGAAGGCCTTACGGTTACTGCTGATGCAAAGGCAAATGTAAAGGGCTATGCATATAACCCTGTTGTTATCATTCCGCCAAGCTGGGCAGGAAAGTTAGACGTAGGTGCAGCTATCGGCTATGGTACTTTGACAGTAATTAAAGACCTTGGTTTAAAAGAACCATATTCCGGCCAGGTAAACTTGTGCACAAGCGAGATTGCAGAGGACTTAACTTATTACTTTGCATCTTCCGAACAGATTCCCACATCCGTGGCTCTCGGTGTGCTCATGAATAAGAACAATACGGTAAGACAGGCTGGCGGATTCATCATTCAGCTTATGCCGTTTGCAAGCGAAGAACTGATTACAGCCCTTGAGAAGAAACTTGCTGATTTTTCTTCTATTACAAGCCATCTGGACAACGGTGAGACACCGGAGCAGATTATTGAAGCTTTATTAGAAGGATATGACGTGACATATACAGACAGAATTCCAACAAGATTCTACTGTAACTGTTCCAAGGAACGAGTTTCCTCTGCTGTAGTGAGTGTTGGAAAGGCTGAAATACAGAAGATGATAAACGATGGAGAAGAAATCGAGGTAAATTGTCATTTCTGTAATTCCCATTACAAGTTCTCTGTAGAGGAGTTAAAAGAGCTTTACGAAGCTGCAAAATAGTAGAATAATATCAAAATTTTAAATTGCCTTACGAAGATTTAAAATTTTGATTATATTTCTAATAAAGTTTTAATATCTAACATGCCGGCTCCCTGCTGCTGCCACGGAAGACCAAGATTCCTGGCGGAGGCAAGGAGTCTTTTTTTGACTTCTTTGTTGGTCAGGTTAGGCTCTTTTGATAAAAGCAGAGCTGCAGCTGCGGAGACCATGGGCGTGGACATGGAAGTACCGCTTTTGTAAATATAACTGCTGCCCTGATTGGAACAGGAGTAGATATTCTTCCCTGGGGCGCACAGATCCGGCTTCTTAATACAGTTAATGGTTGGACCCTGTCCGGAGAAGTTGTCTTCGCAGGAGCCCACTGTGATGAAGTTACGGCCGATACCTGGAGCGGTAATGGACTTTTCTCCAGGACCATTGTTGCCGGCAGCGGCAACGATGACAAAACCCTCGTTCCAAAGCTCATTGATGGCTTCCATAAAAGGAGTAAATTCATCTTCCGGCCTGTTTACAGGCATGCCCATGGAGATGTTGATAATGCGGATGTTGTAACTATGGCGGATACGGTAAATCCATTCAAAAGCTGCAAGAGAAGTAAAAACTTTGCCGTTGCCTTTGGCGTCCAGTACCTTGGCGCAGACAAGATGAGCTTTTGGTGCAATGCCATAATAATTCCCGTACAGATCTCTTTTGCAGGAAGCGATGATTCCGCAGATGTGAGTTCCGTGATTGGCGTCATCGTAAGGCTGTTCCCTGCCGTTTACGAAATCGGAAAAAGAGGCAAGACATGGACGCATGTGAATGTTGCGAGGCATATTGTGAACAAACCCGTTTCCCCGAAAGTCCGGATGGGGATAGATGCCTGTATCCAAAATGGCGATGCCGACGCCTTCCCCGTAGATTCCCTGTTTGTGAGCTTCCCAGCCATTAATTTTTTTCATATGAGAGGGCGGATTTAAGTTTTTGTTCATAGCATGCGCCCTTTCTTATTCAATTAAAATAAATGCATTTAGGATGAGTTCAGAGGATGAACAAATCTCAAAGACAAAAATGAAAAAAGGAACGAATTTCGTTCCTTTTACTGTTATTTTATGAAAAATTGTTCTTATTTGTTATAGAGAAATGTATTTCTCTTATCTGCGATGGCTGCTTTAAAAGCTTCCACAGAGCGGTTTACAACCAGTTCTTCCGGGAAATTCATCTCTTGTACCAGTGGAAGAGAGTAATCGTTTCTTCCTACATCGCTAAAAACATGAGCATCACTGTTTAAAATGACAGGTACCTGAAGCTTCTTGCAGTAAGTAAGCATCTCATGTACATTCTTGTCTGCACCGACACGGGAGCCGCCCGGTTTTAAGGAGTTGTTGTTCACTTCGAGAAGTGTTTTGTACTTTTTAGCATAATGTACTACTTTCTCAAGGTCCATAGGGAATCTTCCATCATCCGGATGGCCGATGATGTCAACTCGTGGATTCATAATCGCGTTGATGGTAGCATTGGTGTTATCTTCCACGGAGCCTGGAGCAATGCATAGGTCGTGGAGACTGGCGATACGAAGGTCGACTCTGTCCATAACTGCCGGGTCTAAATCCAAGTGTCCATCGTAATCAAGAATATTAAGTTCAACACCTAACATTAATTCCACGCCGTACATCTGCCTTGGAACAACTCTTAAATTGGAAAAGTAGATCCAGTTTGGAGCACCGTCCATAAGGGGGGCGTGTTCTGTGATACCGAGAAGATGCAAGCCTTTCTCGGATGCTGCTTCTGCCATTTCTTTGATCGTAGAGTATGCGTGGCCGCTTGTGAGTGTATGTGTATGAACGTCTAATACGTAATTCATTTTTATCCTTCTTTCTATATAGATCCTGTGTCTGTCTGCTGTTTCGAAAGTCAGCCTTTTGAATTGCAAAGCATTCTGTTTCTAAGAGACATCTCTAAAAATATCATTCTGTCCAATATCACATTGTAGTATGAAAAAAATGATATTGCAAGCATTTCTAGAAAAAGGAAGAAATCTGCGGCAGGGTGCTGCAAAAATTTGACATGTTAGATGTTTTCTTTTTTGAAGAAGCTCGGAAACAGCCGTCTCATATCTTCCGGGACAGGGGCTGTTAGATGCATCTCCATGCCATTGATCGGATGTTTAAATGTGAGACTGGCAGAATGAAGTGGCTGCCTGTCGATCCATTCATAATCCGGATTGTAGAGATAATCGCCGGGAAGAGGATGGTCGATGGCTCCCATGTGAATACGGATCTGATGAGTACGGCCCGTCTCCAGATGAATGCGAAGAAGGGTCATATTGTTCTCTGAAACAATCGGAGCATAGTGGGTTACGGCATGCTCGCCTTGTTCCGGATCGATGCGGCGCATAATGGCGGAACCGGGAAGCCTTCCGATTGGAAGGTTAATGGTTCCTGGCTCTTCCAGAATGCCCTGACATACGGCTATATATTCTCTGTGAATCTCTCTTGCCTTTACTGCCTCTGATAAAATGCAGCCGCTTAACTGGTGTTTTGCCAGAAGGACAAGTCCGGTGGTATCACGGTCAAGCCGGTTAACGCAGCGGAAGACAAAAGGAATGTTCTGTTCTTTAAAATACCAGGCTGCAGCATTTGCCAGAGTATTCTCGTGGTTGTTGACAGAAGGATGAATGGGCATATCGGACGGTTTGTTCACGGCGATAATATGCTCATCCTCATATATGACAGGGAAAGGCAGCGGTACAGGAGTAATGTGCTCCGATGGTTCTTCTGCGGGAAGATGAATCTCAAGGGTGTCTCCCGTATTTAATTTTACATTGGTGAAGGCTCGTTCCCCATTTAAAAGGATGCCGTCCTCTGTTTCCTTTAAGTCAATAATCAGGCGGCGGGAATAGCCGGTCTGGCGGAGGAAAAAATCAATGGTCTTCCCTGTATATTGTTCGGGTGTTTTGTAAAGAAAAATCATAGGCGGACAAGCTCCTCTGGTGAAAATTGCTGTATTATTGTTTTACAAGCTCTTTATTATCACAGTACGCTAAAATGCGTATAAAATCAATGGTAAGATATAGAAGGTGAGATACTCCTCTGTTCTTATTGTACAAAAAGCCTTGAAATTTACCCCTCCCTTTGTTACAATATACCCAATATGTGTTTGCCTCAAGGTGGGAGGCAGACATGCGTCTGTATAGACGAATCCAACTACTATAGAAAAGAGGGACCTGCATTTATGGAACTTTTAGGAAAGACACTCAGCGAAAAGACAGAACAGATCTACACAGAGATCCTCGGCAAACTGACAGACAAGGTAAGCATTCTTCCTATGGATATCGGCAATCCCCTGGACGTGAACAGACCTTGTTATCATGATGTTAGAGCAGAAGAATATGTCATCAAACTGGATAAAGACATGGAAGACAGCCTGTTTGAGAATGCCCTTCTCCGCAACATGATTTACTGCTTACAGATGGAAGAAGGTTCCCCGATTCTTGAACCGAATCCACAGGATCAGCTTGCTATGACAGCGGCATCCATGATCAATTCCACAGTACTTGACTTAAACCTTGAGAAGCGTTTAGAGGATTATGGTGTTGCGAAACCGGCAGATCTGGATATGATGAGACTGGAAGACTTCTTCATGTTCCTTCGTACAGATATGGCACAGAGAAACAGAACTCTTTACGATATCGTTGCATGCCTTCAGATGATTCTTCTTTATTTCACTGTAGATAACGAAGAGAGTATCAATCAGGTCCTTTTAACATTTGAGATGTCCGACCTGGCACTCTTTGACTTGATTCACAAAGGCATCGACATCATTGAAAAATACGGCTTTGACACAACAAGAGGCCAGATGAGATGTATGAGAAAGCTTGCCCTTATGCTCGGTATGAAAGATAAGATTAAAATTTTCTATGACGGACAGGCAATCTTAGTATAGTTTTGTTTTTGAATCAGATATATTATGAAAACAGGGGTAGCAGATACCCCTGTTTTGTAAATTATGGAAGGAAGGATAAAATATGACAAGACAGGAATTATATGACCTTTTAGAACAGAGAATCCTCCTTTGCGACGGGGCAACAGGAAGCTTGCTCCAGAAAGCGGGAATGCCTGCAGGAGTTTGTCCGGAACAATGGATTCTGGAACATCCTGAGGCGATTTTAAAAATACAGAGAGATTATGTGGCGGCAGGAAGCGATATTATCTATGCGCCTACCTTTGGATGTAATCGAATTAAGTTAAAAGAATACGGTCTGGAAGAAAAAGTGGTGTCCATGAACCGGGAATTAACGGCACTTGCAAAACAGGCAGCTGATGGAAAGGCTTTTGTTGCCGGTGATATGACTATGACAGGAGAGAGTCTTGCGCCTCTTGGCACACTTACCTTAGAAGAATTAATTGATGTATACAAAGAACAGGCGGCAGCTCTTTATGAAGCCGGTGTTGATTTATTTGTTGTCGAGACAATGATGAGTCTCCCTGAGTCAAGAGCGGCAGTGATTGCCATTCAGGAGACTTGTGATCTTCCGATCATGGTTACTATGACGTTTGCGGAGGATGGCAAGACATTGTACGGAACTACGCCGGAAGCGGCAGCAGTAGTCCTGGAAAGTCTTGGAGCATCTGTGATTGGTGTCAACTGTTCTACGGGTCCTCTTGAGATGACAGAGGTAGTAAAGAGAATGAGAGCCGTAAGCCGGATTCCGATTCTTGCAAAACCCAATGCGGGTCTTCCGGAACTGGAAGATGGAAAGACCGTCTACAAAATGACAGCAGATGAGTTCGTATTCTATATTCCAAATCTGGTAGAAGCGGGAGCGGGCATGCTTGGCGGATGTTGTGGAACAGATGCGGAATTTATTAAAAAATTAAAAGAAACAGTTACATCTCTTTGTCCGCCTGACTGGAAGGAAGAGAGACTCTCTTATCTGGCCTCTGAACGAATTGTTCAGCCTATTGATCCGAACGGACCTTTCTTATTAATTGGGGAGCGTATGAATCCAACAGGCAAGAAAGCCTTACAGGCGGAACTTCGGGAAGGTTCCCGGGCACTTCTTCTTGCTATGGCGGCAGAACAGGAAGAAAAGGGGGCACATATCCTTGATTTAAATGTGGGAATGAATGGAATCAATGAAAAAGAGACTATGCTGCATGCAATCGAAGAACTTGGACTTATCACATCTCTTCCTCTTTGTATCGATACCAGCCACGTAGATATTATGGAAGCAGCCCTCCGCGCCTATCCGGGCCGTGCCCTTATTAATTCCATCTCCATGGAACAGGAAAAGATAGAAAAGGCCCTGCCTTTAGCAGCCAGATACGGCGCCATGTTCATTGCACTGCCTCTGTCTGATGCAGGACTGCCGGAAACCATTGATGAGAAGAAAGCACTGATTCATCAGATCATTGACCGCGCAGAAGCACTGGGCATTCCTCGAAAGAATATCATCGTAGACGGACTTGTGGCTACTGTAGGTGCCCAGCCGGATGCGGCACTCAATACATTGGAGACGATTCGTTATTGCAAAGAAGAACTTGGTCTTGCAACGGTAACCGGGCTATCCAACATTTCCTTCGGTCTTCCGGAGCGGATGAAAGTAAATGCAGCCTTCCTTGCCATGGCTATGGCAAAAGGTCTTACTATGGCTATCGCCAATCCGTCCAGCGAGAAGCTGATGGACAGCATGTATGCTTCTGCACTTCTACAAAACAAGCCGGGAAGCGATCTTGCCTATATTCGGTATTGCCAAAAGCTTGGAGAGGAGAAGGCGAAGATGCCTCAATTATTTGCGGCAGATCAAACAAATGGTAAGAAAACAGAAACCGTATCCGGACAGGCAAAACAGAGTGTTATTGGAACGTCAGCCTCCAATATGACAGAGACTGCCGTATACAAAGCTGTCTTAAACGGCAACCGCTCCGGCATCTTAAAGGAAGTAGAGAAAGAACTTGTGTTAGGTACTCTGCCGGGGGATATTATCGATAAACAATTGATTCCGGCAATCAACAAAGTCGGAGATTTGTTTGATAAACAGATTTATTTCCTTCCACAGCTCATATCTTCTGCAGAGGCCATGAAGAAGGCCATTGAGATGTTAGAACCAATGATGGCGGCATTTGCAAGGGAAGCCCATGCAGTAATCGTAATTGCAACTGTAGAAGGCGATATCCATGACATCGGCAAGAACCTGGTTGCTCTGATGCTTAGAAACTATGGTTTCCGCGTCATTGACCTTGGCAAGAACGTGCCAAAGGAAGATATCGTGAAGACTGCCCTTGAGGAGAAAGCGGACTTTATTGTTCTTTCTGCGCTGATGACCACGACTATGATGGAGATGAAGGAAGTCATCAAATATAGAGATACCAATGGCTGCAAAGCCCGCGTATTGATCGGCGGTGCTGTGATTACTCAGTCCTTTGCAGATGAAATCGGGGCAGACGGCTATTCTAAGGATGCGGCTGATGCAGTCCGATTGGTAAATTCTCTGCTGGAAAGATAAATAATGTCAGACTGAGAGAAAAGTTGGAAATATTATTTAAAACTTTATTGCATTAAATTAAAAAACTGATATAATCATTTTTAGTACTCTGAGTTAGAGAAAATACATCTACGGAGGTAAGATAGATGAAAGAAAAACAGATTGCCCTCGCATTGCTTGTTAACAACAATCCCGGTGTATTGAGCCGTGTAGCTGGTCTTTTTGCACGTCGCGGATACAACATTGACACAATTACAGCGGGAGCAACAAACGACCCAAACTATACCCGTATTACAGTTGCCGTTACAGGTGATGATGATATTCTGGAACAGATCAGAAAACAGATCGGCAAATTAGAAGATGTTGTGAAGATCATCGAACTTCATGACAAAGAATCCGTATGCCGTGAACTTACTCTTGTTAAGATTCGCGCCAATAAACAGGAGAAACAGGAAGTAATCGCCATTGCAGACATCTTCCGTGCGAAAGTAGTAGACGTTGGACCGGAATCTTTGATGATCGAGCTTACCGGTGATTTAAGTAAAGTAGATGCTTTCCTTAAATTATTAGAAGACTTCGAAGTAATCGAGATGGTACGTACCGGTCTTACAGGTCTGGCCCGTGGTTCTATCGGAATCAAGGAACTTATCAATAACTAAAACACTTTAATTCGTGAAATTAACTGTTGATTTTACGAAAGAGAAGTAGTATTATGTTACTTGAACACGTTAAAGTGCTCAAGCATTTCGAACAGTTTGAGGAGGCTTATTAAAATGGCTAATATTTATTATCAGGAAGATTGTAACTTATCATTATTAGACGACAAAACTATCGCGATTATCGGCTACGGCAGCCAGGGACATGCTCATGCCCTTAACTTAAAAGATTCCGGATGCAATGTAATTATCGGTTTATACGAAGGCAGCAGATCCTGGAACAAAGCGGTTGCTCAGGGCTTTGAAGTATATACAGCAGCAGAAGCTGCAAAAAAAGCTGACATTATCATGATTCTCATCAATGATGAAAAACAGGCAGCATTATACAAAGAATCCATTGAACCGAACTTAGAAGAAGGCAACATGTTAATGTTTGCCCATGGTTTCAACATTCATTTCAACCAGATTATTCCACCAAAATACGTTGATGTAACTATGGTAGCTCCAAAAGGACCTGGACATACAGTAAGAAGTGAATATCAGGCTGGCAAAGGTGTTCCATCCCTCGTTGCTGTACATCAGGATGCAACAGGCAAGGCTCAGGAGATTGCATTAGCATACGCTTTAGGTATTGGCGGTGCAAGAGCCGGTGTTTTAGAGACAACATTCAGAACAGAAACAGAAACTGACCTTTTCGGTGAACAGGCAGTTCTCTGTGGTGGTGTTTGTGCATTAATGCAGGCCGGTTTCGAAACATTAGTAGAAGCTGGTTATGACCCACGTAACGCATACTTTGAATGTATCCATGAAATGAAATTAATCGTAGACTTAATCTACCAGTCCGGTTTTGCAGGCATGAGATACTCTATCTCCAATACAGCGGAATACGGTGATTACATCACAGGACCTAAGATCATCACAGCAGAAACAAAGAAAGCTATGAAACAGATTCTTGCTGATATCCAGGACGGAACATTTGCAAAAGACTTCTTATTAGATATGGGTGCTGGCGGACAGGCTCACTTCAAAGCAATGAGAAAACTTCATGCAGAAGCTCCTCACGAAGTAGTTGGTGAAGAAATCCGTAAGCTTTACAGCTGGTCTGATGAAGACAAATTAATCAACAACTAAGATAGCAGAATATTCGGGCGCGGTTCATATGGACCGCGCTCATTTACGAGGTAACCAATATGTCAGACAAAATAAAAAAAGATTATTTAGAGGAATTGGCCGAACTGGACACAGGAAAAGCCCAGCCTTTATATCATCCTTATCCAGTGATTAATATCTTTCGTGAAGATAAGCCTTTAGAAGAAAACGCCGTAAAAGAAAAAATAGAAGAAGAAAAACTTTTATCAGGAATGAAAGGGTTTGTCTGTGATACTTCTTTTTGCGTAAAACCACAGATTGAGAATATGCTGGAACAGGAAGGTGCCAAACTGATCACTCCGGAGGATGAAGTGATACCGGAAGACGCTTTTGTTGTTGCCATGGATTCTGACGCCTCTTTTCTGAAATATGCAATTGCCCAGGGCTATGCATCGTTAAAAGCGACATATGGCCTTGTTTCCCGTTATGGAATGTATATAGATACACCATCTCTCGCCCAGCCGGCTGTGGCTGCTAAAAATACGGCTATGATTGCTTCTGTATTACAGGCTGTAGCAGGCGTAGATAACAAAGATCCTATGTCCAGAGACGCATACATTTATGAATATATGGAGGCATTAAAAGACACTGATCTGTCCGGAATGAAGATTGCCATTTTGGAAGAGTTCCCTAATATGAAATACAGTCAGGATGAACTTGGATATTACAACCGCATTCTTGATGCATTTGAAGCAAAAGGTGCTGATATTGAGACAGTTCAATTAGACTGGATTGAGTATGCAGATAAAGTTCATGAGATGATTGCAGCTTGCGAGAAGGTGATGGATGCAGATGAAATCATCATGAGCCTTGAGGAAGAGGAGGAAGCTCTCGCATATGGCTCCTATCTTCTGAAAGAAGAAAACTATGAGACTTATTATCTGAAAGCATTAAAATTAAGATCTTTAATCAAAGATGCCTATGACATGCTTTTTAGGGAATATGCATTATTTGTTGTTCCATATACAAGCGGACAGGATCCGTATTCTGTTGCTGCCAATCTTGCAGGACTTCCGGCTATGACAATTCCGTTTGAGCCATATGACTCTGTGGAAGAAGATGACGAAATCCTTGAAGCGGGCATTCATATGATTGCAGGTACCAATTATGAGAATAACCTGCTCAAAGCAGCTTATGCATACGAACAGGAGGTGTTATAAGATGGGGAAAGTTGTATTTCATGTAGTACTTCCTACAGAAACAAAAATGTTCTGTGGATGTCCCGTTCCGGCTATGGACGAAGAAGGATACTATCAGCCAGGCATGGATTGTCCCGTATGCTGCGGAGAAAAAGGAGCTTATCCGATTCTTAATAAAACAGCCGTAGAAGAAGCTATTGCCGTTGTACTTGCATTAAATGGCAAGGTGACTCAGTACACTTTGTTTGACAGAGTCAAGAGTGAGACAGGTCTTTATGATATGATTTCCCAGTATTCCTATCCGATTGGAAAGGAAGGATATGTAGAATATGCTTTATTAAAAGAGGTGTTTCTTGATAGTGACGAAGCGGCAAAAGAAGATGAAACAGATCTGGAAATAGGGAATCATAGCATTCATCATTTAGATATCCCTGTAATGCGGCTAAAGGAATCAGAAGAAGAAAAAGGTATCCCTGTCCTTGAAATCGTTTCCGATCCAATAGAAGAGGAACAAAATCCTTATTATATAGAAGCAATAGAAACTATTTTAACTGCTCTTGGTATGGAAGCATGGGAGATTATTGAAACAGACGATCTGATTGAGACCATGGAGAGTCAGAAGCCGTTAAGTTATCTTCCGGATCCTGATATCCCGCCGGTTATCATCAGTCAGTGGTGGATTGATCAGATTGCGGCAAAGTATCCGGAACTGATTCATATCGAAGAACCGGAAGTGGAAGAAGATGACTTCTAGGATGAGGAAGATTTCCAGGACGGGATAGAGTTTCCTGTCAGCGCAATTCGAATCGGACTAAATCATATATGAAATGAAAAGGAGAAGCAGAAGGTGTTTGCAGCGCTTTCTGCTTCTCTTCTGAAAAAGAATGTAAAAAATAAAAGAAAAGAATGTCAAGAAAAAATACTTGACAAAAACAATGCAATGCATTAAAATAGCTTTTGGTGTAAAGGAAAAATACTTTACAGGTGGTGTTTGAATGGAAAAGATAGTAGAACAGGCATTATTATTTGATTTTTACGGAGAATTACTGACAGAACACCAGAAGCAGATTTATGAAGACCATGTGCTGAATGATTTGTCTGTCAGTGAGATTGCAGCCGACCGGGGAATCAGCCGTCAGGGCGTTCACGATATGATGAAACGCTGTGATAAGATTCTCAGAGGTTATGAAGAAAAGCTTCATCTCATTGATAAGTTCTTAAAGACAAAGGAAAAGGTTGGAACTATCAATCGTCTGGCGAACGAGATGAAGAACGTAGATACAGATAGTCAGCAGAAATATCTGGACGAGATAGAACAGGTCTCAAGAGGAATCCTGGAAGATTTCTGATAAGCATTAATGAAGGTCTTGATTCGGGGGCTTGATTCAAGGTGTTGATTCATTGATGAAAAAGAACCTATGGGAGAAAAGCGGAACTTCCGGTAAGGATTCTATGACAGACCGGTGATTGAATTTGAAAGGACATAAAACGTGGCATTTGAAAATTTATCTGATAAATTGCAGAATATATTTAAAGGCTTACGAAGCAAAGGCCGCTTAACTGAGGCTGATGTAAAGGAAGCCATGAAAGAAGTTAAAAGAGCTCTCTTAGAGGCAGACGTTAACTTCCGCGTCGTAAAACAGTTTATCAAAACTGTCAACGACAGAGCCGTGGGTCAGGACGTACTTAGCGGTCTGAATCCGGGGCAGATGGTAATCAAGATTGTAAAAGAAGAGATGGAAGCCCTTATGGGATCCACAACAACTGAGATTGCCTTAAAACCTGGTAATGAGATTACCATTATCATGATAGCCGGTCTTCAGGGTGCCGGTAAAACAACAACAACAGCTAAGATTGCGGCAAAGATGAAACAGCGTGGCAAGAAACCGTTGCTGGTTGCCTGTGACGTATACAGACCGGCAGCAATCAAACAGCTGGAAGTCAATGGTAAGAAGGTAAATGTACCTGTCTTCTCCATGGGTGACAAAGTAAGCCCTGTTAACATTGCAAAAGCTGCGGTGGAGCATGCCAAGGCAGAAGGATTCAACATTGTGATCCTGGATACTGCCGGACGACTTCACGTAGACGAAGGAATGATGGAAGAATTACAGGCCATCAAAGAGAATGTGGATGTACATCAGACAATCCTCGTTGTAGATGCTATGACCGGTCAGGATGCGGTCAACGTAGCACAGAACTTCAACGAGAAAGTCGGCATCGACGGTGTTATCTTGACAAAGCTTGATGGTGATACCAGAGGCGGTGCAGCTCTTTCCATCCGTTCCGTAACAGGAAAGCCAATCCTCTATATTGGTATGGGCGAGAAACTGGAAGATTTACAGCAGTTCTATCCGGATCGTATGACAAGTCGAATCCTGGGCATGGGTGATGTACTTACCTTGATTGAGAAAGCCCAGAATGCGGTGGACGAAGAGAAAGCCAAAGAATTAGAGGCAAAGATCAAGAAAGCCGAATTCGGTTTTGATGACTGGTTAGACCAGATGGCTCAGATCAAACAGATGGGCGGCATTGCAGATATGCTTTCCATGATTCCGGGAATGGGTTCCCAGATGAAGAATGTAGAGATTGACGATAAGGCATTTGACCGAATCGAGTCTATCATCTACTCCATGACACCACAGGAGAGATCCAATCCTGACATTTTAAATCCATCCAGAAAGAAACGTATTGCAGACGGCGCCGGAGTTCCAATCTCCGAGGTAAATCGTCTCGTGAAACAGTTCGAACAGGCCAGAAAGATGATGAAGCAGATGTCTGGCATGATGGGTAAAAAAGGTGGAAGAAGAGGCGGAGGTCTTTTTGGTAAATTACCATTTTAAGATTTGAAACTCTTTTCACAATAGAAGAAAAAAGAAATCATTATTTAACAAATTCAAGAAAGTAAGAGGTATACGAACATGGCAGTAAAAATGAGATTAAGAAGAATGGGACAGAAAAAAGCACCTTTCTATAGAGTAGTTGTTGCAGATGCAAGAGCTCCACGTGATGGAAGATTCATCGACGAAGTAGGATACTATGATCCAACTAAAGAACCAAGCGTAATCAAATTCGACGAAGAAGCAGCTAAAAAATGGTTAGCAAACGGTGCTCAGCCAACAGAAACAGTTGCTAAGCTCTTAAAAATCGCTGGTATCGAAAAATAAATCCCTTATCAATTCCGGGAGGTGGAAACATGAAGGAATTAGTTGAAGTAATTGCGAAGTCCTTAGTAGATCACCCGGAAGAAGTTGTTGTATATGAAAAAGAGACAGAACATGCCATTATCTTAGAGCTGAAAGTTGCAGCAGACGATATGGGCAAAGTGATTGGCAAACAGGGAAGAATCGCAAAGGCTCTTCGCAGTGTTGTCAAGGCAGCGGCTTCCAGGGGTGAAAAGAAAGTTATCGTAGATATCGCATAACATCACATAACAATGAAAACAGGAAAGGACTGTCAGGGATGACAGTCCTTTTGTTCACCTGAAAAAGACCGGGCTTAGATTGTTCGAAAGAATAGCCGCCGGTCTGTCAAATGAGGTAGTATAATGGAAGATTTATTACAGGTTGGTGTGATCACCACCACACACGGCATCCGTGGGGAGGTAAAGGTATTCCCTACTACAGATGACGTAAATCGTTTTAAAAAATTGAAAGATGTCATTCTCGATACAGGAAAAGAAAAACTGGAATTAAAGGTGGAGAGCTGTAAATTTTTTAAACAGTTTGTTATCTTAAAATTCAAAGGCTATGACAATATTAATGATATTGAGCAGTACAAACGCTGTCCCCTTCTCGTAACAAGGGAAAATGCAGTAGATTTGGAAGAAGACGAATATTTTATTGCAGATTTAATCGGTCTTAAAATCCTCACTGAGACCGGGATTGAGATCGGCCGATTAAATGATGTGATTTCCACAGGTGCCAATGACGTCTATGAAGTCAAAATGTCAGACGGCGGTACGGTTCTCCTTCCTGCCATCAAAGACTGTATTATGGATGTTGATATGGAAGCAGGCGAGATGATCGTCCGCATTATGAAAGGATTGATGGACTAATGCATTATCATATTCTGACATTATTTCCGGAGATGGTGGAGCAGGGCCTTGATACCAGTATCTTAGGACGTGCCAAGGCAAACGGTTACATTACAACAGAAGCCATCAATATCCGGGATTTCTCTGATAACAAGCATAAGCATGTGGATGATTATCCATATGGCGGCGGAGCCGGCATGGTCATGCAGGCAGAACCTATCTATAAAGCTTATTGTTCTGTGGAAGAGAAAATTCTTGCGGAAGGCAGAAAAAAACCGAGAGTCATCTATATGACACCACAGGGACAGGTCTTTAACCAGACTCTTGCCCAGGAACTTGCAAAAGAAGAAGATCTTGTCTTCTTATGCGGACACTACGAAGGTGTGGATGAGCGTATTTTAGAAGAGATCGTCACAGACATGATGTCCATCGGCGACTATGTATTAACAGGCGGTGAACTTCCTGCCATGGTTATGATCGATGCCATCTCACGTATGGTGCCGGGGGTTTTAAGCAATGAAGTGTCCGGTGAATTCGAATCTTTCCATGATAACTTACTGGAATATCCTCAGTATACCCGCCCCGTAGAATTTCATGGACGTAAAGTGCCAGACATTTTACTTTCTGGACATCATGCAAATATTGAGAAATGGCGCAGGGAGAAATCCATTGAGCGCACCTTGAAATGGCGCCCGGATTTATTAGAGGACGCAGTTCTTTCCAAAAAAGAGCAGGAGTATTTGAAGAAGCTGATGGAGCAGTAGATGTTGTGTATCAGACGGACAGTTTGGAAAATTTTCTGGTCATCAAAACGGCTCTGTCGGCAAGAAAATCTATGGTTCATCAAAAGAAACGGCTTAAGAGATTTATTCTATGGATGTTTTCGCAAAATTCCAAACTCACTAGAATGTCTAATAAGCGATACAATTTAAGTGTTCAAACAGTGGAATTTTGCTATTCCGTTTCTTTTGATTCACCAAGAATTTCTAGGCCTTCTCCGCATGTTTTGCTAGTCCAGAATATTTTCAAAGCTGTCCGCTGATACTTCAAGATACTGGAGTCTACCATCAGTTTTCTTCAAATTATACTATATATAATGCGAAACAAGATGCGCTGGTGTAATGTTTTTACATCTGCTGATTTATGAATCAGATTTTAATTATTATGAATCCTATTTTTTGAACAAAATAGAAATATAAATATACGAGCATAGAATTGAAAGAATTGCAAGCAGTTCGTTGCAGCCTTATCCCGAATGGAATTGTCATATTTTTCAATGAGGAACCATTGACAAACGCCGGCACTTAGCGAGCACTAGATTTTATGGAATTATATACCACTGAAGTGCGAGGTTAGTACCGTTGCGTTTGGCACTGAGCGGGAGCGGGTTTCGAGTGAAAAATATGACAATTCCATTCGAACAACTACCAAAAAGTGCTTGCAATTGGACAAATTCTATGCTATCATATCAGAGTTGTGAAAAGAAACGGATGGTCCTCTGTTACGGAGACTCTAAAGAGTGTTACACCGCCGGAGAGCGAAAGAGCCTCACAGTACGTATTTAAGAACATCTAAATTATATCAGGAGGTCACACAAATGAACAATATTATTAAAAACATCGAAGCAGCTCAGTTAAAAGCTGAAGTTACACCTTTCCGCGTAGGTGACACAGTAAAAGTTTACGCTAAAGTAAAAGAAGGTAACAGAGAACGTGTTCAGTTATTCGAAGGAACTGTTTTAAAAAGACAGGGCGGCGGAGTAAGAGAAACATTCACAGTTAGAAAAACATCTAACGGTGTAGGCGTTGAAAAAACATGGCCAGTACACTCCCCAGTAATCGAAAAAATCGAAGTAGTAAGAAGAGGTAAAGTAAGACGTGCTAAACTTAACTACTTAAGAACAAGAGTTGGTAAAGCAGCTAAGGTTAAAGAATTAGTTAAATAATGACTCAAAGAAAAGGACGAGTATTTTATACTTGTCCTTTTTGTAAATCAAGGGTAAAATAAAAATAATCAAATAATGGGTTATTGTTTGATTTTCTACTATAACTGCTGCAGAGAGAAACGAAGGAAGGTGCCTTTTCGTTTCTTGTTGTGGTAAGGAGGATGTTTGATGGCAAGACGCAGAGTCAGAAGAAGAAATTACAGTTTCAGCCGGTATACAGAGACAAACCGCGGCCGTGACATAGCAGTGGGTGTTGCAAAGTGGTGTGGTCAGATTGCAATTGTGATTCTGCTTGCATTTTTGACAGTCCAATTTGGCGTACAGACGCTGACCGTAAGAGGAGAATCTTTAGAAGAGACTTATTCTGATGGTGATGTGGTTCTGGTGAACAAATTCATATATAAGATATCAGAGCCGAAAAGATATGATATGGCGGCTTTTCGAACCGGCAGTGAAGACGGTCATTATTCCATAAAACGAATTGTGGGTGTGCCGGGAGACAGTATCATTATTGAAGATGGTGTTTTGAAAATTAACGGAGAAAGTGTGGATCTGTTTCCGGCTTTTTCCGATATAAACTATGCAGGGCTGGCGTCTGAGGAGATCATTCTTGATGAGAATGAATACTTCGTTATGGGAGACAACTGCAATAACAGTGAGGATTCCCGTGTGGCCAGTGTCGGCAATATAGAGAGAGAGAATATGATTGGCAAAGTGCAGACGAAACTGTACAAAAAGAAAGGATGATTAGATGCATTTTCAGTGGTATCCTGGTCACATGACCAAGGCAAAGCGAATGATGCAGGAAAATATCAAGCTGATCGATATTGTAGTTGAGCTTTTAGATGCCCGTGTTCCAAGATCCAGTAAGAATCCGGACATTGATCAGCTTGCCAATAACAAATTCAGACTTGTTATTTTAAATAAAGCAGATCTTGCAGACGAGGAAGCGACCCGTCAGTGGGAGAACTATTATAAAGAAAAAGGATTCTTTGTTGTGAAGGTTAATGCTCAGAAAGGACAGGGAATCAAGAATGTAAAAGGTGCCATTATGGAAGCCTGCAGGGAAAAGATGGAACGTGACCGAAAGAGAGGAATCATGAACCGTCCGATCCGTGCCATGGTGGCAGGAATTCCAAACGTTGGGAAATCCACTTTTATTAACAGTTTTGCAGGGAAAGCCTGTACAAAGACGGGCAACAAACCAGGTGTTACAAAGGGAAAACAGTGGATCAAGATCAACAAAGATGTGGAACTTTTGGATACACCGGGTATTTTATGGCCAAAATTTGAAGATCAGACGGTAGGTCTTCATCTGGCGTTTATCGGCTCTATCAAGGACGAGATCATTCAGGTGGAAGAGTTATCTTTAAATCTGATTAAGTTCTTAAAGGAGACATATCCGGCTCAGTTAAAGGAGCGCTACAGCCTTCCGGAGGAAGAACTGACACCGGAACAGACCTTAAGCCATATTGCAGAAGTCAGATTCTGCAAGAAGCAGGGCGGTGAAGTGGATTTTGAAAAAGCTGCAGCTATTGTTATGGAAGACTTCAGAAGCGGCAAGATAGGCCGTATTACTCTGGAACTGCCTGAATAAAGGAGGCAACAGCATGGAAAATCCAAAAAAAGAAATATTGAACATGATTTTATATCTTGCATTTATCTTTATCACTGTTTATGTAATTATTACATTTGTGGGACAGAGAACAGCGGTCAATGGGGATTCTATGGAGCCGACTCTGTCAGATGAAGATAACCTGATTATGGACAAATTAACTTATCATTTCAGGGATCCGGAACGTTTTGAGGTTATTATCTTCCCATGTCCTACCAAGCCGGAAGTTTTCTATATCAAGAGAGTAATCGGACTTCCCGGCGAGACAGTTCAGATCAAAGATGGTTCCGTGTACATCAACGGGGAATTATTAGAAACGGACGTTTATGGCATAACGGAGGAGACAGAGTCAGGCATTGCCGGTGAACCTATTGCCATCGGCGAGGACGAATATTTTGTGCTTGGTGATAACAGACCAATCAGTCAGGACAGCAGATATGAGAGTGTAGGACTGATTCACAGGGATGATATTGAAGGAAGAGCATTCTTCCGTATTTATCCTTTTGATCAGATGGGGTTTGTGGAGTAGATGAAAGAGAAGATCAGCCAGATTAAGAATCGTTACCAGGCCTGTTCTTTGGAAGAACTGCCTGAGTTTATAGAATCCATTCAGGAGGATGACCGAGCCGGTGTTAAAAAAATCAGAGAAACAGCGGTCAAAGCATATCAGAAATACCAAGAAGAACTGGTTCGTTTAGAGCAGATGAATCAGTATGAGGATACGTATGCACCTATGGGCTATGTATGTGGAATTGATGAAGTGGGGAGAGGGCCTCTTGCGGGTCCTGTAGTGGCAGCAGCAGTGGTTCTGCCAAAAGACTGCAGGATTCTTTATGTGAATGATTCCAAGCAGCTATCAGCTAAAAAGAGAGAAGAGTTATATGAGGAGATTATGGAGAAGGCTGTATCTGTGGGAATCGGTCTTGTCAGCCATGAACGAATCGATGAGATAAATATTTTGCAGGCAACTTATGAGGCTATGAGGATGGCCATTGGCCAGCTTACTGTACCGCCTGCAGTTTTGCTAAACGATGCAGTGACCATTCCGGAGGTTTCTATAAAACAGGTGCCCATTATAAAAGGAGATGCCAAGAGCGCTTCCATTGCAGCGGCCAGTATTATTGCTAAAGTAACGAGAGACCGTTTGATGGAGCAGCTTGATTCTGTGTATCCGGGTTATGATTTTGCGGGTAATAAAGGATATGGAAGTGCAAAACATATCGAAGGCCTGAAGCAGATGGGACCCTGTGCCATACATAGAAGAACTTTTATTAAAAATTTGATATAAGGGGGATTAGAAGAAGAGAACTCCCCGTATCGACAGATAGTCTGCGCTGTACCCGGAGAGGGGAACAGGAGACAGTATGAAACAGAATAAATTAATCGGACAGAATGCAGAACGGCTTGCAGAATCCTATTTGAAAAGAAAAGGAATTGGGATCATTGCCAGGAATTACCGATGCCGTCAGGGGGAGATTGACCTGATCGGCTGGGAAGGACAGATTCTTGTTTTTGTTGAGGTAAAAGCCAGAATAAATGAAGGATGTGGATATCCGGGAGAAGCTCTGACTTATTATAAACGGAGAAGAATCTGCCATACTGCAAGCGTATTTTGTCTTCGGGAGCATATTTCACAGATGACTCCGGTCCGTTTTGATGTGGTGGAGATTCTGGGAAGCCGGATCCGCCATATAGAAAATGCATTTGAGTACTGCATATAAGAGGAGATTTGATTCCTCATTTGCAGGCGGTAAACAAGAGAAATACAAAAACAAGAAAAATAAGAGAAGCAAGCAATCAGTAAGCAAGCAATAAATAAGCAATAAGTAATAAGAAAGGAACCATTGCCATGGAGATGAATCTTCATTATACCAATGACAATTGTTCGACAAGAATCAGGACTGAAAAAGGCGTCACATATCTTTCTTTTCCTTTGTTGGAAAGAGAAGGATTGGTTTGTGCCTTTACAACAAGATTAGGCGGAGTCAGCACAGGAGATTGTTCTTCCATGAATCTTAGCTTTACCAGAGGAGACAGAGAAGAAGATGTGAGAGAGAATTACCGTTTACTTGGTGAAAGTCTTGGGCTTGACATGAATCAGGCGGTTTTGTCACACCAGGTGCACAAGACCGATATTTATAGGGTGACAGAGGAAGACAGGGGAAGAGGGTTATTCCCGGATAAAGCTCCATTATTTGAAATCGATGGACTGATGACAGATAAAAAAGGAATTCCTCTTGTTGCTTTCTTTGCGGACTGTGTTCCGCTTATCTTTTACGATCCTGTAAAGAGGGTCATTGCCACGTCCCATTCCGGCTGGAAAGGTACTGTCGGCAGAATTGGAGAGAAGACCATCGCCATGATGGAGCAGGAGATGGGATGCCGAAGAGAAGATATTCTGGCCGTTATCGGCCCTTCTATCTGCCAGGACTGTTATGAAGTCAGTGCAGAGGTTGCTGTGCAGTTTGAGAATGTTTTTTCCAGGGAACAATACGAAGAGATGATAATAGAAAAAGAGAATGGGAAATTTCAGCTGGATTTATGGAAGGCAAACGAATTTATTTTGCTGGATGCAGGAATCTGTCCGGAACATCTTGCGGTAACAGACCTTTGCACCTGCTGCAATCCGGAATTTCTTTTTTCCCATCGTGCCAGTCACGGAAAAAGAGGGAATCTGTCTGTGATTTTGTGTCTGATATAAGGAGGATATTATGGCATTACAGGAACATATTATTGTGGGAGTGAAACCTGGCAGTACAGCCGAAGAACTGGGGCTGGTGCCTGGTGATGCGATTTTGGAAATCAATGGAGAGCCGATTCTTGATATCTTTGATTACCAGTTTTTCATGGAAGATGAAAATATTGAGCTGTTAGTACAGCACAAAAACGGAGAAGAAGAAATCTGGGAGATTGAAAAAGATGCAGACGATGATCTTGGTATCATTTTTTCTTCCAATCTGATGGACGATTATAAATCCTGTCAGAACAAATGTATCTTCTGCTTTATCGATCAGATGCCTCCTGGAATGAGGGAAACTTTATACTTTAAAGATGACGATTCCAGACTTTCTTTCCTTCAGGGCAATTATATTACACTTACCAATATGAAAGAAGAAGAGATTGACCGAATTATCCGTTACAGACTTGCACCTATCAACATTTCCGTGCATACAACCAATCCGGAACTTCGCTGTAAAATGCTTCACAACCGCTTTGCCGGCAACGTGTTGTCTTACATTGATAAGTTATTTGAAGCAGAGATTCCAATGAATGGACAGATTGTTCTTTGCAAAGGCTGGAATGACGGAGAAGAATTGGAAAGAACCATTAAGGATTTGTCAGCTTATCTTCCGCATATGGAGAGTGTATCCATCGTACCGGTTGGACTTACGAAATATCGAGATGGGCTGGAACAGCTTGAGCCTTTTACAAAAGAAGATGCATTGGATGTCATTGAGATGGTGGAAAAATGGCAGAAGAAATTCTTTGTAAGCCACGGTACCCATTTTATTCATGCAAGCGATGAATGGTATATTCTTGCAGGCCTTCCGTTTCCGGAAGAAGAACGCTATGACGGCTATATTCAGTTAGAGAACGGCGTTGGAATGATGCGTCTTTTGTGCAATGAATTTGAAGAGGCTTTTGAAGAATATAAAGCAAATGAACGCAAAAAAAGCTGTGTGGAAGAAAAGAAGGTAATCTCTGTGGCCACAGGGAAGCTGGCCTACGATATGATCTGTTATATGGCAGAACAGGTGATGGAAGAACATCCATGGCTGTTCATCCGGGTATATGAGATTGAGAACCGTTTCTTCGGAGAGAAAGTAACCGTTTCCGGTTTACTCACCGGTCAGGATATTATCGGTCAGTTAAAAGGTAAAGAACTTGGAGAGACTCTCTTGCTGCCGGAGAATGTGCTTCGTTCCGGAGAAGATGTATTCTTAGATGATGTAACCTTAAACGGCGTGCAGTCTTCCTTAGACGTAAAGGTTGAGATTGTAAAAGCTGATGGAAAAGAATTATTGTACAAATTACTGGGAGAATGCCCGGAGGAGGAGTAATACATGAGCAAACCCATTGTAGCCATCGTTGGAAGACCAAACGTTGGTAAATCTACTCTGTTCAATGCCTTAGCAGGACAGCGTATCTCTATTGTAAAAGATACCCCTGGCGTGACAAGGGACAGAATTTATACAGATATTACATGGCTCGACAAGAGCTTTACCATGATCGATACAGGCGGTATCGAGATGAATACAGATGATATCATCTTATCCAGTATGAGAAGTCAGGCAGAGACAGCAATTGAGACAGCGGATGTTATCATTTTCCTTGTTGACGTAAGACAAGGTCTTGTGGATGCGGATTACCATGTGGCTGACATGTTAAGACGTTCCAAAAAACCAATTGTTTTAGTAGTAAATAAGGTGGACAGTTTTGAAAAATTCATGCCGGATGTGTATGAATTCTATAACTTAGGACTCGGTGATCCGATTCCTGTGTCCGGTGCATCCAGACTTGGCCTTGGCGACATGCTTGACGAAGTAGTAAAACACTTTGATCCTGCCCAGTTAGAGGAAGAAGAGGATGACAGACCGCGTATTGCCATCATTGGAAAGCCAAACGTAGGGAAATCTTCTATTATTAATAAGCTTCTTGGAGAAGAACGCGTTATCGTATCCGACATTGCAGGAACCACAAGAGATGCTATCGATACACCTGTAACAAGAAACGGCCGCGAATATGTCTTCATCGATACAGCCGGTCTTAGAAGAAAGAACAAGATCAAAGAAGAGATTGAACGTTTCAGTATTATCCGTACCGTAAGTGCAGTAGAACGCTGTGACGTTGCCGTACTTGTGATTGATGCTTCCGAAGGCGTAACAGCACAGGATGCCACAATTGCAGGTATCGCCCACGAAAGAGGAAAAGGTGTTATCATCGCTGTAAACAAATGGGACAAAATCGAGAAAAACGATAAGACCATGAATAAATTTACAACAGAGATCAGAGAGACACTTTCCTATATGCCTTATGCAGAACTTGTATTTATCTCTGCTGAGACAGGACAGAGACTTCCAAGGCTTTTTGATTTAATCGATATGGTTATCGAAAGCCAGACACTCCGTGTTCAGACTGGTGTCTTAAATGAAATCCTGACAGAAGCTATGGCCATGAAACAGCCGCCTTCTGATAAAGGCAAGAGACTTCGCATCTACTATATGACTCAGGTGTCTGTAAAGCCGCCGACCTTTGTTATGTTTATTAACGATAAAGAACTGATGCATTTCTCCTATACGAGATATATTGAGAATCAGGTTCGTAATACCTTTGGTTTCAGAGGAACACCAATCCGATTTATCGCCAGAGAAAGAAAGGAAAAAGACCAGTAATGATGTACGCAGTTTTAGTATTAGCAGTTGGATACTTGTTTGGATGTTTTCAGACAGGATACTTTGTGGGGAAATTAAACAAAATTGACATCAGGGATTATGGAAGCGGAAATGCAGGAACAACCAATGTACTTCGTACCCTTGGATTTCCATGGGCGCTGATTACTTTCCTTGGTGATGCATTAAAAGGTCTGATTTGGCTTTTAATTGTAAAAAACTTTATTGCTCCGATGGCACCGGAGATGGATGCAAATGTATTATGTCTCCTTGCTGGTCTTGGTGTGGTACTTGGACATAACTATCCATTTGAACTTCAGTTTAAAGGCGGTAAGGGAATTGCTACTTCCGTTGCTATTATGCTCGGATTTGACTGGAGAATCGGTCTCATTGGTGTAATCGTATTCCTTGTGGTATGTATTCCTACAAGATACGTATCCCTTTCTTCCCTTTGCTTTGCAGCATCCCTGCCAATTACATGCCTGATTTTCTATCCTGGCAAATGGATTTACCTTGGATTAATTCTTATTTTTACTGTTTCTGCTTTTTACAGACATAAAGCCAATATTGTCCGTTTAATGAATGGAACAGAAAGTAAGATTGGACAGAAGGCGACAAAACCGAATAAATAAATATAAATAAAAAACAGCCTTCACCCTGATGGTGGAGGCTGCTTTGTTTTATTCGGCAAGTGTTTCCCAAAGCTCATAGAGTTTCTCGAGTTCATCGGATACCAAACTCTGTTCTCTGGATAAATCTAATAATTTCGCTGAACTGCTTGCATTCTCCGGAAGTGCCATAGTCTCATCCAGCTCTTCCAGTTTGGCTTCTAATTCTGCAATTCTTGTTTCACATTTCTTTAAATCATTGGCACGCTTTCTTGCCTCTCGTTCCACTTCTTTTTTCTGCTTCCAGTCTTCTTTGGAACTGCCTGTATTTGCAGCGACAGTTTCCGTCTTCTGAATAGATGCACTGTCCGGAACGATAAGTCCTTCTTCCCTTTTTTCAAGATAGTAGTCGTAGTCACCTTTGTAATTGATGAGCCCCTTATCTGTTAAATCAAGGATTCGGGTGGCTGTTTTATTGATAAAGTATCGGTCATGGGATACATAGAATACAGTACCCTCGTAGTTACGGATGGCATCTTCTAAGATCTCTTTAGAGTAAAGGTCTAAATGGTTGGTCGGTTCGTCAAGGATTAAAAAGTTAGCATTACTGAGCATAAGCTTTGCTAAAGATACACGTCCTTTTTCGCCGCCGCTTAAAGAACCGATGCGTTTGAATACTTCATCTCCGGTAAATAAGAAGGCTGCAAGGAGATTTCTGATTCTTGTGTGGGTAAGGGCAGGATAAGTATCAGAGATTTCGTCAAAGATGGTTTTCTCATCGTGAAGTACCTGCTGTTCCTGATCGTAGTAACCGATGCGGACTTTGGCGCCTAAGGCAATCTTGCCTGTGTCGGCCGCAAGATATTTATTAATAATCTTAAGGATGGTAGTTTTGCCCGTGCCGTTCTTGCCGATTAAGGCAACTTTTTCCCCACGTTTAATATCCATGTGGAGTTCATGGAAGAGAAGCTGGTTTCCAAAGGATTTGGATAAGTTGTCAACCATGAGAACATCGTTGCCGCTTTCCACACAAGGCTCGAAGCGGATGCGGATCTTTGGTTCGTAGGTGATTGGTTTTTCTACCAGTTCCATCTTTTCAAGCATTTTTTCACGGCTTTCCGCACGTTTGATGGATTTCTCACGGTTAAAGGATTTGAGCTTTGCAATCACTTCTTCCTGATGTTTGATTTCCTGCTGCTGGTTCTCGTACTCACGGATCTGGGCTTCAATGATGGCTTCCTTCTTTTGGCTGTAGGTTGTATAGTTGCCCCGGTAAGTGACAGCTTTGCCGTGGTCAAGATCGATGACCTTGGTTACGACTTTATCAAGGAAGTAACGGTCGTGTGAAATTACAAGGACAGCACCTTTGTAGTTGGCAAGGAATCCTTCCAGCCAGCGGATAGAATCCATGTCTAAGTGGTTGGTCGGTTCGTCCAGTAAAATGATGTCCGGTCTTGTAAGAAGAAGCTTGCCAAGGAAGACACGGGTCTTTTGCCCGCCGGAAAGTTTGGCTACTTTTTTATTAAATTCCTCTTCTGCAAAGCCAAGTCCTTTTAATACGCCTGTAATTTCGCTTCTCCATGCATACCCGTCTGCAAGTTCAAAACGATGGGTAAGAGAGGAGTATTCGTTCATCATAGAAGTGAGAGCATCACCCTCTGCATGCTTCATATCCTTTTCCAGACGGCGAATTTTTTCTTCCATGGCGATAACGTCACGTTTTGCTTCTAAAACTTCGTCATAAATTGTATGATCGGATCCTGTATCCTGGTGCTGGGCCAGATAACCAATGGTTTTTCCTTTGCTTACAATGATTTCACCGTCATCGGCTGCCATCTCTCCCATGATTATTTTTAAAAGAGTGGTTTTGCCGGCTCCGTTGACACCTACAATGGTTGCTTTTTCATTGTCTTCTATATGAAAGGAAATCTCATTTAAAACCTGATGTGTGCCAAATGCTTTGCTGATTTGCTGACAGGCTAAAATCATAATGGGTCCTCCTTATGTTTATACTTATAGAAATTCTGCAGGATATAGATATTTACTTATATCTGTATTGTGGAGAAAATTGTCATAAATTTATTACAACTACACTATTTTATCACAATGTTTTCACCTATGTAAACGAGATTTTGGTTTGACAGTTTTTTTGCAAACTTGTATAATAATTTTAGACTGGCAGTACTAGGAAGGAGATTTGGAGATACTATGTCAGAAATGAAGAAAGAGATTAATGCGAAAGAGATTTCGCCTGCAGTTATTAAAAGACTTCCACGGTACTATCGATATCTTGGTGAATTAGTGGAGAATGAAGTGGTACGTATTTCCTCCAAGGATTTGAGCGAGAGAATGAAGGTAACAGCTTCTCAGATCAGACAGGACTTGAACAACTTTGGCGGCTTCGGCCAGCAGGGTTATGGTTATAACGTACAGTACTTGTATAATGAGATTGGTAAGATTTTAGGTCTTGACCGTACGAATAATATTATTATTATTGGTGCAGGAAATCTGGGACAGGCTCTTGCCAATTATAATTTTGAAAAGAGAGGTTTCAAGACTATTGGTCTTTTTGATGCGAATCCGCGTCTTGTAGGCATCAATGTCCGTGGAATCGAGATTCATGATATCGGAGAACTGGAAGAGTTCGTGAAGAACAACGAGGTGCAGCTTGCAGCACTTACTTTACCAAAGCAGCATGCACATCAGATGGCACTTGAATTAATGAGTTATGGGGTAAAGGCATTCTGGAACTTTGCACCCATTGATTTAAATTTACCGGATGACGTTATCGTGGAAAACGTGCATCTTGCTGACAGCCTGATGACATTGTCATACAGAATCCACAGCAGGGAAGAAGAGTAATATACGAATTTTATATGGAGGGATTGGATGAAACGAATTGCTACACGAAAAGAAATGCAGGCAATCGATGCTTATTCAATCCATGAGATTGGGATACCTGGTATGGTACTGATGGAGAAAGCATCCATGGCCTTATATGAAGAGGTCAGGAGACGTTTCCCGGATGACTGTAGCAGGTGTCTTATTGTGGTTGAAAAAGGAAACAATGGGGGCGATGGTCTTGCCCTTGGCAGAATGCTTGCAGAAGCAGGATATCCTGTTGATATTTATGAGATTGGCGCAATATCCGGCGCCAGTGAATCCTATCTTTCTCAGAAAAGTATTTTGGAAAAGATGGATATTCCGGTCTGTGAGGAACTGCCGGAAGAGGAATACGATGTTATCATAGACGGTATTTTTGGTGTGGGTCTGACGAGAGAAGTGACAGGCATTCATAGAGAAGTCATTGATAAACTTAACAGGAAGGATGCTTATCGAATTGCAGTGGATGTTCCTTCCGGTGTGGATGCCAGTACAGGAAAAGTTCTTGGCACCGCATTTCGGGCGGATCTAACAGTTACTTTTGGATTATCTAAGATTGGACTGCTGCTATATCCGGGGGCCTCTTATGCAGGCCAGGTTATTGTCAGGGATATTGGTTTTCCAAAGATGGCCGTTGATGAAGTGGATCCGGGAGCATATACTTATGAGGAGGGTGACCAGCATCTGATTCCTTCCCGTAATCCGGATTCCCATAAAGGTACTTACGGAAAAGTACTGATTGTTGCAGGAAGCGTGAATATGGCCGGAGCGGCATATTTGAGCGGAAAAGCAGCATACAGGACAGGAAGCGGCCTTGTCCGCATTTTTACAAAAGAAGAGAACAGAGTCATTTTACAGACCCTGCTTCCTGAGGCAATACTGACTACTTATACAGGGCTGGAAGACGGCGTTCCGGCATTGTCAGAAGCATTGGATTGGGCTGATGTGATTGTTTTCGGTCCGGGAATCGGCAGAGGGGAGAATATAGAGTGGTTTCTTCATCTCCTAAGAGAGAATGCAAAGGTTCCTGTTGTAATTGATGCAGACGGCTTAAATGAAATCAGTGCCATGGATCACCGGGGCGCGGATTTTCTCAATGGTTTCTCTGCACCGGTGATTCTCACTCCCCATATGATGGAGATGAGCCGGCTTTGCGGCTGTACCGTTGCGGAGCTGAAAGAGCAGCGCATGGCAATTGGGAAGGAATATGCCCGTGATAACAATCTGATCCTTGTATTAAAAGATTCCCGCACTGTTATTACAGACGGAACCGAGCGCCTTTACATTAATACAAATGGAAACAGCGGCATGGCCACAGGCGGAAGCGGGGATGTACTTTCCGGAATGATCGGCGGAATGCTTGCGGCGGGAATGGCACCATTTGATGCGGCAGCGATGGCTGTATTTATACATGGCTGTTGTGGTGATGCTGCGGCAGAAGAACTTTCCGAAGCCTGTGTTATGGCAGAAGACCTGATCAGACATTTACCTCAGGCTCTAAGAAGATAACATCAAACACATATGTCACATATATTTGTTATGAGAAAGGTATACTTTCCATATTTCATGGAAATAATGAGATAGCAAAGACAAATAACGGAGAGTGACAGACGTGGTAATTAAACGTGGTGACATTTATTATGCAGATCTGCGTCCTGTAATCGGATCGGAGCAGGGCGGAATCAGACCGGTCCTGATCGTACAAAACGATGCGGGAAATAAGCACAGTCCTACAGTCATCTGTGCGGCGATCACCAGCAAAATGAACAAAGCAAAGCTGCCGACTCATGTGGAACTTCGCTGTATCGACTGTAGCATTACGAGAGATTCTGTGATATTATTAGAGCAGATCAGAACCATAGATAAAAAAAGATTACGGGAAAAAGTATGTCATCTGGATGAAGGCAAGCTGCTGGAAGTGGACAGAGCATTGAAGGTCAGTTTTCATTTGGATACATAAAATCCCAACACTACAAAAGGAGAAAAAAACATGGATGGAGACGGGTATATAATGCTCGCAATTATCATTGTACTTGCCATTACAACATGCATTTTTGCATTTTTGTGGCACAAAGAAAAAAACAGTAACCGATTTGTTCCAAAAGACAAAGATACAAAAAACAAAGATACAAAAAACAAAGATTCAAAATCCGGCAGAAAAGATGAGGACGAGGAAGAGGAGAATGAATACGAGGAAGAAATCCTGAGCATTATTGACGAAGGACATAAGCAGGGAGCCATCGAGGCGGATGAAGCATTGATGATTTCCAATATTTTTGAATTCGGTGATAAAGAGGCCAAGGAGATTATGAGATTCCGTAAGAAAATCCTTGGAATCGATGTGAATACTCCATTAAAGGAAGCGGTTCCTTTTATGCTGGATCAGATTTACTCCAGATTCCCGGTTTATGAAGACGATATTGATAACATTGTTGGTATCGTACACATAAAAGAGGCATATAAAGCATATCTGGAGAATCCGGAAGTGAGCCTTAAGGATATCGCAGCCGACCCTGTTTTTATTCATCAGACAAAGGAAGTCAGTGATCTGTTCAAAGAGATGCAGTCTGAGAAGATACATATGGTCATTGTCATTGATGAATATGGTCAGACAGAAGGCCTGATCTGCATGGAAGATATCCTGGAAGTCATCGTTGGAAAAATTATGGATGAATACGATGTGGAAGAAAAAGATATCATCAATCTTGCAAAAGAGGGCGATTATCTTGTACAGGGCATGGCAAGGCTGGATGAACTCGAGGAACTCATAGGAATCCAATTCCCGGATGAGGATGTAGAAACATTAAACGGCTTCCTGATCAACAAGCTTGGACGTCTTCCGGATGATAATGAAGAAATCTCTGTTTTGTACGATGGCTATGAATTTATGGCTGTAGAGATTAAAGAACATATCTTCCAGCAGATTAAGATTAAAGTGATAGAATCCTGAAAAATTTTTTCTATTTAAAAATCAGCCTGTCTTTATGACGAAACTGTAAAAAATGAACAGCCTCAACTGGTAGTGGCGTGATATAAAATGTCCCACAATCAGTTGGGGCTGATTTGATTTTAAGAGAAAAAACAGGTACAAAAAAAATGTCGTTAAAAAAATGTTGCAAAAATGAAAAAAATAATATATAATATGTAATAGTTTCGTAACAAATTAAATAAAATTGTAAAAGGAAATATAATTTATTTAATAAATTCCCAAAGGGAAATACAAGGAGATATTTGAAATGATTACTAAACTATTATCCGCATTGAAAACAAACAGAAAATGTCAGATTGCCACAGGACTTACTGTACTTGCAATTTGTGCAGCTTGTGTGTATACATACATGCAGCTTAATTTTGTAACAATTTTTGAAGATGGAAAAGAAGTGGCATCCTTTACTACATTTAAGGAAGAACAGGCAGAGCTTTTAGAAGAAGCAGCCCTTACTCTTGGCGCAGACGATGCCATTACTATGACAGATCTGGAACAGGACATCAATATTGAGATTTTCCGAGCATTCCCTGTAAGCATTCAGGCAAACGGTGAAACAGTAAGCGTGAATGTAATTGCGGACACAACAGTACGTGAAACACTTGAAAAAGCAGCTGTGGAATATGACAGTGATGATAAGATTTCCGCTGAACTGGAAGCAGCAGTTACAGCTGACATGGCTATTACCGTTGTTCGTTGCGAGACAAAAGTATTAGAAGAAACAGAAGCTATCCCATTTGAAAGCGAAACAAAGAATACAGATTCCCTCTACAAAGGTGTAACAAAAGTAGAGCAGGAAGGTGAAGCCGGTGAAAAGAAACTGGTATACAGCGTATCCTATGAAGATGGTGTGGAAGTTGCACGTACTTTAACAGATACAGTGATCACAAAAGAAGCAAAGAATAAAGTAACATTAGTAGGTACTAAGAAACGTGCCGTTACAAGTACAGCTTCCTACGGCAAGAAGATGAGCAAGGAAGAACTGGCTGGTGCAAAATGTATCACAGTGACAGCCACTGCTTACAGTAGTGAATGTGACGGCGGTGCCCGCACATGTCTTGGCAAGGTTCCAAGTTATGGAACAGTAGCTGTAGATCCGAAAGTAATTCCTCTTGGAACAAAGATGTATATCGTATCTCCGGACGGAGGTTATGTGTACGGATACTGTTTTGCCGGTGATACAGGCGGAGCAATCAAAGGCAATAAAGTAGACTTATTCATGAATTCTTCCAGTGCATGCCGTTCCTTTGGAAGAAGAACAATGCTTGTATATATTTTAGACTAATAACCCCTTGATAAAAAAGGCCGGTCCATCGGAGTTTCTCCTATGGACCGGCCTTTTTCATTATAGTTTTTTTATTCCATTATAAACTTTCTGGGAACTCTGTCACTAATGGAACAGAGAATCTCATAATTGATGGTGTCGCAATGTTCCGCCAGCTGTTCTACAGTAATATTTTCATTATCCCAGATAATGACCTCATCACCTAAAGCAACATCCTCAATATCGGTAACATCCACCATAAAGCTGTCCATACAGACTTTTCCGATGATTGGAACTTTCTTTCCGCGGATCATTACCTGCCAGCCATTGGAATAAGTGCGCCGGAAACCATCTGCATAGCCGATAGGAACCGTTGCAACTTTGGATTCCCGCTTTGTGATGTAACTTCTGCTGTAACCAATGCTTGTTCCTGCGTTTACAGTCTTTAAGAAGGTAATGGTACCCTTCAGGCTGGCAATCGGTTTAATGTCAATCTTATCTAAAGTGTCATCGGCTGCAGCGTAGCCGTACATGATGATGCCGGTTCTTACCAGATTAAAATGAGAGTCCGGGAAGTTGACGATTCCATTGGAAGCGGCTGCATGAATATATTTAATGTTACCGAGCATTTCCCTGGCTGTTGCCACAGCAGCATTGAAAGATTTTAACTGTTTTAATGTGTATGTGTCGTCTATATCCGCAGAGGAAAGATGGGTATAGATTCCTTCTACGATGACGTTGGACGGCAGCTGTTCGATATATTTGTCGATACGGTATGGATGGACGCCCGTTCTTCCCATGCCTGTACCAATTTCAAGATGGACCTTGATTGGTTCGCCGGTTTCACCAAGCTTTCTGGCGAAGTCATAGGAACTGATTCCAACAATAATGTTGTATGCAATAATCTTTTCGATCTCATCGGCATAAGGCTGGTTGAGAACAAAAATCTGTCTGCGGTAGCCAAGGTTGCGGATAAAGACACCCTCATCCACTGTTGCAACAGCGACGATATCAAACTGGTTCAGAATATCCAGTCTTGTATTCAAATAAGTGCCATAGGCGTTGGCTTTAATGACGGGCATAATTGCAACATCCGGGCCGATCTTTTCTCTGATGGAGGCCATGTTATGCTGAAAATTGGTTAAATTGATCTCCATATAGATGGGTCTTGTGATACTCATGAGATTCCTCCTGTATGTCTTGATTCGTTACGAAGTGTAACATAAATGCAAATTTTAAAATATTATAACACTTTAATGCATGGAATTCAATTCGAGTCTCTATGATGAAAACTATTTCATAAGTCCTTATCATGGAAACTGGACGAAAGTAAAACTAAAATCTGGTCAGCACGAATGGCGATACCAAGACCGGTCTCCAGTTCTCTGGTAACCTTTTTGGAACGGTATAACCGGGCTTCCAATTTGTCTAAGGTTACTTTTTCCATCAGTTTGGAATACTCAATTCCTATGAGGTAAGGAATATCTTCTTTTATTGCAAAAACAGGAGACCCGCTGGAACCATTGAGAAAAGGAATATTAATAAGAAATTCCGGCTTGCCCTTGTAGCTGCTGTAAAGGGGCGTTGCTGTGATTCCGGTTCTTGCTATAGGCAGATTGGTTGTACTGTCGTGAATGCCGCTTGGATAACCGAGCATGAGTATCGGCTGAAAACTGGAAAAAGTGTCAAATTCATCAGGAATTGTATTGATGTCCACAGGTGAATAAAGGTAGTAATCAGAATCAGTGTTTTTATTACGGATACTGTCAATGCATAGAAGTGCCAGGTCACAGTCAGGATGAATGCGGACGGCATCTTTTGGAGCAAGAGTGATTTTTTTATAATGCTCAATCCTATCTGTTTCTCTGTGGTAATAATCCAGATAAATGTGAATGCGGACTGCATTCTTTAGAACGTGGGCACAGGTAACAAGATAGTGGTGTTCTGTATTGCCCACCGTTCTTTTAAGAAAAAAGCAGGTGGCCTGTTCGGAATTAAAATAAGAATCTTCAGTATGAATCATAGAGGTGCAATGTAATAATGATTTTTCTTGTGATATGTTCATTGAACTTACTCCTTAATTCGTTAAATTAATCTTTTGGAGAACTTATAATGAGAATTATTCATACCATTTCTCATATAAAACCTGTGTGCATTTGTCCGACGTTGGTTACATGTCAGTTCTATCTGGGCACAGCCGTAGGATTCCGCAATTTGAGCAGCTCTGTTTAGCATTTGCGTCCCAATTCCCTGGTTTCTGTAAGAACTATCTACTGTAAATTCCATAATCTCTGCAATACACTCGGAATGATGTAACTGTTCTTCAAATCTTAAGTTCAAAACCGCGAGAATTTCATTATCAATTTCAGCAAGGAGACAATAATAGCGAGTGCTGTTTATCTGGTCACAATAGATTTCGCTAAATTTTCTAAAAGGAAGTTCTTGTTCTTCCAAAGCACATATAAGCGAATAAACTTTTTCGCAATCTAATAAAGTCGCTTTACGATATATCATTCGCCACCTCCAGATTCAAATTTGCATATTAATTATATCTTAGCATAACAGTGTGTTGTTGTCTCTAATTAATAAAATATAAAAGATGTAACGTAATCGCTGTTGATAGTAAGATGTGAAAAAATATGGAAATCAAGAAACTAACAATGGAACATAAAAAACCTCCTAATTGCACTGTGACATGCAATTAAGAGGCAAAATGCCTATAATTCTTTTAAAATAAGGCTTTACAGCATGATTCAATTATTCATCCCAGTTGTGGTACACGTTCTGCACGTCGTCATCGTCATCAAGAAGATCTAAAGTCTTATTGAGAGCTTTGATGTCAGCTTCGTCTGTGAGTTCTACGTAGTTCTGAGGAATCATAGTAACTTCAGCGGAAATCATAGGGATTCCTTCTGCTTCTAATGCTTCACGAACAGCAGAGAATTCATCTGGATCTGTGATTACTTCAAAGCTGTCTTCTTCTTCAGCGAAGTCTTCTGCACCTGCATCAAGTGCGATCATCATGAGTTCATCAGCATCCATCTCACATTCTTCTTTATCGATAATGATCTGGCCTTTCTTGTCGAACATGTAAGATACACATCCGGATGTACCCATGTTACCGTTACCTTTTGTGAAAGCACTTCTTACGTTACCTGCTGTACGGTTCTTGTTGTCTGTAAGACAGTCAACGATGATAGCGATTCCTTTTGGACCGTATCCTTCGTAAGTACAGAATTCGTATGTTACGTTGCCAAGATCGCCGGCAGCTTTTTTGATACCACGTTCGATTGTATCGTTAGGCATGTTGTTGGCTTTCGCTTTCGCGATGATATCACGAAGACGGGAGTTATTTGCTGGATCGGATCCGCCTTCCTTTACGGCTACTGCGATTTCACGGCCGATGACTGTGAAGATTTTTCCTTTTTTTGCGTCATTTTTTTCTTTTTTATGTTTAATGTTGGCAAACTTAGAATGTCCTGACATGTTTATTTCCATCCTTTCTTATTATAAATGCAAGTACACTTTCCTGTACTTGACAGACTACCTTTTATCTTATCACTGAAAGATTCCATCGTCAAGTTTTCCAGGCCTTTTGCTTCATAAAAAATTCAGAAATTCTAAAGATTCGTATTCTTGAATCGAAGATAAGTCTGTGTTATACTTTGACTCAAACAGGAGGATACTAATGTATGAACAGATTGGTTCCCTTTGTTTAAAAATAAAATACAACATATTGACAGGAGTTGATAAAATGTTAATGTATATGAATTATTATGGCGGTATGGGCGGATACAGGGGTTTTTATTTTGACTGGACCTATATCCTTGTGATTATTGGAGCCGTTATTACCATGATTGCCTCTTCCAAAGTGAATTCTACCTATAATAAGTATTCCAGAGTGAGAAGTATTTCCGGTATGACAGGTGCAGAGGCAGCCCAGAGAATTCTCTATAATGCAGGACTTTCCCATGTACGCATTGAACATATTGCAGGAAATCTGACAGATCATTATGACCCGTCTTCCAAAGTACTCCGCTTATCTGACACAGTCTATGGATCTTCCTCTGTTGCAGCAATCGGTGTTGCAGCCCATGAATGCGGTCACGCTATTCAGGATCAGGAATCCTATGCACCTCTTCGAATCCGTGCAGCACTTGTGCCGGCAGCCAACTTTGGATCAAAGATTGCATGGCCGTTGATTATGATTGGCCTGTTGTTTGGCCTTAGCAGTTCCAACATTATTATTGAGATTGGAATTCTCTGTTTCTCCCTTTCTGTTTTATTCCAGCTTGTAACTCTTCCTGTGGAATTTAATGCATCAAGCAGAGCCTTACAGATTCTTGGAAATACAGGAATGTTAAGAACAGAAGAATTAGGGCATACGAAGAAAGTATTATCTGCAGCGGCCTTTACTTATGTGGCAAGTGCAGCAGCAGGAATCTTATCCCTTCTCCGGCTGATCTTATTATTCCGAAGACGGAATGATTAATCCGGGTAGAAACATAATATAGTAACATAATATAAAAACAAAAAGCCTCGGCATAGATTTGGAATTTCCATGATCACAATGTACTGTGACTTATGATTCCTGAATATATGCCGAGGCTTTTGAGATTCATTTTACTTGTGATAAGGTTCGCCGTTAATGATTCGATAACTTCTGTATATCTGTTCCAGGAGGATTACCCTCATAAGCTGATGGGGAAATGTCATCTTGGAAAAGCTTAAAGCAAAGCTGGATTTGGAAAGAACTTCCTGGCCAAGTCCGATGGAACCTCCAATGATAAAGGTGATGTGGCTGTGACCCTGAATGCCAAGGGTATCAATCTTCTTTGCCAGTTCCTCGGAGGTAAGCTGTTTTCCGTTGATTTCAAGAGTAATAACGAATGCATCTTCCTTTACATGCTTTAAGATACGTTCTGCTTCTTTTGAGCGAATCTGATTCTCCACCACTTCACTGGCATTGTCCGGTGTTTTCTCGTCGGCAACTTCTATAATGTCCAGTTTGCAATATTTGCTTAAACGTTTGCTATATTCGGCAATGGCATCTTTTAAATATTTTTCTTTAATTTTTCCTACAGTAATAATTGTTATTTTCATTCTTTTTATTCCTGGATGGTCTGCTTGTAATGGTTTTTCTTCTTAATAATGGAGAAAAGTAATGGTATGTTATCCGATATAAAAGTCCATAATCAACATAGTAATAAAGCCAAATAACAGAGAATAGGTTGCCATCTGTTCATATCCGTGACTGTGGGTCTCCGGAATCATCTCATCACTGATAATGTAGATCATGGTGCCGCCTGCAAAAGCAAGGGCAAATGGAAGAATGGCTGTTGCCAGGGTAACTGCGGTAAAACCGATCATAGTTCCGATAATTTCAATAAGACCGGTGAAACTTGCAATGAGGAACACTCTCTTTTTGGAAATACCGGCCATAATGAGTGGGGATACAATGATAATGCCTTCCGGAATGTTCTGAAGAGCAATACCGACAGCAACAGTAATGGCATTTGCAATGTTTTCACTTCCAAACCCCACACCTGCAGCAATACCTTCCGGCAGGTTATGGATAGCGATGGCCATAACGAAAAGCATGACTTTATTTAATGAATTCTGAGAATCCGCGTGCACTTCCTGATCCGCACCTGTGATGTGGTGAAGATGAGGAGTAAATTTATCCGCAAAATTCAAAAAAACAGCGCCGATCAGTACTCCAATGGATGTAATCCAGACATTACCTTCTTCTAAAGAAGGAAGAATCAGGCCGATAATGGCAGCTGCAAGCATAATGCCGGCTGCAAAGCCTAAAATGGCATCATTAAATTTATGTGGGATTTTCTGAAAAAGGAAGCCTAATAAGACTCCGAATATGGTGGCACCGCCCACACCGAATGCCGTAAGTAGTGCTAGTTGCATAAATGGGTCCTTTCTAATAGAGAAATGTAATTTTAACTGGTTTAAATGGAAAACCGGAAAATGTCATTCTATTTATAATGTATGCAGTAAAAAATGTCAGGTGACAGAATGAATATGATAAGGGATATTATAACTTTTTTTTCGAGTTGTGGGAAGACCCTAAATTATGTGTGAATAAGTTAAATGAAAAAGGGAGACTTGTCAGAACAAATCTCCCATGGTATACTTAAAACAGAAAAGTAGTCGGAAGGAAATTCCGATTGCCCTCAGAAGAAACTTGTAGAATAAGCATCAAACTGTGGTAGGTGGGATGCTTATTTCTTTTTATCGTAATGATTATCAAAGTATGACAGAGCCGCGAAAATTACTAGCAATAAAGTCAAGACTTCCATTGTGTTCATAGGGCATCACCCTCTCTTTCGTAAGATTTGAGGGCATCTGATATCGGAAAATCGCATCCATTTTCTGTTTAAGTATAAAATCAGTATATCATAGAACAAATGTACGCATAATGTATAATTTGGAAAAAATTGAAAAAGAAAACAAGAAATAGCAGAAGTAATAACAGAAATAAAAAAGCCTCAACTCCTGTTTTATAAGGTGTTGAGGCGCATACCAATACGAACCAAGAGGGAATTGAACCCATCAACTAATTAAAAAAAGCTTTAAAATAGGAGGTTTGAGCACTTCTTCCGCCATGTGTACCCATGAATGTACCCAGAGCGAATATATCCCGGTGATGTCGTTCATAACAAAGCCTGAAAGAAATTATACCACATCAAAATAAAGAGGTCTAGTAAAAGCATTAATGTATGTGTATTGAGCAAGTACTTGTACGTTAGTGCTTTTTATAATTAGAAAGGAATGATTTTATGAGTGTTAGACTCGAAACATTATTAATTGAAGTAACACGTAAATGTAATTTAGCCTGTCCTCACTGTGGGAGAGGAGATGCACAAGACCGGGTTATCTCTTATGAACTGATTGACCGCATATTGGATAATATTTATAAATGTGGACGGATTCATTTGACAGGAGGCGAACCGTTTTTAGTGCCGGATGTGATTGATTACTTAGTCGATTCGATAATTGAAAGAAAATTGCCTGTAATTCAATTGACCTGCATCACCAATGGTACAATACAGAGCAAACAGGTTGCTAATGCGTTTACAAGGTTTGGTGAATATTCAAGGAAAGAATTGCCTATTAAATACAAGCAACCTGCACGAATATCTATTAGTATCGACAAGTATCATACTAACACAGTACAAGAACGAAAAAAGACATTCCTGTTTTACAAGGATATTTGCGGTGACTCTGTAAAAGTGAGTTATCATAATCCATTTAAAGATAGTGACCATATCTGTTATATCGGCAAGGCAGTAGATAATTATGAGATTTTAGGAAAGCCGGAAGCTCGTAAGTATTATCCGTTACATAGAGCAAAGATTGACGAGTATGGGCTTATTGAAGATGATATATGTGTTACAGTTAATGGAGATGTGCATTTATCTGAATTTTTAGATTATAGTGAAACAGAACAGTATAAGATGGGAAACCTATGGGATAATACCATAGGTGAGATTGTGACAAAAAATCAGAAAGAACCATGGAATAAAGCAGAGAGTATGCTCTACTCAAAGATACTGGGAAGAATCCACGGACTGATACAGGATGAAATTGTATCTGTAGAAGATGCCAAAGAATTAAGAATGCTTATGAAAGAAGAGAGCATACAAAGAGAAAAACTAAGACAGTATCTTCCGGGTGAATCTGTAGAGGATATTTGTAAATTATCAGTTTTGGATTATTCATACAGAACAGATGGAGTTTATGGAGATTTAATGTGTCTTGCAGGATATGAGCGACAGCCGGAAGTAGAGGAAAAGGCTACAGGTATTATTACCTGTTTGTTTGGTCAGACAGATTCTATATCTCCCCTAGAAAGATTTTTAGTCCAGATGAAGATGTTGCGTTTACTAAGAGATAGAGGAGTGAATTACGTACTGTATGAATGGGAGCAGGATAAAACCAGTATAACATGATAATGTGCATAGTTTCGATACATAGGTGGACAATGAGTCTATATGTAATTGTTGGTTTATATAGTTTTTTCCTTATTAGATAGGGTCTTAAAAATTATTAAATCTACACTTATAAAATAAGAGCTTTTCGCATATGGGTGAAAAAGGCAATGATTATCAGCGGTTTATCGCTGTATCAAATCTGACCAATTAGAAAAAGTCTTAAAATTCAATAGATTATTGGTCTGCCTTACAGGAAAAAAAGTATCATTGAAGAGGTTCGTTTATATCAATACTAAAAGCTATCAGTAAGAATCATTTACCGATAGCTTTTCATTTTATCTATGCTGTTCCAGAAGCTCTTTCTTGTACTTGTAGTAGCTATTCCGGGCAGTCCCGATTACTTTGATTAAATCTTTATCTGTGTATGTGCCTCCGAAATCTTTTGACTTTTTAAGAATCATCTGTTTAGCGGTCTCACTCTTTTTCGTGCTGTATGTGGTTCCGGCTTTTCTTCCAATCTGTTTCCCGGAAAGTCTTGCTGTCTCCATTCCTTCTTTTGTCCGCTGTCTTAAGTCCATGACTTCTTTTTCTGCTTGGTCAAATGCTATTCGTATCTGTTCTTTTGCAAGCTCCATGAGATAGCGGTTGATACCTTCCAGAATGAAGTCGACCTTTTCACCAGTCAAACTTATCTGATTAGTCATTGCCTTTTTATAGGTTTCAGTGTTGATATGTGGTTCTTTAAGAAAGACAAGATTGATTCTTTCATGGAACAGTCGCTCATATAATTCAAATCCTTCATCTGCGTCCCTGCTCATTCTGGAAACACTATCAAAGATGATAGTATCATTTGCTTTAACTTTCCGAAGCAGGCTGTCAAGTTCTTTGCGACCTTGGAACTTTGTCCCGGTATAGGTTTCTTTCACAATGGTAGCAGTCGGATGATGGGACAAGATATTTCTTATCTGTCGCTCAATGTTTTGTTTATGGGTACTGATTCTGCAATATCCGTATATCATGTTATTTCCTCCTATAGAGGACAGCAGGCGGTCTGCTCACTGTCCTCTTATAAATGGTGATTCTATACCAATCCAGACATTATCCAGAGAACAAGACCGCCTACGATAAGCCCGGCTCCTAATACCTGGTCGTCGCTACCTTTAGCGGTAGTTAAAAGAAATAGACCGAGGAAAGGCATAATCAATGTTCCTACTATTGCATAAAATAAAAATATCATATGTAAATCCTCCTCATGCTCGCAATTTTCTATACTCTGGTTTTAAGGTATCTTCATACCATTTAATTCCAGAACTGGTGTTTGTGGAAAACTTAATCTCTGGTGTATAAATGGTAGTTCTGCCGATGGTTTCTATCACTTTATCTTTGTTATTGATTTTGATGTAAAAGTCTGCTGTGATTCTATTCATTTTGTTCCTCCTCTAAACAGGTTGCAATGTGTTGCAAAATTCAAAGCAAGTTTTAATGATTCATCCTCATTCAGATTCCTGCCGACCAGAACAAATTCTTTATCTTCTGCTCTATCATCCATGAGGAGCACATGGAATCCTGCCGGATTACCGCTGTCGTTTTCAATCAGTAAGTAAATCTTATCGTTTACTCGGCTGATTAATTCACGTTTGGTCATTCCTAATTTAAACATAGTTGTTAGTTTAGATTTAAAATCATTTTCCTGTATCATTGGCTATGCCCCCATTCATGATATATTCAAGACATTCTTTCACAGTTGAACATTCATTATTCTCATAGTGGTGCAAGTCGAAGTAAGAAGTATATGCTTTGAATGTGTTTGTTAAACTAATATTGTCTAGTTCAACTTTTAAAAATTCTTGTACATTGGTCGGAACATTAGACAGCGGTTCATCAATATTAAGTTCTTTCACTGTCCAGATTGTAATTCCATATTTTTCGTCAAAGTAACGTGTACCAATAGCATGATTTAAAGCTTTCATGTACAGGTTATCATCTGTATCCGTAGCAAAAATAAATGTCCATGGTTCAAAGGGGGTTGTTGTAGTAAATGTATAGTAATAGTATCTCATTATTGTCCTCCATCCCCGTATAGCCGATAGGACAGCTTTTTTCTATCTATTTCACGTAAAGTCTTCTGTACTGGCTGATTCGTTGATATTCCGCTAGACTGCCTAAGTCAGCTTCCAGTCGTTTGCTATCAAGGGTACGTCGTTCACAGGTTGTTACTTTTACAGTGAAATCACTACCTGTTTCAGACATCTTTTCGTTATGGTCGAGATAACTGATAATCTCACGTTCTAAATCTTTTAACTGGGAGTCTAAATCTTCTTTTAAAGCCTTTAAAGTTCTGTAATCGTCAACTACTGATTCTAACTGGTTCATTGTTTTACACATATCGTTTACCTCTTTCTTTCAATCTCATTAAGCTAATACAAATTGTTCATCACAGTCCATACACAGCACCCGGAGGAACTTTGTTGCCCGGAAACTGTTGCCACAACATGGGCACATATATTTTCTTGTACTGGAAGGACGTTTTGTCTTTGGACTTTTACCCGGTAACAGGACATTGCTCTGTCTGGTTATCAGAACATCTGTCAGTTCATGCCGGATACAGAAGTCAAGAGTTTCCTCAGACGGCTCTGTGATAGTCCATCCGTACTTTGGATGACGACTGATGATTAGATGTCCTTTGTCCTCAGCTATCCGCTTGAAGGTCTTGTTGTGATAGATGCCACGATTACTTGTATCTTTGATGTCATTCTCAAGACAGTACAGGTGTACAGATTCATGGATGAGTGTCGCTACAAGCTCCTCAATCGGTCTGTACAGGTAGTCCGCTCCGATGTTCAGTTCATAAGATGCCATGCCGTCGTCATTCTTCCAGACTTTAGAAGTCGTGATATGTCCGTATGCTCCAACGGTCGACTGGACTGTTGTCTGTGGCTGAGGAAGGCTGTTCTCAAAGTAGTCCTCATTAATCAGCTTGAAAACTTTGACCAGATATTGGACAGTTCGTTGATAGTTATTCAGTTTTTTCATGTGATACCTTCTTTCTGAAAAAGATTAGTTTCACAAAGGCCTTTGTTGTTATGAGTTCATTCTAATTTCTCCAAAGTTGCCACACAAGGGGTCATTTAGGTGCACTGTTTAAAAAGCCCGGGAGACCGCATAAAATAAGGGCTTGTGACGAAAAAAAGTTTTTAAAAAGGGTGAAAAAAGAGGTTTCAGACGTTTTTTTTGAAAAATGTTTTGGGAGAGATTTCCGGCAGGAGGCAGAAAGCAGGAATCCTTTAACCCCGGGGTATTTAAAACCAGAAAGAGGTGTTTGTTTGCTGAAATAGGGTATAGGTGTTTGATTTTGACACAGACTGAAAAAGGCAATAAAAAATCCCCGGATGTATCTCCGGGGAATGTGTGTGGATATTAGTGTAAATCAATATATTCTGCGTATACTTCTGGGATGGTAATTGATGCCCCTAAAACGGATTCATATGTATATAATCCCATAGACCATCCATAGAACGTAATGATGTCGTCTTCTAGGAATTTAGACTGTCCGGGTTCATAAGCATACAACACATATACTGTATCATCGTAATAGCCATATCCATCATTGGTAACGTTGACTCGAAGTGCTACAAGTCCATCATCCTCTAATACTTGTATGATTTCTCCTTTGAATTTGACCTGCTCTAAATAATAGTCGTCTGGATCTCGTGCTAAGTTTTTATAAGAAATTTTTTTGCAACTATTTTTGAACTCTTCTTCGGTCATGGTAGTACATTCAACTTCTAATGTACAGGTTTGTCCCTTGTAATGGATTTCAACCTCAGTTGCTTTTCCGGCAACAAGTGTTTTAGATTGCTTAATTATCCAACCGTCAACTTTCTCTTTATCACCATTCTTGTATTCTGCATAAACAGTAATATCTTCATTGGCGGAAGAGAGAAGTGTACCTTCCACTGTCTCTCCATCATATTCTGCAGTGATTTCTAATATTGTTCTTGATGAGCATATTATTTCTAATTCAGTCTTAAACTCTTCATATACGATTTCGATAGTTTCTTTGCCGTCTGCGACAAGGGTTTTAGGTTCTGTTATTTCCCATGACGAGATTAGTTCTGATTCTGAACCGTTTTTGTGCTTGGCAAATACTTGGATTTTTTCGTTATTGGTATCTAAGATAGTGCCGGCTTTTGGGTCACCAGTATATTTTGCATAAATACCAGTTATTTCACTTGTAGAACAATCAATATATAAGCCGTAAGTTAAATCTTTATATTCGACTACGATGTAATGTGAGGAATCTGGTTCTAATGTAAATTTTTCTGATAGTTTCCAACCAGACAATTCATGTTTTTCACCATCTTCTGTATACCCGGTAACAACGAATCCTTCATTCTTTTCATCAATAACAGTACCTGCAACAGTTGAGCCGTTGTAAACAGATGTTATACGAACTATGTCCAATGGCTGATACAGGCATAAGAAAAGCAATAATACAAGTGTTATGGCTGAGCCGATAATGAGTTTCTTTTTAGGTACTTTCTTTACAGGTACATTGGTATCCGTAGTTGTATCTGTATTAGATGGGGGAACACTAGTGTGTTCAGAGTCTGCAACATTTAGCGTTGGTTTTTCTTGTTTTTCGAAAATAATCTTTTCGCCACAGTGCATACAGAATTTTGCATCTGTCACTAGTTCAGCACCGCATTTTGGACAAAATAGTTTTTTCATGAAATCCTCCTCTTTGGTAGTGTGATAAACAGATGATATATTATTAATTATAGTCATTTTAGCGACTATAGTCAATTAAATAACCATATCCTATCCTAAAGAAAAACGGAGGTTGTTATGATTGAATATAGTGCTTTTTGGAATACGTTAAAAAATTCATCTGAGTCAACATATACGTTAATCACACGGCATCGCATATCCAGCTCAACGATAGATAAGCTCCGAAAGAATAAGCCGTTAAACACGACCACAATCAATGACCTTTGCCGGATTCTTGACTGCCGGGTCGAGGACATCATGGTTTATGTCAAATCCGACGAAGACCAGCTTTTGTGAAACGACCTCACAGAATGCCTCAGAATCGATTTTAGATTCGGAGACGAAGAAGTTTGCGTTGGCGATGCGAAAAACGATTGTAGAGGCTATCAGATGCCTTAAAATTGAAAATAGACGAACATGGGTTCGCAGAACTTGGGAGCAGGATGCAGGATGCCCAGTGTAGCGGAGTTATCCACAATTCAAAGTCTCTCTACAACTATATATAATATATCTCTTTCTTCTATATATTAATTATGTTAATAATTAATATATTTATGTTCTTCTAGAAAACTGGACAAATCTGTCCATTCTGATTTTATGTTTTTGTCCGGACAAATCTGTCCATTCATCAATCTATCAACAAGTTTTCCACATGTTTATCCACAATGATTTGGGCTGTATTGAATCATTAAGTTTTCGCATAACGTGGATTATGCGAAGACTTTTGTGACATCTACACAAAAGTTTTAAAAGATTACTTTATACGAATGGTATAATTGCACAAAAAGTTCTTGATTTTTTGCGGACTACATGTTATAGTGCAGATAGAACAAAGCTTTGTACGATGGTTTGTCAGAGGATGCAAATGCCATATCCCAGTTGCAAAAATCGACCCCAAAAGTCGCGTTTTTCATTTTTCAAAGTCTCAAAATCCCAATAAAACAAAGGGTTTTTAGACATGTCGATAATCACGATTTAGGAAGAAAATAGACCTCAGGTGTCTGTATCTACAAAAAAAGAACTTTTTTTCCGCACTTTTTAAAGTTTGAGGTTTAAAATTCTCAATGATTCTGGGAAATTTGAAAGACCACGATATGACTCATTTAGGAAGAAAGATTTTGACGGCAGCATCCATTTTCTACAAAAATCGACTCAAAAAGTCGCGTTTTTCATTTTTCAAAATCTCAAAATCCCAATAAAATAAAGGATTTTAAGATTTTACGCATCGCATCATTTAGGAAGAAAATAGAGGCTTGACTCTGAAAATTCAGTTCTAGCCAAATACAAGAAGAAAGAAGGCGTTCCATGACTTGATTAGTAACGACAGAAAGTAACAGTAAACAATAATTTACAGAAAGGAAGATAATCTATGCGATTTTATACATTCGATGAAGTGACTGAGTTATTTCAGATTCACGATAAAAAACTAAGAACATTGGTTGCGAATAATCAGATTCCGTTTATTCGCATCGGCAAAGAGTACCGCTTTTTAGAAGATGATTTAAAACAGTGGTTTACGGATAACCGCTACAAAACAGTGGAGATTACTTACGGAAAGAAGCAGGCAGGCTGATTTACTTGAGAAGCAAAGAAGGACTGACCGCACAGGAGTACATGGAAAGATTCGACCATGTAAAAGACCAGGTACTGGAAGCAGGAGAGACAGCCATTCAGATGGGTAGACATTCTCCGGCTTATTTTATTACTAGCAGGGGAAGGGTTATCTCCGTTAAAAATGAAAAACCACATATCATGGGTAAACGGCAGAGAAGTAAAGCAAGTCCTAAAAGAGGAGGCAATGGAGATAAAGAATATGTAGCACTAAGTATTAACGGCAAAAGGAAGAATCACTATGTTCATATACTGATAGCAGAATACTTTGATGTAGATGAATACTTTAGTGAGAATGACACGAGCTGTCAGAATATTCATCACAAATTTGCTTACGATCCTGAACAGCCGGAAATCAGCAACAGACCCGAGAATCTTTTAAAGATGACTAAAAAACTTCATGACAAAATGGAGGCAACTGGACGTTTGAATCCAGAGAAACGTATGGCAGGTATTGATGAAATGCTTAAACTAATGCCAGATGAAGGAATTTCATTGGTATGGTATAGCACCAATACTAGAACAGGAGAAACAGGATGTGGCATTGAAAAGATTACTTCTGAGGAGTTGTTGCAACTTTTTCAGAGGAGCTTTGAAATCCAAAGGACTGCTACCTTTACTGTAGAGGAATGGGATTACAATGAATCCGCATAAACTTGAACAGTATAATCTGACAGGAAGTATCCATACATTAGCTGTAAAAAGCGAAGGTATTGTAGAGGATATTATGGAAGAAGTAGCAGACTGCATTATCTCTAACAGTCAGACCAAACAAGGAACGACAACTACCAGTATTATCAATCCAAATAAGCTGATAGGTGAGATTTACACTTACAGCGAGTTTGATACAGCACTCAATACTATTCTTGCAGGCGCAGGAATCGAGGACTACACAATAGTAAGGGCAGACATGAGGTTTGATTCGTATGACGCAGAACACTATGAGAAGTTTTCAAAGCTGAACAGGTATCTCGTTTCTCTGATGGCAGTTACATACAAGTTTAAGAATGCATATCGTACTACAAATCTGTTCACGCAGAAGCAGTTATCTGTAGCGATTAAGAACCAATACATGGAGTTAGAAAACTACGATAAGAAAGCGGAAAGTGATGGGAACGCAGAAGCTTATTCCCGTTTAGAGGAAAGAAGTAAGCGATGGCAGGATAAGGATTTAGCTTATGAGTTTTTAGACAGGTGGTTTGCTAGATGGGACAAGGCGATAAAGAACATTCCAAAGGTTCATAAAGCTTATAACGATAGCCTTGAGAAGATATGGAACGAGGGCAAGAATGCTTATCCATGTAAGTTTCGCAGTCTGACAGATTTCCTAATCCAGTATCAGAACTGCATCTTTTGTAAAGCTCAGATGATTGACCTGCTTTCCCGGTTTGAGGAAGTAGGAAAAGAGAAAGCTAAGAGCCGGGCAGAGAATCATAAGAAGCGGTATGGCATTGAGTACTTCTCGCAGAAAGATGTTGAGAGAGCAATCAACGAGATAAAACGTGCTACTTTGGAGTTTTTCAGCCATTGAATGAATGCGGAGATGTATGAGTTCAAAAGGTGCTGAAAATGAACTTTTTTAAATCATCGTCAATCTGCCTTTTAGCCAAATAAAACTATGGATTTTAGAGGCGGATGGCGATGTCAAAATGACACAATATGTATGTCATACTAATGCATATTGTAGACCACGACACACAGGAAGACATGAACATGATAACAATAATAATAACACTACATGAGGAGGCTATTGAGTAAGATAGCCGGAACTGGAACAGTACCATTTACAGAAGAATTCGCTGTAAATGCGTTGCATTTTTTCCTTGAAAAATATAAGATGGAACCGGAAGAAGTGCAAGATGGTATGAATAAACAAAAAAGAGAACGATTATTTCAGAAGCACAAATACAAAATACAGCAGGGAAAGGACGGAAGATGGAGAACATATTTACCAGATTCGACCAAAAGCGAAGGCAGGAGAAAAGTTGCAAAGAAGAATTATGAAGACCTTGTAAATGAAATTATAGCTTATTACGAAGAAGCGGAAAATAAACAGCGAGTACCAGCTAAGAAAAATTATACTTTAACAGAACTTTTCCCGGAATGGTTAGATTACAAAAAACTTAAAGGGAGTCCCTCTTATATTCGAAGGATTCAATCTGATTGGAATACCTTTTATAAAGGTAAAGAAATATCACAGATGCCTATTAAAAACATGACATCTTTGTATTTAGATAAATGGTGTCATACTATGATAAGGAAATATGATATGACAGAAACAAAGTTTCAGAATATGAAAATTATCCTTAAAGAAGGACTAGAGTATGCTAGTAATGAAGATATTGCAATTATAACTAAAAATCCTATGGACAAGGTGCATTTCGACAATAGAATTTATCGGAAGAAAGAAAAAGGATTGCCGGAAGAAGAGGTGTTTACAGAAAGAGAACAAAAGCTTCTGTTTGATGAAATAACGAGGCGAGTAGAGAAGAATAAGAAATGTACGACACCTTATATGATAATTTTGAATTTTCATTTAGGATTGAGAGTAGGAGAATTGGTCGCTATCAAGGAAACAGATATTCGCAATGGTCATATTCATATACAGCGTATGGAAACCGAAGATTTTGATATTGATTCTCTTACAGGAAAAACGAAGAGTCTGGGATACAAAGTGAAAAATAAAACAAAGACTCCGGCAGGCAATCGAGTAATTCCCTTGAGCCAAGAAGCTGTGGATATTATCGAAACAGTAAAAGAAATCAATCGAGCTTATGGCAGAGAAGATGATGGTTTTTTATTTCTTAATAGCAAGAACGGAACAAGGACGACTACCAAGGCGGTATTTACCTATATGCAGAATGTATGTAAGAAAGCAGGACTAAGACAAAAAGGTAATCATAAAATCAGAAAGACTGTCATTTCAAGATGGGTTGAAAATTTCAATATTGATACAGCTAGAAGAATGGCAGGACATGAGAGCGAAAAAACCACATTGAGAAATTACTGTTTTGACCAAAGAAACATAGAGGATATACTGGATAAGTTCGAAAAGGTATCTATCAAAACCGGTGTACCCAAGAGTACCCATCAAACAGTATGAGTTTAAAGAAAGAAAAAAGTCCCAAAGCCTTGTAAAATAAGACTCTGAGACAAATAAATGATACGAACCAAGAGGGAATTGAACCCCCGACACGTGGCTCCGGAAACCACTGCTCTATCCGCTGAGCTATTGGTCCATGTAAGATAATATTTTACAATAAACTAAAGTGTTTGGCAAGGGAAAATTCACGACAAAATTCGTAAGAAATGTTAGGTTGACTTAAGTTAAGATGACATCTAAGATATAACTATAGAAATAAATGGTGAGTGAAACTTGAAAGCTGCCGTATATTTATAAGGAGGAGATAACTATGGCATTTTTAGACAAATTAAGTGATGTGGCAAAAAAAGTAAGCGACAAGACAACAGAAGTTGCAAAGAAAGTGGGAGATAAAGCGGAAGATGCAATTGAAACAGGAAAATTGAATGCGAAGATTGCGTCTGAAAGACATGCAGTCCAGGATGATCTTAAAAAAATCGGAGAATATTATTATCTGCGCTTTGCATCCGGGGATGAGGTGGCACCGGAAGTACTTGGTTACTGTAACAGTGCGAAAGCCCACTATGATGTGATTGCAGAAGCGCAGGAAGAACTCCGCCAGTTAAAAGAAGATGACGGAAATGTGGCAGAGGCGGAAGTAATTGAGGAAAGCGATATTACCATCGAATAATTGAAAGGATAAATCCATAAGTCACACCAGTCATTGTGAATGAATCATTTAGTGCACTTGAATCTGTCAAAGAAAAGGTGCACTATTTTGTTGTATGATAATTTTATGACATACTTAAATGTATATTAATAAAAATGTATAATTTGTTGGTTTGTAAGTAGCAAGTTTTGTACAATATTGACAATAATGTGGCAATATGATAATATGATAAAAGGTAATTGGACCGTGAAACAACCTATTTTTTATCATGAAAAGGAGTGCATGTATTATGGCAACAGCAAAACTGGCTTATTTAGTACAGCCTAAAAACGTAACTGGCGAAGCAATCGTTGAATTCAGAGAACACGAAATCCCAACTCCAGGCCCAGGCGAAATCCTCGTTAAAGTAGAAGGCGCTGGTATCTGTGGTACAGACGTTCATGAATACCGTTATGATCCATTCGGAATGGCTCCAGTAGTTCTTGGACATGAAGGAACTGGTGAAGTTGTAGCTATCGGCGAAGGCGTTACTGTAGATACAAAGGGCGACCCTATCAAAGTTGGTGACAAGATTGTTACTTCCGTTCTTCTTTGCGGACACTGCGATTACTGCCGTCGTTATCCAGAACTTCCTAACCTTTGCGAAAACCTTGGCGTATACGGCCTCATCAATGAAGATGATGTACACTTCAACGGATGGTTCGCAGAATATATCTTAGTTCGTAAGAACTCATCTATCTTCGTAGTAAACGGTATGTCCGTTGACGAAAGAATGCTCATCGAACCATTGTGTGTAACAGTACACTCTTGGAATCGTGCAAAATCCTTAAATATCATTAACTTTGGCTCTACAGTATTAGTACAGGGCTGTGGACCTATCGGTCTTTCCCAGATTGCAGTTCTTAAAGCAGCTGGCGTAGTTAACATCATCGCTGTTGACGGCGTAGAAAAACGTCTCAACCTCGCTAAAGAAATGGGCGCTACAGCAGTTATCAACTTCAAAGAACTTCCTACAATCGAAGAAAGAGTAGCTAAAGTTAAAGAATTAACAGGCGGATTTGGAGCAGACTTCGTATTCCAGTGTACAGGTGTTCCTGCAGCTGCAGCTGACGCTTACAAATATATCCGTCGTGGCGGTGGATACTGTGAACTCGGTTTCTTCGTAAACGCTGGTGAATGTACAATGAACCCTCACTTCGACCTTTGCAACAAAGAAATCAACTTAGTTGGTTCTTGGGTATATAGTGCAAACGAATACATCGAAACACTTGGCTTCATTAAGAAAGCAAAAGAAATGGGTATCCCAGTAGAAAAACTCGTTACACATCACTACAAATTAGAAGAATACGTTGACGCTATGGAAAAGAACATCTCCCTTGAAGGTGTTAAGATTGCCATCGTTATGGAATAATCTCCATAGAACAGCATCATAATTACATTATAATTTTGGGACCTGCAGGTAACTGCAGGTCCTTTTTTCTTTATGGTAAAATCAGGATAAATTACATGATACAATTATGCATAAAGAAATGAATATATTCACAGATTTATGCGATGATTTTGTCATTTTTATAGAGATAACCTATTGACTTTTCTTATAAAAAGAGTAGAATAGACTCCATGCATGAATTTTTATTCATAAGAAAGAAAAAATTAAACATGGAGGATATGATTATGAAAAAATTAGCAGCATTATTATTAGCTATGTTACTCTGCATGTCCATGGCTGCATGTGGCGGCAACGCTGACGCTCCAGCAGATGACAGCAAAGAATCTGTAACAGCAAAAGTAATCGACATCGACCTTACAAGCGAATTATATGCATTCGGTGTAGACAAAACACAGCCTGAACTTTTAGAAAAAGTAAACACATTCATCGGCAAGATCAAAACAGATGGTACATTAGAAGCAATCTGTGACAAATACTTCGGTGATGGTGAAAAAACACCTGTTACATCCGCAGAACTTGATGAATCCAAAGATCAGCTTGTAGTTGCAACAAATGCAGCTTTCGAACCATTCGAATATACAGAAGGTGACAAATACCTTGGTATCGACATGGAAATCGCAGCTTTACTTGCAGAAGAACTTGGTATGGAACTTGTAATCCAGAACATGGACTTCGATGCTGTATGTCTCTCTGTAGGACAGCAGAAATGTGACATCGCTATGGCAGGTCTTACAATCAACGAAGAAAGAAAAGAATATGTAACATTCTCTGAATCTTACTATGAAGCTTCCCAGAAGTTAGTAGTACCTAGCACAGAGACAGCATTTGACGGATGTGCAGATGCAGACGCTGTAGTAGCAATCCTTAACGAAATGACAGATGCTGACAAGATTGGTGTTCAGCAGGGTACAACAGGCCAGTTCTACGTAGAAGGCGATGCAGACTGGGGATTCGACGGACTTCCAGCAACATGCCAGACATACAAGAACGGTTCCCTTGCAATGCAGGATATGTTAAACGGTAACATCAAATACGTTATCATCGATGCAGCTCCAGCAGATGCAATCAGTACAGCTATCAACGCAATGAGATAAGTTGCAAGACAGATAATTAGAAAGTGAAAACATGGGAAATTTTGAACTGAAAATAGCGAAATTTATTGAGATATTTTGGGAACAGAATGGCTATGTGAAAGTATTAGAAGGGTTGGAAAATACCCTTCTAATTGCTTGTACGGGTCTTATCATCGGTATCATTATCGGTACCCTGATTGCCACAGTCAAAGTCCTCCCAAAATATAAAACATTACCAAAAGTATTAAATGCCATCTGTAACTTCTACGTTGCATTATTCCGTGGTACGCCAATTGTAGTACAGCTTCTTGTATTTTACTATGTACTCTTCCCTCTCATGGGATGGAACATCACAGGTGTAGAAGTATCCATTCTTGTATTCGGTTTGAACAGCGGTGCCTACATTTCCGAAGTAATGCGTGGCGGTATCCAGTCTGTTGACCCGGGTCAGATGGAAGCTGGACGTGCCGTTGGTTTAAGCTTTGGCACAACTATGATGAAAATCGTCATCCCTCAGGCAGTGAAGAATATTCTTCCTACTATGGGTAACGAATTTATCGCCCTCATTAAAGAAACTTCCGTAGTAAGTTTCGTAGGTGCAGCCGACCTTTATATGGCATTTAACTATATCGGAAGCAACAGTTACGAGTTCATGGTTCCATACCTTGTTATGGCTCTCATCTATATTGCACTCGTACTGATTATCTCCCTCTTAATTAAAATAATGGAAAGGAGCCTGCAAAAGAGTGATAGACGTAATTAATCTTCAGAAAAGCTTTGGTGACGTGGAAGTTCTTAAGGGCATCGACCTTACCATTAACAAAGGCGATATCGTAGCCATCATCGGACCATCCGGTTCCGGTAAGAGTACATTTTTACGCTGTTTAAACTGTATGGAAGACCCAACAGGTGGCAGCATTATCTTTGGCGGCGAAGATATCGTAGACATGAATGTTGACATTAACCTTCACCGTCGTAAGATGGGAATGGTATTCCAGCATTTCAATCTTTTTAACAACAAAAACGTTCTCCAGAACGTAATGATGGCACCTGCATACCTCCGATGCAAGGATTTAAAGAAAGCAAAACGAGCAAATGTGGTGAACAAGTTTTTAAATACCTTCCGCAAAGAAAAAGTAGAAATGATTCCAATTACACAGACAGCTGCCCAGATTCAGGCGGAAGAAAAGGAACATGCATTAGAGCTTCTTAAGCGTATCGGCTTAGAAGACAAAGCAGAAGCTTATCCATCTACTTTATCCGGCGGTCAGAAACAGCGTATCGCCATCATCCGCTCCCTTGCCATGAATCCGGATGTGATCCTCTTTGACGAACCAACATCCGCTCTCGACCCTGAGATGGTAGGAGAGGTACTTGACCTTATGAAACAGCTGGCAAAAGAAGGCATGACCATGGTTGTTGTAACACACGAGATGGGATTTGCCAAGGAAGTTGCTAATCGTGTCATTTTCATTGATGAGGGTGTCATTAAGGAAGAGAATAATCCTCAGGAGTTTTTTAATAATCCTAAGGATCCTAGACTGCAGGACTTTTTGTCTAAGGTGTTGATATAACAGGGCAATCCCGATCATCCTATTTTTATTAAAAAGGGCAAACTGGGATATCTTTGAAAAACTAAAAAACATAGAGACTCTGAATTATAATCAGGGTCTCTTTTTTTCATGCAAAAACGGAAAAGTAAGTAATTTATAAGAGATTAATGTGTAGGGGTATGGTATTATAAAAGTGAGAAACTTTTTTATTACTGAAAGAGTGTTAATTACGGAAACAATGAATGAAGGATTATGACTAGGAGTGTGAGTATATGAAAAAAACGATAGTACTTTTGATGATTCTCATTTTTACATTATCCAGTTCTTTAAACGGATTAGCCGGAGATATACCGGAGAGTCTATTACATTCCGAAGATGCTCATATTTTCTTTGGTGAAGTTTTGGCATATCATCCCAATAAAGAAAATCCAAGCATAGCAGTATCTCCCGTAGCCGTAATTAAAGGGAATGTAAAAGAAGGAACGAAACAGACTTATTTGAATCCGAATCCAGTGGGAGATATCAGCATTGTAGAGGGAAAGCTTTATCTTTTTACTTATTTTGATGAGGTAAATCCTACAGATATTTTTGCAGTGACGACATACGACACCCGGACACTAAAATTAAAGAATGTGGAAGGTGCTATGTGGGAACGGTTTGAAAAGTACTTGAACGAAGGGAAATATGGGGAAGCAAAGATAGAAGGAATGATGCCATATACGGTTGACATAGCTTATGGAATTGGCGGTGTTGTGCTTTGTGTCGTACTTGTCGGGCTTGGGTTTGTAATGAAAAAGAAAATAAAACCTTTAATGTAAATTATAAAAACAATGGTGTAGTTGATGGCGAAATTGGGTCCTGAATTTGCCATGGTAATTAAGATGTTACTGTGTAAAAATCAGAAAGTACATTTCATACCGTATAGTATTTGGAACAAGTTCATTACGATTACTGCATAAAATTCAAAAAGTGCATTTCAAGCAGTAACCCATCAAAATCAGTCCAATTCGATTACTGCGTAAAATATAGAAAATGCATTTCAAGCAGTAACCCCATCAAAATCGGCTCAACTCAATTACTGCGTAAAAATCAAAAGCTGCATTTCAAGCAGTAATTTCTAAATCAGCGCCATGAATCTAGATTTGACAAGGAGGTATTCTATGAGTGCATGTACTTTTATTGCTGCGGATATTCCTTTATCAGAGGTGAAACCATCACAGGAGTATCCATTAGAAATCAATATCGACAATGGAACAATCTGGGATGGCGGTGCAGACGACAATTATTACCTGTATCCCTTTCTTGACGTACAAGGCTATACAGATAAGAGGTTCGGTGTGTATTTGGAATGGAATTATACGGATGGAAGGGCAGAGCAAATCATCGATTACATAAAAAATGCCTTAGAGAATACAAACTCTGTCGAATTCTGGCATGTATGGTTGATGGATTATTATGAATATGAAGACAGCCCGGTTATTCATAAAAAGACCATATCTATCAATGAACTTACAACTGAGCACATCAAAGAAATCAGCAATGCTGTGATTTGGAATACTTCGGATGAAATGTATCCTGACAGACCATCATTTTATAGGTTGATAATAACAAGATAAAAAGGATAGATATTTACTATTCGTAAAGGAGTGGCACATTATGAAACATCAGATTACATATAAAATTCCAAATTAACGAGGTGGGAGATGAAGAAATACACAATACCGATTATTATGTTGGCTCTATTTGAAATAGTTGCAGTTACACTCTGGCTGACAAAAGACAATCTCTTTTATCTATTCAATTTTAGTTATATTGGCTGTTCCATAGCTTTAGGTCTTACTCTCTATATGAAAAAATACAGATATGCACGGCGTGTAACACAGCTTTTGGTAGGCATGTATATGTTACTTTATTTAGGGGTGATCTGTAATGAGAACATGCAGATAGAAGGATTTTGGTATTATCTGTTTACGGGAGTTTTTGAGGCGGCTACCATTCATTATGCGATAGCAAAGATTTTTGGACCGCTCGTTTTTGGAAGAGGCTGGTGCGGATATGCCTGCTGGACGGCTATGATACTGGATTTTTTGCCATATAAAGTACCGGAGAAGCCAAGAAAGCAGATTAGCTGGATCAGATATATCATGTTTGCTGTTTCATTCCTGTTTGTGTCGGCTCTTTTTCTTTCCCATGTAGATAATATAGGAAGAATCATGTTTTGGGCGTTTATAATCGGGAATTGTTTATACTATGCAGCAGGTATTATTCTTGCTTGCGCATTGAAAGATAATCGTGCCTTTTGCAAATACATATGTCCTGTTACCGTGTTTATGAAACCAATGAGTTATTATTCTTTAATCAGAATAAAATGTGATATGGACAAGTGTATTTCCTGCGGCAAATGTAAAAAAGTTTGTCCTATGGATGTTGATATGACAGATAATTCGAGAAAACGTAAAAACGGAACGGATTGTATTTTGTGCTTTGAGTGTGTGAATGCATGTCCTAAAAAGGCGTTATAAATTTAGGAGAAAGTAAAAGGGGATGTTGCAAAGCATCTATTGGAATAAGAAATGTGCAGCAATTTGAACGAAAACCTAGCTTTGCATACTTGGTTACTAAGCTCATACATACGTATTCGCTAAGTCAACCAATGCATCGTCACAATGCTTTGTGACCTTAGGTTTTGGGCAAATTGCTGCACATTTCTTTTGGAGATTTTTTTAACATCCCTTTTTGTTTGAAAATAGACTCTTATTTTTCGCCCTGTACCTGTTTCAGTTTTTCATTGACCGCATCTGTATTTTTTTTCGCTACAGAATAAATGATAATCCAGATGATGATATACCCTAAAATAAAAATGCAGGAAAAGACTAAGACAGGATACATGCCCCATTCCAGCCAATCATTAATCAGATAAGTGGATAAATAGCTGATATATAACACACTCCCATGAATGAAAATAGCAATCATCAGTGGGAGTTGTTCTATTTGATAAAGGACGTTCATTCCGCCGGCAAGAAAGGCAAGAGCAGAGAGCGAAAAAATCTAAATGGGGAAATGTTTGTTTTTGTCTGTTCGGCTCATTATGGTGTCTTATCGGTCAGGACACAGAATTGCTATAAATGTTATAATTGATTTGTAAGGGGTATAGAGTTAATAAAATTAATAAGAGCAGGGAGATTGATACCCTGCTCTTGGCATATTATTTATTTTGAGTAATTTTAGCAAATTGTTCTTTTAAAGCACGAAGTTCTTGTTCCAAAGCTGTATTTTTGTTTTGGAGAGCCGTATTCTCATCTTGGAGAGCCGCATTTTTATTTTCCAAAACCGCTTTCTTTTTCTCTAGTATCTGGATATCTCTCAACATAGTACGTTCATGACGTTCTGCTTCTTCACGGGCAAGACATTTCTGACGTACCATTTCATCAGCATTTGCTATATAGATACTGTTTACAGCTTCCTGCATATTTTCATTATCTTTTGCCAGCATCTTAATTTCCTCCCATGTCTTTGCTTTAAAAAGACGAGCCCAGTAATCAATCTGGTAGAACTTGTCTTCTTCAGTTGCCAGTTCTATTTTACTTAAGTCTACCACAGATAATTTGATTTTGTCACTAAAAAGATGGTTATTTTTTACATTCAATAGCATGTGGGATGAATAAAATTCAGGATGATCAGGAAATAAAGTAAAATCCAAAAAGCCTATATGGATTACCGGCAATGCTTCTTCGTATTTATGACCACGGTACAATTGATCAAAAGAGCGGCAAGTGTAGCTTAAAGAGCGGTCCGGCCAATTGTGCTTATTGGAAACCTGCATTTCCAGATTGATTTTGGTATCGTTATTCATGAATATATCAACGTCTAAAATAAAATCTTTTCCGGAAATATTATCAGAAAGATTGATAGGATTTGTAATCTCTATGGATTTAATATCTTGTAATTTCAGATGCAGCAAAGAACTAATGAGTCCTTTTAGTACTTTCTTGTTTTTTTGTAAAATATAACGGAACATATAGTCATTAGTCATGTTGTAGCGGATTTCTCCAGTGGCCTGTTCTAAAGGAATAGTTAAATTAGCTCGCATAAATAGTCCTCCTCTGTAAAATATTAAATGTTAAAAAAAGTATATAAAGTAAAAAGATTACATATAAACATAGTGTAACATTATATTGTGAATCATGCAATATAAATGTAAAAAATTAGGAGAATTGAAAAGAAGAGTTTTTATAAAAAATGTTAAGCTGTTCATTAAGAAAATCTCTGCTTGACAGAGAGACAAATTATAATTGGCGTGCTATAATAATAACACATAGCGTGGAGAAATCCGCAGGTATCATGTTTCGACCTCAATATCTCAGGGTAAGATGTTTTTCGTTTTTGAGACACTGAGGCCTATTTCACTCCTGTAAAAAGAATACTGAAAAAGAAAGGTTATACCAATGAAAATTAATATGAAAAAAATGTCTTATGAAGATGTTTTAAAACTTCCAAGACTGAAACATAAAAAACCAATGAAACCACAGATGTGGCTTGCGACAATTGTCCGCATGGTGTGCGAACCTACCTTAAGAAAGATTAAGTTCCATTATACTACAGAACGCATGGATCTTGTGGGAGACCAGCCATGCCTTATTTTAATGAATCACTGCAGTTTTACAGATATGAAACTTGCCTACGGCATTTTCTATCCAAGAAAAATGGGAATTATCACTTCCGTAGATGCCATGACCGGAATTTTAGGAAAGTTAATGCGTCTACTTGGATGTTCTCCAACTCATAAATACGTGACAGATCTTACCTTGTTCAGTGACATTGAATATATGTTAAAGAAAAACAAGACAAGTGTTTTAATGTATCCGGAAGCCGGATATTCTTTTGACGGCTGTGCAACAACCCTGCCTAGAAAGATGGGTGTGCTGATGAAACGCCTCAAAGTTCCTGTAGTTACTGTCATTACACAAGGGGCATTCCACAGAGATCCTCTTTACAACATGCTTCAGATCCGCAATGTAAAGGTCAGTGCCCATGTGAAATGTCTCGCTACACCAGAGGAGATTAAAGAAAAATCCGTAGCGGAGCTGGATGCTTTATTGGAGGAAGCATTTTCCTTTGATAATTTTGCATGGCAAAGAGATAATAAAGTGGCCATCGATGTGCCTTTCCGTGCAGACGGGCTTCATAGAATTCTTTACAAATGTCCACACTGTGGAGCAGAGAATCAGATGAAGGGAAAAGGAACACAGCTTGGCTGCCGCGCCTGCAAGAAGATGTGGCTGATGGATAAGTATGGACAGCTTCATGCCATAGACGGCGAGACAGAATATGCTCATATTCCGGACTGGTACAAATGGCAGAGAGAATGTGTCCGCAAAGAGTTGGAAGATGGAACTTATCTTCTTGATGAAGATGTGGATATTGCAATCCAGGTTAATTTGGATGGAGTTGCCATGATAGGAGAGGGACATTTAACACATGATTTGAATGGATTCCATCTTATTGGTGCAGACGGCCAGCTTGACTACAGCCAGTCTCCGGTTTTCTCCCATACGTTATATTCCGATTATTATTGGTATGAGATTGGCGATGTGATCGGTATTGGAGACAATGAGTTTTCCTATTTCTGTTTCCCAAAAAGCAATGTATCTGTCACAAAGGCCCGGCTGGCAACCGAGGAACTTTATAAGATGAAAAAGCAGAAAAGACCGGTCAGAGCTGCAAAGACAGAGAAGGAGTAACGAGAAAATTTTATGATAAACAGAGACGATATGCTGGAACTGACCAGACGAATGACTCCGGCCAGAAGCTGTTTTGACAGAATAACCGGTGCTTATGTAAATGATATGGGCGAGGTGGAAGATACCTTTAATATTCATTTTGGAAAGCTGTCGGCTTCTGATAAGGCAAAGAATCTGGCTTTGGCCAAGGCGGTTCCTTTTTCCAGAACTAACGAACAGCTAAAAGAATATACAATCCCAAAAGAGATGAAAGTTTCGGGAGGTATGTGGCAGCTACTCCGGGGAATTCTGGAGTGCGGCCTTAAGAATGATGCGCTCATGGATGTGTTATACGAACAGCTAGCAGACGGATATCCTGTTGACCATGAATTTGCCATCTATGTTTTTCACGGAGTTTATGATGTACCTTTAAAAGCATCGGATAAAGAAAGTCTTTGGGAATCTGAAGAAATCTATGATTTTATGATCTGTACCATCAGCCCGATGAAAGGGGAATATGAACCGGATGAGCCTGTGTTTGGATTCCTTTACCCTGCCTTTAAAGACCGAAGCGAAGACAGGGACAGGATTAATATCTTTCATAAAAATCCTTTTGTGATGGAAGAGGGACTGCTTTATAAATTGGTAAGAAAAACTGTTTACGATGAAATGAAAAGATAGAATAACCACAGAGGGCTGTTTTCCAACAGCCCTTCTTTGATTTGACAAAATGAAAGATATATGGTACTATACATTTAACAATTAGGTTAAATGTTAAATGTATAGTATGGAATTGCACGAAAGAGGAAGCGAAAATAGAAATGAGGTGGTATCGTGTCCTTGCAGAATACATTAAAGGCTCTTGCAGATCCCATTCGCAGAGAGATTTTAAATATGTTAAAGACCGGCAGAATGTCAGCCGGAGAGATTGTGGACCATTTTGATGTGACAGGTGCATCCATATCGAGGCATCTGTCTGTACTAAAAGATGCGGATCTGATTCGGGATACCCGGGAAGGAAAGTATATCTATTACGAACTGAATGCATCTGTTTTGGAAGAGATTATGTTATGGATTACGGATTTAAAGGGGGAATAGAGTATGTTGAAAGAGAATAAAAGAAAACTAATTATTTCATCCATCTTAATATTGTTACCGATGTTTGTGGGGTTCCTTATGTGGGATCAGCTTCCGGATGTTATGGTGAGACATTGGGGGCTTGAGGGAACAGCAGATGGATATAGTCCTAAGCTTTTTACTGTAACAGTACCGTTTTTGTTTCTTTTGTTTACTCACTGGTTCTGTCTTTATTTTACCATGAAAGATCATGGCAATAAGAATCAGAACAAAAAAGTAACGGGAATGCTGTATTGGGTCATGCCGATTATTTCTATTTTTGTAGGAGGACTGCTTTATAGTGCCGCTCTGGGGATGGATGTAAATCCGGGACTTTATACCATTCCATATACAGGGATTTTATTTATCTTTATAGGGAATTATCTGCCAAAATGTAAACAGAACAGTACAATCGGTATTAAAATAACATGGACCTTAAAGAATGAAGAAAACTGGAATGCAACCCATCGGTTTGGAGGCAAAGTCTGGGTGGCAGGGGGCTTTTTATTACTGCTCACTATGTTCATGCCGAGGGCATTATCCTTGTTTCTGTTTTTTGCAGGCATCTTTCTTCTGGTAGCCGTACCTGTTTTCTATTCTTATCGTTATTATCGGAAGCAGAAAAGCGAAGGAACCTGGGAAGAGAAATGGGTGGTCTATGATGAGAAGAACGAAAAAACGGCAAAGATTATTTCTCTCATTATCATTATTCCGATTTTGATTATGGTGGTATTTGTACTGTTTACAGGAAATATTGATTATAAATATGGAGAAAACTCTTTTACTATTGAAGCGGATTTCTGGTCCGATGTAACCGTAAAATACGAGAATATTAAAAGCATAACTTATCGGGAAGATGTGAAGTTTGGTTCCAGAAACAGCGGTTTTGGCACTCCAAGACTTGGAATGGGAAGTTTTGAAAATGATGAATTCGGTTATTATACAAGATACTGTTATGAAGGATGCGATGACTGTGTTGTATTGGAAGTGGGGAATAAGATGCTTGTGATCAATGGAAAGGATACAGAGATGACCAGAGCAATATATGAGGAACTTAAAAATCATATGCAGTAAAGAGAAAGAAGGTATGTTGGTATGATACAGGAAAAAATTACAGTAGGACTTGGAACAGAATTTCCTTTAAAAGGCATGCTTGTGCTTCCGGACAAAATAGAAAAGCCTGTGCCGGCCGTTGTTTTTGTCCATGGATCCGGCAGCAGCAACATGGATGAAAAAGTGATGAAACTGACTCCTTTTAAGGATTTAGCAGAAGGTCTCGCGGCCCACGGTATCGCATCTATTCGTTATGATAAACGTTCTTTTGCTCACGGTATGAAGATGATTCGTGATAAGAACACTGTAATTACCGTAAAAGAAGAGACGATTGAAGATGCAGTGATGGCAGCAGAGATGTTAAGAAAAGATAAACGAATTGATTCTGAGAACATTTTCATTATCGGCCACAGTATGGGTGCTATGCTTGCTCCAAGAATTGATGCAGAAGGTGGTAATTTTAAAGGATTGATTCTGATGGCAGGTACCCTTCGTACACTGGAAGAGGTGATGAAAGAACAAATGGCGGAGCAGCTTACTTCCATGAACAAACTTCTTAAGTTTATTGCAGGAAAACAGATGAACAAAATGATTGCTGCATTTAACGGAATGTATGAAAAAAACGATGAAGAAGCAAAGAAGATTAAGATGGGAGGAGGAACCACACTCTATTATTTTAAAGAGATGGGGAAACACAGAGCGGCAGATTATCTGAACCAGACGGAAAAACCATTGCTTATCATGCAGGGAGAAAAGGATTTCCAGGTAAAAGCAAAGATTGATTTCACAGGCTATCAAAAACTATTAAAAGGAAGAAAGAATGTAACTTTCAAACTGTATGAGGGATTAGATCATGCTTTCGTTTCTTATATCACTGAAAATATCGCAGAGGCCAAGAAAGAATATGGCGTAGAACGCCACATTGGAGAAGATGTAATCGATGATATTGCAAATTGGATCATAAAAAATAGAGGTTGATGACAACCTCTATTTTTTATGGTGTATGCTTATCAAGAGTAAATCCTTTTCCGCTTACCTCTGTTACCCGGTTTACGATCATAAAACTGACCGGATCGATAGAACGGATCAGACGTTCTAACTTGGGAAGTTCACGGTTGGAAACCACACTAAGAACTACATGGGTGTGTTCCTGTGTATAGCCGCCTTCCCCGTAGAGAATGGTGCATCCTCTGTCTACTTCTTTTAAGATAGCATCGGCAATCTCTCGTGATTTTTTGCTGACAACGGTAACTTCTGTTTTACTTGTACCGGAGAGCATGACTTTGTCAATCACTGTAGAATATACAAACATAAGAAGAATGCCGTAGAGAATTTTCTCAAAAGGATTATAAAGGGCCTGTGACAGTAAAATGATAGAGTCAAAGATGTTGATTCCCACAGATACAGGCACTTTGAAATATTTGTTCAGTACAAGAGGAGGGATGTCCATACCGCCGGTGGAAGCGCCTTCGCGAATTACAATAGAGAGACCAACGCCGATACCGATTCCGGCAAAGACCGTACATAAAAGAGGATCTGTTGTAAGAGTCAGGTCTCCCAATACCCGGTTGTAAAATTCCAGGGCAGCCGGGAACGTAAAGGAACTGATAATCGTAGTTACGGCGAATTTTTTGCCGAGAAGAATGTATCCGGTAATCAGCATGATGATATTAAATATCAGAATGAAAAGTGACATATTAATATCAAAAAAGTAAGTCACCGTAAGGGCAATACCTGTTGTTCCGCCTGTGATGAAGCCTGCAGGCAGCAGGAACAGTTTGATCGCCAGAGAATAGGTCATGTTTCCGAGTATGACAATCAGAACAGACCGAATCATGGCTTTGATATCTTTTTTGGTGTTCATGTTTTGTCTCCGGTTTTTATTTTACTTCAATCGTATAGCTTGCTTCAAATACCTCGCCCTGGGCAAGCTTCTGTCCATATTCGCGTTCCACAAGCTGCTGATTGAAGTTAGAACGGTCGCTTCTTCCGTACCAAGGTTCAATGCAGATAAATGGAGCATTTTTCTCAATTGGGGTCCAGATGCCGACTAAAGGAGCAGTATAAGAAACTTTCACATATTCTTTCCCTTCCGGTGTGAGCAGGGAAACTTCGTGAGTCTGATGATGTTCGATTACCATAGTGTTATTGTCAAAAAGGTTTGGTGTGATGGCAAGTTTACCGCCTTCTGTATGGAAGAATTCTGTTTCTTCACTTACAAAACCGTCAGCGCCGATGATGCTGCTTTCCAACGGTTTCTCTGTGTCAAAGAAGAGGGAGTAATCTTTCTGTTTTTCACCTTCACATAAAGGACAGTTAAATGCCGGATGGGCGCCGATGGAGAAATGAAGTGTCTTTTCGTCCGGATTTTCCACCTTCCATAAAACGGTTACTTTGTTTCCTTCAATCTTATAGCCAACAGAAAGCTGGAAATGGAAAGGATATAATGCATAAGTTTCTTCTGTGGAAGACATGCCAAACCAGATGGTATCTTCTGTCTGGGAAACCAGATGAAATTCTGTGTCGCGGGCAAATCCGTGCTGGGAAAGTGTGATGGCTTTTCCTTCATAATAAGTAGTTTTGTCTTTGTAGTTACCTACCACAGGGAAGAGAACCGGTGATGTTCTGCCCCAGAATGCAGGGTCAGCCTGCCAGAGGTATTCAAGACCTGTCTTGTTGCATTTTAAAGATTTCATCTCTGCGCCCTTTGACTCAATGGCAAGGGTAATCATTTCATTTTTTAATTCGTAGAGTGCCATGGTGTAACTCCTTATCTATCTAATTGTGGGCTTTCCGTCAGACAAAAGATCTTTGAAAAACGTAACCTTTCAGGAAGAATCTTCATATTAATTGTCTGATGAAGAAGCAGTATAGTATTGTCAACTTTATAATTGTATCATTCTTAAAACTCTTCTGCAAGAAATGGTTGCAAAAAAAAGAAAAGTATGTTATTCTCATTCATGGCTTACTGACAAGACAGTAGAATTTACAGTAAACTTGACAGTAATAATATCAGATGAATGACATGGATATACAGAGACTTAGGATTACAGGAATAATCAAATAATCCGAGAGGCTCTCTCCATGTACCGCAAAATAAGAAAGAAGAAGGAGAAAAGAATGAAAGGTATCAAAAAACTTTTAAATGAAATTTTCATTGAAGGATTAAGTGGAATGGCAACCGGTCTTTTTGCTACTTTAATTATCGGTACAATTATTACACAGATCGGTTCTTTTATTCCTGGCGTAGTTGGAACAAGTCTTGTTATGATGGGTAAAGTTGCATCTTCTGTAACCGGTGTTGGTATCGGTTGCGGTGTTGCAGTTCGTTTTAAGGAAAGTCCTCTTGTTATCATGTCTGCCGCTACCTGTGGTATGATGGGAGCATTTGCAAGTAAAATTCTTGCGGGCACTGTTCTTGTAGATGGCGCAATTGTTTATGCGGGTCCGGGAGAGCCTCTTGGAGCTTTTATTGCAGCATTAGTGGGAATCTATGTGGGACGTCTTGTGTCAGGAAAGACAAAAGTTGATATTATTATTACTCCATTAGTAAGTATTGTATCCGGCAGTACGGTAGGTCTTATTCTTGGACCTCCCCTTTCTAAATTTATGACACTTCTTGGGGAATTGATCAATACAGCTACTTTACAGGAACCATTCCTGATGGGTATTTTAGTATCTGTGCTCATGGGTATGATTCTTACGCTTCCAATCAGCTCTGCAGCTCTTGGAATCATTTTGAATCTCAATGGTCTGGCAGCAGGAGCAGCCACTGTTGGATGCTGTGCCAACATGGTAGGATTTGCTGTTGCAAGCTATAAGGAGAATAAAGTGAATGGTCTTTTGGCTCAGGGGCTTGGAACCAGTATGCTTCAGGTTGCCAATATTGTTAGAAAGCCGGTAATCTGGCTTCCTGCCATTATTGCCAGTGCAGTGCTTGGCCCGGTTTCCACCATGGTATTTCATATGACTAACAATGCGACCGGTTCCGGTATGGGAACAGCCGGTCTTGTGGGACAGATTACTACATATCAGACTATGGCTGGAACAGAAGGAGCAGTGATTGTCTTAATTAAGATTGCGATTCTTCATTTCATCCTTCCTGCAGTGCTTGCTCTTGGCGTTTCTGAATTCATGCGTAAGAAAGGCTGGATCAAAGACGGAGATATGAAGCTGAACGTGTAGTGATAATCTACAGACAAAAAAAGAGTGCCTCTGTACCAGTGAATATATCATTCGCTCTGGTACTGGCACTCATTTTTTTACCAGTAGATAATTGATTGACATAATTCGTTCGAAAGGCACAGATTTAGGGTACTGTGAGGATGAAATTTTATCTGTACCAGTTTGGCCGGGAAACTTCCCTCAGATCAGCTCGAAAAGACAAAATTCTGCAGAGAAACTTCCCTCTGGACATGAGAATTGATTTTAGTACTTTTTTGTGGTTAAATAAGGATAATAGATGGAAGATGAATCCGTGCCAGGGTCCGCCTGCGGGCCTTAATAATTAAGAAGTTATCACATAGAAATGAGGTGTATAGACAAGTGTTTCGTTACATAAAAAAATATCTCATATTTGCCATACTGGCTGTTGTCTGTATGTTCGGCGAAGTGTTTATGGATCTCTACCAGCCGGAGCTTATGAGCCGGATTGTAGACGAAGGTGTTCTTGGAATCGGCAGTGGAGGCGTCAGCAATCTGGAAGTAATTCTTGTAGTGGGACTGATGATGGCGGTGATTACCTTTTTGGGCGGACTTTGCGGTTCCCTCAATAATGTCTTTATCTATCTGACCAGTGAGAATACAGGAAATGAGATTCGAAAAGATACCTTCCGAAAGATTATGAGCCTTTCCTTTTCCCAGGTGGAGACATACAGTACAGGTGCACTGATTACAAGGGTGACCAATGATATTACGCAGGTTCAGTCCATGGTCTCCCAGTCTTTAAGAGGTCTGATCCGTACGGTGATGCTTGTGGCGGGAAGCGTATTCTTTCTGTTTCGAATGAATGTAAAGTTTGGTCTGGTTGTCCTGATCGTCCTTCCTTTTATGATTCTTTGTATTGTTCTTCGTCTGACCAAATCAGCTCCTGTCTTTGCCAAACTCCAGAAACAGGTGGATGAGATTAATAATATTATGCAGGAGGATGTTGCCGGCATTCGTATTATCAAAGCCTGTGTCAAAGAAATCTATGAAAAAGTAAGATTCGGCAAGGCAAATGATGAACTGGTAAGAACTCATTTGAAAGCACTGTTTCTCTTTGCTTTTGTAAATCCGGTCGTGAACAGTATTATGTATATTGCCATTGCGGCTATCCTGCTGATTTCTTCTTATGAAGTTTCTACGGGCGGAATTACTCCTGGTGATATTCTTGCAGCCATTACTTATCTGACCCGAATGTTAAACGGAATTTTAATGCTTGTTGTTTTATTCCAGAACTTTTCCAGAGGTGCCGTATCCTGGGGACGTGTAAAAGAGGTTCTTTCTATGGAAAGTGATTTAAAAGACGGACCGTTTGACGGAGACACGAAAGAAAAGGGAACTATAGAATTTAAGAATGTATCCTTTACCTATCCCGGAATGGAAAAACCGGTGCTTCATGATATTAGTTTAAAAGTTGAGTCCGGTGAGACTCTTGGAATCATGGGAGCTACAGGCTGCGGTAAGACCAGTCTTATCAGCCTGATTCCACGTTTTTATGATGTGGCTGAGGGACAGGTTCTGGTAGACGGAATAGATGTGCGTGAATATAAAAGAAGTGCCCTCATGGACCGGATTGGGTTTGTATTCCAAAAGAGCGAACTCTTTGCCGCAACAGTCCTGGAAAATATCAGCTGGGGATGTGAAGATGCATCCATAGAACAGGTGGAAAGAGCGGCAAGACTGGCAAGAGCAGAGGAGTTTATCTTAAAAATGCCAAAGCAGTATGAATCCGACATTGCCCAGAAGGGAATGAGCCTTTCCGGAGGCCAGAAACAAAGGATTTCCATTGCAAGAGCTATGATGAAACCATGTGAGATTCTGATTTTAGACGATGCGACCAGTGCCCTTGACCTTAAGACGGAAGCTGACTTTTACAAAGGACTGAATAAAGAAAATCCGGGTCTTACAAAAGTCATTGTGGCCCAGAGGGTTTCTTCCGTGAAAAATGCAGATAAGATTCTCATTTTAGATGGAGGAACCATTGCAGATTGCGGCACCCATGAGGAGTTAATGAAACGTTGTCATATCTATAAAGATATTTACGATTCTCAAGTCTCTGAGATTCCAACATTTAAAAAGAACCTTCGTCTTTCTTCTGAAATGCCGGGCTTCCGGCAGATAGTGAAGGTGCAAAGAGGAAAGATGTCTTGCAACTGCGACGTGAACCTCGCCCAGGTACGCCAGGGTGTACTTGATCGGAATGGAGGAGAACTGTAATGGCACATATGGGAAATAATGAAAAAAATAATGCAGCGGCAAGTTCTGTCATGAAACGCCACGCACGTTTTGTCCAGGTGGAATATGCAAAGGATAAAAAAGGGACCACAAAGCGGATTTTAACCTATTTTATCAGACAGAAAGCCCTTGTAGCCGGTCTCATTGGGATTATTCTTCTCGGTACTCTCTGTGGAGTCTATGCGCCGAGAAAACAGAGTGACGCGATTGACATTATAGCCGGAGATAAGATTGGAAATTTAAAACAGGTAGTATTGTTCATGCTGATTCTCTATCTTTTTTATACAGGATGCCAGCTTATACAGCGCATTCTTTGTGCCCATCTGGCTCAGCGGGTGGTCAAAGAGATGAGAACAGAACTGTTTGGAAAAGTCATCGACCTTCCTGTTCCATACCTGGACGGTCATTCCCACGGCGACATTATGAGCCGTATGAGTAATGACGTGGAAAATATCTCCATGACCATCTCCCAGTCCCTGCCGTCTCTGTGTTCCGGAGCCCTTACCATTGCCGGCACTGTGCTGATGATGATACAGTTATGCTGGCAGCTTGCCCTTTTAAGCTGTGGAACCATTGTACTTACTGTTTTTACTACAAAATATTTATCCAAGAAGGTGCGCAAACATTCCAGAAAGAAAATGCGTCTTCTTGGCAAGTTAAATGGTACGGTAGAAGAGATTATCACTTCCTACCGAAGCGTAGTGGCTTATAACATGCAGGATGCCACAGTGGAATCCTTTTGTGAGAATTCCGATTCCCTGACCAAGGCAGGTATTAAAGTGAGCTGTTTCAGCGGCGTTATGGGACCGATCCTTAACTGTATCGGCAATATCGGTTTTGTTATCATCGCTTTATTCGGCGGCATTTTTGCAGTAAAAGGTGTCATCTCCGTAGGTGTTATCTCAGCCTTTATTGTATATGCAAGACAGTTCAGCCGTCCGGTCAATGAAATTGCCCAGATTTACGGTCAGGTTCAGACGGCCCTTGCCGGTGCAGAACGGGTTTTTCATATTTTGGATGAAACAGAAGAGGATTTATCAGGAGAAGAATGGAAAGAATCAGAACATGCGGAAGTTTTCTTTGATGATGTGAATTTTTCTTATATCAAAGACCATCCTGTATTAAAAGAGTTCCAATTAACAGTTCCGTCCGGTAAAAAAGTTGCCCTTGTCGGAGCAACAGGAAGCGGAAAGACCACAGTTGTTAATTTGTTAATGCGGTTTTATGACATTGACAGCGGTGAGATTCGAATCAATGAACAATCTGTTGCCAATGTGGGAAGACGGAGTTTAAGAAGCAGAATGGCCATCGTTCTTCAGGATACGGTACTTTTTTCTGATACGATCCGCAATAACTTAAGATATGCGAAAGAAGACGTGACAGAGGAAGAGATTGAAAAGGCCGTTAAGATGAGCCGTTTAAAAGAATACATCGAGATGCTTCCGGAAGGATACGATACTTTCTTAAAAGGAGCGGGAGCTAATTTAAGCCATGGACAGAAGCAGCTTCTTGCTATCGCCAGAGCTTTCGTGGCGGATCCGGAGATTTTGATTCTTGACGAAGCTACCTCCAGTGTAGATACGAGAACAGAGAAAGCTATTCAAAATGCCATGGCCAAGATTATGAAAGACCGAACCAGCATTGTGATTGCCCACCGTCTTTCTACCATTCGTGATGCGGATCTGATTATTGTTCTGGATAATGGAAGAATTGTGGAGAGTGGAAGACATAAAGAACTGCTTGCTAAGAGGGGCAAATATCACGAACTTTATATGACGCAGTATGTTGGGTGTGAGATATAGCATTGAAACCATAATCATGATAATGATAGAAGAGGATTGCGATTATGAGTGAGAAAGAAATAATTAAGGAATTATCATTATTAAACGATATAAGTCCTGAGTTGTCAGAAACTCTCGTGAATGCCGGAAAAATCATAGAATTTCCGAAAGGGAAAATATTAATGAGGCAGAGAGAACCTGTGGATGCGATTTATTTTCAGTTGAGTGGAAAGTCTATGATTTATAATTTGACTCATCATGGCAAGCGGAAAATCCTTTTTATCTATGGAAAAGGCACTCTGCTCAACGAAAATATTTTTAATAATTACAATGCGTCTGTGTATTGTGAGACTTTGGAAAAAAGCAGGATGTTAGTTATTACGGTTTCCGATATGAATAAACTGATGGAGGAAAACTATGCCCTGGTAAAGGCGATTATTGAGGCACAGGAGAAGAAAATCTGGCGTCTTGGACATCAGCTTAAGAATACCAACAGCAGTATTTTCCTTGAAAAGAAGCTGGCGGCGAAACTTTGGAAACTGGCCAGGGATTTTGGAAAGGATACAGAGGAGGGACGGGAGATTGATCTTAATCTGTCGGTGACCTTTCTTGCAGATATGCTTGGCGTGTCCAGAGAGACTACGTCCAGAATGTTTTCTATTCTTGCGGGCCTTGGATTGGTCAAGCAGAACAAAAAACGGATTATTATTCTGGATGAAAAGAGATTGTCTGATTATTATCGAAGGTAATTGGTAAAACTATACAAAATAGAATGGTGCTATTTGTGGAAAATAGTAGAAATCAATAAGCAATGAAGATTCTGTGACTTATCTCACAGAATCTTTTTTTTGACTTTGATAAAGTTCTAACTAGATAGGGGCATGTTATTCAAGCTGCACTGTGCATGCCGCCAAAAGCTGATCTGCAAAAGATGCAGGAAAAATATCTGTATGTAGATCGGATTCACAAGTCCCACGGGCGGGACTTTAAGTATCTGCGCTCTGTGGAGGAAGGGCAACGAAGCAGGACGAGGATACAGGGGTTAGAAAGGAGTCAATATGGGATATCAATTATCAAAGGAAAAAGCAAATGGTATCTTTCATCAGTGGGCAGAAAAGTATGATATTTTTGCACCTGTATTGATGGAGGGAGAAGGATGCTTTTCTGATACGGATATTATCCGTTATGGAAAAGTCGGCAGTTTAGACGACATTGAGTGGAATAAAAAATCAGACTATTCATTCAAAGAAGTTCTGCTGGCAATCAATGAAACATTATTTTATTTTACAGAAGATCAGACAACCATTCCGAAAGGACCGGAGAAAGAGATTCTGATTTTTTTACGTGCCTGTGATCTGCATGCAGTAAAACGCCTTGATGACATTTACTTAAATAACAAATTTGAAGATTATTACTATGCAAGAATCAGAGAAAAAGCAAGATTTATACTCATGGGCTGTGAGAATACCTGCGCTTCCGGATTCTGCGTAAGCATGGGAACAAACAAAGCGGATAACTATGATGCTTATATTAAGGTAGATGGCGATGAAGTTCTCATGGATGTGAAGTGGGAAGATTTCGTGATCAGCTTAGAAAATGCCAAAGCGGTAGAAGTTACTCCGGATTATGTGACAGAGAACAAAGAAAAAGTAACACTTCCAAAGAATCTTTCTAATGAAAGTTTTGCAAATCCAATCTGGAAAGAGTACGGCGACCGCTGTATCAAATGCGGACGCTGCAATTTTGTATGTCCAACATGTACCTGCTTTACAATGCAGGATATTTTCTACAAAGACAACGCAAAAGTCGGTGAAAGAAGAAGAGTGTGGGCGTCCTGTCAGGTGGATGGATACACAGATATGGCGGGAGGACATGGATTCCGTCAGAATACAGCTGACAGAATGCGTTTTAAAGTAATGCATAAGATTTATGATTTTGAAAAACGTTTCGGCTACCCAATGTGCGTTGGATGCGGACGCTGCGATGATGTATGTCCGGAATACATTTCTTATTCCAACTGTGTAAACCGTTTAGCAAAGGAGGAAATGTAATTATGACAAATCATTATATTCCACAGCTTTCTACTATTAAAGAAGTAATCAAGCATACTGATTTAGAATATACATTCCGCATGACATTTGAAGGTGATGTAAAACCGGGACAGTTTTTTGAAATCTCTATTCCAAAGTACGGTGAAGCACCAATTTCAGTAAGCGGTATCGGTGACGGGCTGGTAGACTTTACCATCCGCCGTGTAGGAAAAGTAACAAATGAGATCTTTGAAAACTACGTTGGAGACAAACTTTTCATCCGTGGACCATACGGCAATGGATTTGACGTAGAGAATTATAAAGGAAAAGAACTGGTGGTTGTTGCCGGCGGTACAGGCCTTTCTCCTGTACGCGGTGTTGTAAATTACTTTGCGGATCATAAAGAAGAAGTAAAAGACATGACACTGATTGCCGGTTTCAAATCTCCAAAAGATGTTTTATTCAAGAAAGATTTCGAATACTGGAACGAAGTGATGAATGTAATCAAAACTGTGGACACAGCACCGGAAGGATATGAAGGCCCTGTGGGCATGGTTACAAAATACATTCCTGATTTAAAATTTGAGAATATCAACAATACAGCATTTATCTGTGTCGGTCCTCCGATCATGATTAAATTTACTGTGGCGGAAATCTTAAAGCTGGGTGTTCCGGAAGAAAATATCTGGATTTCCCATGAGAGAAAGATGTGCTGCGGAATCGGCAAATGCGGACATTGTAAGATCGGTTCTACATATGTATGCCTGGATGGACCGGTATTTAACTATGTAGAAGGCAAGAACCTGATTGACTAGGAGGGACGTAAGATGGGATTAGATATTAATACAAAGAAATTAAAGAAAAATGCGTTCCGTGTTACAAAAGAAAGAGGAATCGGCGCATCCAGAATCCGTGTACCTGGCGGATATTTAAATGCAGAAGTGTTAAGTACCATTCAGGAGATTGCTCAGGAATATGGTAATGGATTTATCCATCTGACAACCCGTCAGGGTATTGAAATCGAAGGAATCCGCTTCGAAGATATGGATGAAATCAATGAAAAACTCCAGCCAATCATTGACACATTGGAAATCAATCAGGACGAGCCATTAAAAGGCTACCCTGCATCCGGGACAAGAAATATCAGTGCATGTATCGGTAACAATGTTTGTCCGTTTGCTAATTTTAATACTGCGAAATTTGCAAAGAGAATCGAAAAAGAAGTATTCCCAAATGACCTTCATTTCAAGATCTGCTTAACAGGCTGTTCCAATGACTGTGCGAAAGCAAGAATGCATGACTTTGGTATCATCGGTATGACAATGCCTCAGTATGATCCAAACAGATGCGTAAACTGTCAGGCATGTGTAAAGGGATGTAAAGCACTCTCCGTAGATGCTCTCCGCGTGGAAAATAACAAGATTGTAAGAGATACAGAAAAATGCATCGGCTGCGGCGTTTGCGTAACAAAATGTCCAACCCGTGCATTTACAAGAAGCAAGAAAAAATACTACAAACTTGCACTCATGGGACGTACCGGTAAGAAGAATCCTCGTCTTGGCGAAGACTTTTTAATCTGGGCAGATGAAGACAGTATCGTAAAAATCATTTTAAATACATATGATTTTGTAAATGAATACATCGACAAATCTGCACCGGGCGGAAAAGAACATATCGGTTACATCATCGACCGTGTGGGATTTGAAGAATATAAGAAATGGGCGTTAAAAGGCGTAGAACTTGACCCTGAGACAATCGTTAAGAATTGTGTTTACTGGAACGGAATTCATTTTGACAGATAATATGATAACAGAATATCAAGGTCAAAAGGATGTATATGCTTACATGATACATCTTTTGACCAAAGTATCTGTGATATCATATAATTACTATATGGAAACATCATAACTTGAGAAGGGAATAAAAAAATGAAAAAAGTACAATCAACATGCAACTACTGCGCTATTGACTGTAACCTTGATTTCTATGTGGAAGACAACCGCATTGTAAAAGTTGTTCCGACCAAAGGTTATCCGGTCAACGACGGTTTCAGCTGTATTAAAGGTCTTTCCCTTGACAAACAGCAAAAAACAGTGAAACCAAACAGTCTGCCTAAGATCCGCCAGGAAGATGGAAGCTTCAAAGAAGTATCCTGGGACGAAGGTTTTAAACATGTGGCAGATAAATTAAAAGAACTTCAGGCAAAATACGGTACAGAAAGCGTAGCCGGTATTAGTACAGGCCAGCTTACTTTAGAAGAATTTGCTCTTTTTGGACATGTTATGCGTGACCATTTAAAGACAAACGTAGATGGCAATACCCGTCTTTGCATGGCCACTGCAGTTGTGGCTCACAAACAGAGTTACGGATTTGATGCTCCTGGTTATACCTTAAATGACTTAGAGCTTTCTGATACCATCGTATTTATCGGTGCGAACCCGGTTGTTGCACATCCAATTGTCTGGGGCAGAGTTCTTAATAACAAAGTACCGGGACGTAAAGTCATCGTTGTAGATCCTAGAAAATCCGAGACAGCAATGAATGCGGACCATTGGTATGGCTTAAAGCACAGAAGCGATTTATTATTATTCTATACAATTGCAAATCAGCTCATTGAAAAAGATTATTTAGATCATAAGTTTATCGAAGAACATACCGAAAAATTTGAAGATTTCAAAGAATTTGTAAAAGCATATACATTGGAACGCGGTGTGGAAGGCACTGGACTTTCCAAAGAACAGATCTTAGAATTCGTAGAACTGATTCACAGCGGAAAGAAAGTATCCTTCTGGTGGACCATGGGTGTAAACCAGGGATACGAAGCGGTTCGTACTGCGCAGTCCATTATCAATATCGCTCTTATGACAGGTAACATTGGAAAACCTGGTACAGGTGCCAACTCCATTACAGGACAGTGTAATGCCATGGCTTCCCGTGCATACTCCAACACAGCAGTATTCTATGGTGGTGGCGATTTCACCAATCCTGCAAGAAGAGCAAGAATTGCAGAAGTATTTGGCACAGATGAAAGTAAACTTGCTGAAAAACCGACAAAGACATATAACCAGATTATCGAAGGCATCAACGCCGGAGAGATTAAAGGTCTCTGGATTTTATGTACTAATCCAAGACACAGCTGGACAAACAACGAGACATTTGCAAGTGCAGCAAAGAAACTGGAACTTTTCGTTGTTCAGGATATTTACGATACCATCGAAAGTGCAGAAGACTGTACCGTATACTTCCCGGTTGTTCCAGGCATCAAAAAAGAAGGAACTTATATTAACTTAGAAAGACGTCTCTCTGCAATGCGTCCGGTCTTAGAGCGCGGCGAGAATGAAATCTCCGACTACGAAGCTATCTTAGGTGTTGGTAAAGCATTAGGCATGGGCGATGAATTAAAAGGATGGGAAACTCCAAGAGATTGTTTCAATCTCATGAGAGAATGTTCCAGAAACATGCCTTGCGATATCACAGGCATTACATGGGAAATGTTAGAAAACTCCCACGGTATCCAGTGGCCATATCCGGAAGGAAAAGAAGAAGAAAACAAAGAAGAACAGAGAAGACTCTACTCTGATGGTAAATTCTTTACACCTTCCAAGAAAGCTAACTTCATGTTCGAAGATGTGAGAGAAAATCCTCTTCCAACAACAGAAGAATTCCCTATGGTTTTAAATACAGGACGTGGTTCCGTAGGCCAGTGGCATACACAGAGCCGTACGAAAGAAGTAAAATTCGTAGAAGATGTATCTGCAAAGAAAGCATATATCTATATGAATACAAAGATGGCAGAGGAAAATGGTGTACAGGAAATGGATCAGATCCGTGTTTACTCTGTAAACGGTCAGGATGCAGTCTTCCATGTAAAAGTGACAGATAATGTACAGTACAAGGAATTATATGCACCAATCCACTATATCGAATGTAACAAACTGACACCGTCTTTATATGATACTTATTCCAAAGAGCCATCCTATAAAGCAACACCAATCCGTTTTGAAAAAGTGGAAGAATAAGGAGGAAGCCTATGTATCGTATTAAAATTGACAGAAGCCGCTGCATCGGCTGTCTTACCTGCGTAACCGCATGTGTAGTAAGCCACGAATCTGAAAGCGGAGATGCAAGAAACCGTGTTGTAATTGACAGTGAGACAAAACCGGCACCAATTTTCTGCCGTCACTGCGACAGACCGGAATGCGTTTATACCTGTATGACAGGTGCCATGAAGAAAAATCCGGAGACAGGATATGTAGAATATGACAAAGAACAGTGTGCAAGCTGTTACATGTGCATTATGTCCTGCCCATACGGCATTTTAAAACATGACAGCATTAAAAAAGTAGAAATCATGAAATGTAACATGTGTGTCCACAGAACAGAAGACGGCACAGCAAAACCAATGTGCGTAGAAAAATGTCCGATGGGCGCTATCACAGTTGAGGAGGTGGAAAGATGAGATATGCAGTAATCGGCGCTTCCGCAGCAGGAATCAACGGAATCAGAGAACTTAGAAAAATCGATAAAGAAAGTGAAATCATCTTAATCTCCAAAGACAGCAAAATGTACTCCCGCTGTATCCTTCACCACTATCTTCGTGACGAAAGAACAGTAGAAGAATTAAATTTTGCAGAAGACAATTTCGAAGATTTATATCACGTAAACTGGATCAAAGGTAAAGCAGCTACTGCTGTAAAACCGGAAGAAAAGAAAGTAATCTTAGAAGATGGAACAGAAGTAGAATATGATAAGCTTCTCATCACTACAGGATCCCATACTTACATTCCTCCTGTGAAAAACTTAAAAGAAGCAAAGAACGTCAGTGGATTCAGAAACTTAGAAGACATTGAAACATTAAAAGAAGCTGTGAAGACGCGTAAGAACGTGCTGATTATGGGTGCAGGTCTTGTTGGCCTTGACTGTGCCAGCGGCTTAAGTGATATTGGTGTTCATGTATCTATCGTTGAGATGGCAGGCTGGATGCTTCCAAAACAGTTAGATGCAAGAGCAGCTAAGACATATCAGGATGCTTTTGGCGTATTAGGCGTAGACCAGTATTATAATGTAGGTATTTCTGAAGCAGTACTGAATGAAAATGGCGAAATCACTTCTGTGATTCTTACAGATGGAACAGAAGTTGCCTGTGACTATGTGGTTGTTACAGCCGGTGTACGTTCCAACGTGGAATTCTTAGAAGGATCCGGTATTGAAGTAGGAAAGTATGGTCTTATCTTTGATGCAACAGGAAAGACAAGCGATGATGATATCTATGGAGCTGGTGACGTATCCGGTCTTAGTCCAATCTGGCCTGCAGCAGTAAAAGAAGGTATCGTAGCTGCAAGCAACATGGCTGGCGTGAAAAGACAGATGACAGACTTCTTCGCAAGCAAGTCTACTATGAACTTCAGAACTATTCCTACCATGTCTTTAGGTAATGTAAATCCAGAAGACGATTCTTACACTGTAGAAATTCAGGATAAAGGAGATTCCTATAAAAAAATCGTTCACAAGAACGGTAAGATTGTAGGAGCAATTCTTCAGGGCGATTTGGCTTACGGCGGCATTTTACAGCAGCTTATTGCACGTCACATTGATGTGACTAAGGTTAAGAAACCAATCTTCGATGTAGACTACTCTGACTTCTTTAACACAAAAGAGAATTTCGAGTTCTATTTTGAAGAAGACTAGTGATTTAAACGAATGCTGCAATGTTTTATTGCCCCACAATGTTCATTGCAGCAGTTTAAATAAATATCAAATGAAAATATCAGCGGAGCTGATATAGATCTCGCACCGGGTTTTGTGAGCGAGACTGAAATGATAAAAATAACTTGGAGGAAATAAATATATGGAAAGATTAGAAAGAATGCCGGTACCGGTACTTCCGACCTTCGTTGGCGCACTGACATTATCGAATGTCTATTCCGGATTAGGATATGCATGGGTACGCCACATCACTATGTGGGTAGCAGCAGTAATTCTGTTACTTTATATCGTAAAACTTGTAAAATACACAAAGACATGTGTAGGTGAATATAAAAACACGATTCCTTGCAGTTTATATGCAGGATTTAACATGGTAATTATGATTCTCGGAAGCTACGTATATGAATTTGCACCTGCAGTTGGCAAAGCGATGGTAGTTGCAGCAGTAGCACTTCACGCATACCACATCTTAATGTTTACATACCGCAATGTGATTAAAGAAAGAAACATTAACACATTCATGCCTAGCTGGTTCGTAACTTATAACGGAATTATGGTAAGCTGTGTTGTTGGAGCAGGAATGGGGATTGGTTTCTTAAAATACATCGTATATTATGGAATTATCATTTACTTTGTAATTATTCCAATTATGATCTGGAGACTTTTAAAAGTGGAAGTAAAACCTGCGGTATATCATACAATGGCAGTTGTGCTTGCACCATGTTCTCTCTGTGTAGTAAGCTATTTAAATGTAATTGAAAATAAAAATGCAATCTTAGTATACGTATTGTATGCATGCGTACTTGCTTCTCTTGCATTTATCATTATCAAACTTCCAAAATTCTTTGCATTCCAGTTTAATCCTGGTTTTGCAGGCCTTACCTTCCCGATGGCAATCGGTATCGTGGCAAGTAATAAGATGGCTGGTTTCTTAACAGCACAGGGCAAAGAAGGAATTGCTGCTATGGTAACTCAGTTGGCAGGTATCCAGACATATATCACAACATTTATCATTGGATATGTATTAATTAACTTTGTAATTATGGCTCTCAAGGTGGAGCGTAAGTAAAGCGAAAGCAATGAGGCAGACAATCGCAGAGCCATGCTTGCATGGGCTTCTGCGAGTATCTGCCGAATGTAACGGATGAGCAACGAAGAGCGGATGCTCGAAAGTTGCGAAGACGTTCGGAGGGCGGAAGCTTCGAAGAAGCGGAGCCATCCGGCTTGCGCGTGAAAGGAAAGGCGGAGCCATCCGGCTTGCGCGTGAAAGGAAAGGCGGAGCCATCCG
>SVDY01000053.1 GCA_015057665.1 Lachnospiraceae bacterium | reverse complement strand
TTTACGGTTTCCCACGACAATTTAAAAGAAGCTATGGATCTTTTGGAAGACTATCAGCAGGTACTTGGATTTGAACGGGTAGAATGCAACTGTGATGTTGTAAAGCTTTCCGTTGTAGGGGCCGGCATGATGTCCAACCCTGGTGTTGCGGCTAAGATGTTTGAATGTTTATATAACAAAAATATCAATATTCAGATGATTGCAACATCTGAAATCCGTATCACGGTGCTTGTAGATAAGAAAGATGCCCTGGTTGCAATGAATGCTGTTCACGACGCTTTTGGCTTATCTGAATAAAGCTTTCTAAATTTACGGTAAAAAATGAAGCATTTTATAAAAAAAATTCATTTTCTGTAAATTTTCCATGGATTTTTAAACGGTCCTATTGTATAATTAAATGAAATATTATTTTACATAATAAATAAAGGAGAAACGAACATGAAAAAAATTGTAAGTTTATTACTTGCTTTTTCACTTATGGCTGGTCTTCTTGCCGGTTGTGGCGGCGGAAATGCCAACAACGATGATCAGAGTGAAAAAACAACCATCGATATTGCTATTACAAGTGATATCACAACATTAGACCCTCAGAACCACAATAACTTTATCACAGCTTACACTACAAGACATCTTTACAGTAACTTAATTACTTTAGATGAAAACGGTGAATTTGTCGGCGATCTTCTTGCATCTTTTGAATATGCTGATCCTGCAAATCCTGTTGACTTAAAGTGTACATTAAAAGATGGAATCACATTCCACAATGGAGAGACAATGACTTCTGAAGACGTTAAGTTCTCTTTCGACAGATTAAAATCCCAGATGGTATCCCATCTTATCACTGCTGTTGATTCTGTAGAAGTTGTTAACGAAAAAGAATTCATTATCCACTTAACAGGTCCTGACAACAACTTATTTGGATGTCTCTATCATCCAGGTGCTGCCATCCTTTGTAAATCCTATGTAGAATCTTTATCTGATCCTGCATCTGAACTGGCAAGCAAACCTAACGGATCTGGTCCTTTCAAATTTGTAGAACGTAAAGTTGGTTCTTCTATCACACTTGAAAAATTCGAAGGATACTTTGATGCATCCCGCGCAGCACAGAGTGAAGGAATCACATTCCTTGTAACTCCTGAAACATCTGCTAAGACAATCGCATTAGAAGCTGGTGACGTTGATATGGTCATTGACCTTGGTACAGCAGATGCAGAAAAGATCGAAGCCAATGAAAAATGTGAATTAAGTTCTGTAACTTCTACAAAGATCAGTTACATTACATTCAACACACAGAAAGCTCCTTTCAACGATCCGCTTGTTCGTCAGGCATTAAACTATGCAGTAAACAAAGAAAATGTTCTCACAGTCGCAATGGATGGACAGGGCGAATTACTTAACAACTATATCAGTCCTTCCGCTCTTGGATATTATGATATTACATCCGATTACACATACGATCTGGAAAAAGCTAAATCCCTCCTTGCAGATGCAGGATACAATGAAAGCAATCCTTTAACTTTTGAAGTTGCCGTAGCAACAGATGTTAACAAAAAAGGTGCTACTGTTATTCAGGCTGAACTTCTTAAGATCGGCGTAGATATGCAGATCAAATCCATGGAATCCAGTGCTTTATATGCTGATGCAAAGGCAGGTACATTAGATGCTGCTTATATCGGATGGGGTTCCCTTGCAGATCCTGGTACTACATATAACGGTTTATACTACAGCAAAGGTGCAAGTAACTACGCACATTACAACAATCCTGAAGTAGATGCTTTAATCGCTGATGCTACTACTAATGCAGATGCTGCTGCTGTTGATGCTGCTTACCAGAAAGTACTTCAGACACTGAATGACGATGCTATGTGGATTCCTTTATACACACAGAAATCTCTCATTGCATACAATAAAGATTTACAGGGTGTACATAACTCTGCAATCGGTCTTCACAACTTCTACGGATTACATTACTAATCTTTTGTAATCTGTTACTGAATAAGTTTAAAAGGCGTTGTTTCCTAACAACGCCTTCTTAAATATTAAAGCAAAGGAGCAATTTTATGCATAAGTATATATTAAAACGTCTTCTCATGCTGATTCCTGTAGTCATTGGAGTTACTTTTATTGTATTCTTCATTATGGCCATGACTCCGGGTGATCCTGCACGTACCATTCTTGGTGAAACAGCTCCTCAGGAATCTGTAGATGCATTAAGAGAAGAATTAGGATTAAATGATCCTATCCCTGTTCGTTACCTTAATTATATGAAAGACCTTTTACGAGGCGATCTTGGCGAATCTTACCGTTCCAAAACTCCTGTTATCAAAGAAATTATGAGTTTATATCCTGCCACATTAAAACTGGCTTTCTGGGGCATGGTTTTTGCTGTTGTACTATCCATACCGATCGGAATTATATCTGCAACCAGACAATATTCTGTTCTTGATAATGTAAGTATGGTATTTGCGCTTCTCGGTGTTGCCACTCCAAACTTCTGGCTTGGACTGATGCTTATTATTATCTTTGCATTAAACTTAGGTGTTCTTCCTTCCGGCGGTGACAGAGATGGGTGGTTATCTCTCATTCTTCCTGTTATTACACTTGGTACAGGCTGTATGGCAAGTATTACAAGAACAACCCGTTCTTCCATGCTTGAAGTTATCCGTCAGGATTACATCCGCACTGCGAAAGCAAAAGGTGTAAGCAAGAAAAAAGTAATCAACGTACATGCCTTAAAGAATGCTTTGATTCCTGTTGTAACTGTAATCGGTCTTCAGTTTGGTGCTCTTCTTGGCGGTGCGGTTCTTACAGAAACAGTATTTTCCTGGCCTGGACTTGGTTCCTATCTGATCAACAGTATCAAATCTCAGGATACTCCTGCTGTTTTAGGATGTGTGATTGTTTTCTCCATCAGTTTCAGTATTGTAAACCTGATTGTAGATATCCTTTACGCATACATTGACCCAAGAATTAAATCAAAATACAAATAAGGAGTGACCATAGATGAGCAATAACACAAAATCTTTAAAAAAGAGAAGCCAGCTTGGTGAAATCTGGCAGCGTTTGACACGCAATAAAGCAGCTATGTTTGGGCTTTTTATCTTCCTCCTTCTCATCTTCTGCGCAATTTTTGCAGATCAGATTGCAGATTATGATACAAAAGTAATCGCACCTGATTATGATCATCTGTGCGAGGGCCCAAGTGCAGACCATTGGTTTGGTACGGATGAACTGGGGCGCGATATTTTTGCACGAGTGGTACATGGCTCCAGAATTTCTCTTGTTGTTGGTATTATTTCTGTATCCGTATCCCTTCTTTTTGGAGGCTTTTTTGGCGCAATTGCAGGCTATTATGGAGGCACCATTGATAATATCATAATGCGTATTATGGATATTTTCCTGGCGGTTCCAAGTATTCTTCTTGCTATGACTATTGTAGCAGCCTTTGGTACAGAGCTTGTATTCGTAATGATTGCCATCGGTGTATCCGGTATTCCAAATTTTGCCCGTATTGTCCGTGCTGCTGTTATGAGTGTAAAAGATCAGGAATTTGTCGAAGCATCCAAGGCAATGGGTGCCAGCAATGCAACTATTATTTTCAAAGAAATCATTCCGAACTGTCTTGCACCGATCATCGTTCAGGCAACGCTTGCCGTGGCAAGTGCAATCCTTTCCACTTCCTCATTGAGCTTTATCGGTCTTGGCGTAAAACCTCCAACACCGGAGTGGGGAGCTATGCTTGCAAGCGGCCGTGATTATATGCGAGATGCAGTACACCTTACTGTATTCCCTGGACTTGCAATTATTATTACTATTCTTGCCCTGAACCTTCTTGGCGACGGACTTCGCGATGCTCTTGATCCAAGATTGAAACAGTAGGAGGTATTTATGATGAACAAAGAGATATGTATCGATATTAAAAATCTTTCTGTAGAATATCGTACTGTCGATGGTGTCGTAAATGCCATCAATGGTGTAGATCTTCAGATTGAAAAAGGCAAGACACTAGGTCTTGTTGGCGAAACAGGAGCTGGTAAAACAACTACTGCTCTCTCCATTTTAAACTTAATTCCAAATCCACCGGGTGTGATTACAAATGGATCTATTGTTTTAGAAGGTAAAAACATTTTTGATTATACAGAAAAAGAGATGGAACAAATCCGAGGCAGCCAGGTATCCATGATCTTTCAGGACCCGATGACATCCTTAAATCCTGTTATGACAGTCGGAGAACAGATTGCAGAAGTTATCCTTCTTCATGAAGAAGTCGATAAAAACGGAGCTATGGAAAAAGCAAAAGAAATGCTTGAGATGGTAGGTATTCCTGGAGTCCGTGCCGACGAATATCCTCATCAGTTCTCCGGCGGCATGAAACAGCGTGTTATTATCGCTATGGCTCTTGTATGCAATCCGCAGCTTCTTATCGCAGACGAACCTACTACTGCTCTTGATGTAACTATCCAGGCACAGGTTCTTGATTTAATGAAGAAGCTCCGTGAGAAATACAATACATCCATGTTAATGATCACTCACGACCTTGGTATTGTTGCAGAAGTATGTGATGAAGTAAGTATTATGTATGCAGGACGCATTGTGGAACATGGAACTCTGAAAGATATTTTTGAATCCACTTCTCATCCGTATACGGAAGGATTATTTGGCTCTCTCCCAAATATTGAGAATCGTACTGCAAGATTAAAACCAATCCCTGGGCTTATGCCAGACCCTACTGATCTTCCAAGCGGATGTCCATTCCATCCTCGCTGCAAATATGCAACCGAACTTTGTGCTAAGAGAAAACCGGTAAAAACACAGCTTTCTCCTACTCATACAGTATGCTGTCTCGGTTATGAGGAAGATACAGACGTAATATTAAATTTAGGAGGTGACAACTAATGGGTGAAGTATTACTTGAAGTAAAAGACCTGAAGAAATATTTTGATACTCCAGCCGGTAAACTTCATGCAGTAGATGGTCTTACTTTCAAATTAGAAAAGGGAAAAACTTTAGGTGTAGTAGGCGAATCCGGATGTGGTAAATCAACAACCGGACGAGCCATTTTAAGACTTCACGAACCTACAAGCGGCGAAGTTCTTTTTGAAGGAGAAGATATTACGAAATACTCTCCTGCCAAGATGAAAGAAATGCGCAAAGAAATGCAGATGATCTTTCAGGATCCATTTGCTTCTTTAAATCCTAGAAAAACAGTAAGCGAATTAATTGCTGAACCACTGAGACTTCATAAAGTTTATAAGAATAAAAAAGACCAGGAAGCACGTGTTTTAGAATTAATGGAATTAGTTGGACTTTCCGAACGTCTTGTCAACACATATCCTCATGAATTAGACGGAGGCCGCCGCCAGCGTATCGGAATAGCCCGTGCCTTAGCCATGAATCCTAAATTCATCGTGTGTGACGAACCTGTATCTGCTCTTGACGTATCTATTCAGGCTCAGATTCTGAACTTGTTAAAAGACTTACAGGATGAGCTCGGACTTACTTACATGTTTATTACTCATGACTTATCTGTAGTAAACTGCTTCTCTGATGAGATCATCGTTATGTACCTTGGACAGGTAGTGGAACACGCTTCTGCAGAAGATTTATTTGCTAATCCGATGCATCCATATACAAAAGCACTTCTTTCTGCTATTCCTGTTCCAAGTTTAAATGAAAAGAAAGAAAGAATCCTTTTAAAAGGGGAGATTACTTCTCCAATCAATCCAAAACCAGGATGTCGTTTCGCTCCTCGTTGTGAATATGCCAAGGATAGATGTTTTGAAGAATCTCCTGCCTTTACAGAACAGTCAGCAGGTCATTTTTGTGCATGCCACTACTGTAATGATATAAAATAAAAGCAGGAGGCTTATAACATGAAATATCAGATTGACCCTAAATTTTTAACAAATTGTTTTGAAGAATTTGTATTTACTCCAAGCACAGTAGGTTACTATGTTCATACCAATCCTCTTCTCGAAAGATATGGAGAAATGCTTGGATGTGAAGTGACATTTGATAATAAACATACAGGATATATTACACTTGACGGAGAAGATAATTCCAAGACGGTTATGATTGGAGCACATATGGATACCATCGGCATGTTAGTACGCCGCATTGATCCGGACGGAGCTATTCGTGTAAGACAGCTTGGAGGACAGAACTTCCATAGTTTAGAGGGAGAAAATGTCATAGTTCACACAAGAGATGGCCGTGAATATACAGGAATCTTATGCTGCCAGTCTCACTCTGTTCATGTATTTGATGATGCCCGTACTCTTCCAAGAGATGAGGAACATATGATGATTCTTCTCGATATGCCTGTAAGATCAAAAGAAGATGTTCAGGCGCTTGGCATCCTTCATGGAGATATTATCTCTGTGGATCCACATTACACATTAACAGAGAATGGATACATCAAATCCAGATTTATCGATGACAAAGCAGCTGTTGCCTGTGCACTTGCGACAATCAAATATCTGAAAAAGAATAATCTGAAACCAAAATACCGCACAATCTTCTCTTTTCCATATTATGAAGAAATCGGACATGGTGGTTCTTACATTCCAGAAGAAGTATCTGAATTTGTCTGTATTGACATTGGCTTAATTGGCCCTGACAATGATGGCAATGAGTATGCTGTAAGTATTGCAGCAAAGGACAACTTCTCTGTATATGATTACGGACTTACTACTCGTCTTATCGAATATGCTAAAAAGGCAGAATGTGACTATGTAGTGGATATTTATTATCACTATGGGACAGATGGAAATGCAGCTGTAAAAGCAGGTTACAATGTAGCCCATGGTGCATTCGGAATGGCGGTATACAATAGCCACGGTGTAGAAAGAACACACATTGACGGTCTTTTAAATACGACAAATTTATGTCTTGCTTATGTATTAGATATCTAAATTAATGAAAAAAGCGGTGAGTAGATCATATCAAACATCTAATCACCGCTTTTAATAATTTTTATTCTAAAATGTCAATCTCATATCGTACCACACCGCTCCTCCGTGAACAGAAGCAGAAATTCCTTCATTTACGAATCCAAATTTTTCGTAATAATGAACTAATTTGTCTTTGCAGGTTAGTACTAATCCCTTTCGTCCAAGTTCTTTACAATCAACAATTACCCTTTCCATGATCATGGCAGCATAACCTTGATTGCGATATTCCGGAATCGTCTCAACACCAAAGATCATCTGCCAGGCTCCTTTTGGATTATGAAGACTGGCGTCTTCGAACATCTCATCTCTTAGAATCGGCTCATCTGTAACCATCCCGTTGATCATTCCGATCAATCTTCCATTCTCATCTTCTAAAAGCCAAAAAGAATCACC
>SVDY01000026.1 GCA_015057665.1 Lachnospiraceae bacterium | reverse complement strand
AAAACGGCGAAGATTGGCAGAAAACTAAATATTTGATTCAAATTCTTCGCAAAAAAGAGCACGTTTATGTAAAAAAAAGGACGATAATGTTTATGCAAAAAGGTAGAATCTGCAGGAGAATTGTGGTATAATATTAGGCTGAGAAAATATAAACGAAATGATTGATATACAACATAGATAATAAAAGGAAGGGTATATATGTCTGAATTCTTTTTGATAATTATTTGGTTTGCTGTAGTGGCAATGTTGTACAGGTCCATGCCAGCAGCAAATTTTGAATATGTATGTGGGATGAGAGTTTCACGGCCAAAATGGTTTTACGCAGTGTTACTGTTTGCTCCTGTGGTTTACATGGTTGCGACCAGATCGAATGCCATTGGAGATACATACGCATATGAGGTTCTCTATAAGGCGCTTCCTGCTACTTGGTCAGAATTAGTGGCGCATATTCCAACTGTAACAAAAGATAAGGGTTTCACTTTACTAAGTGGAGTTGTTAAACTTATTTTTGGTGACAGCACTAGAATTTATTTCTTTATACTTGCCCTAATTCAAGGTTTGGCATTGATTTATGTATATAGAAAATATTCGTATAACTATTTTATATCAATGTTTTTGTTTATTGCATCTACTGATTATTTGTCATGGATGTATAACGGAATTAGACAGTTTACGGCGGTAACAATTATTTTTGCTGCCACCCCGTTGATGCTGAAGAAAAAATGGATACCTTTAGTTGCAGTTATTCTTTTGGCAAGTACAATACACGGCTCTGCGCTTTTGATGCTGCCCATAGTATTTATTGTGCAAGGGAAAGCGTGGAATGGAAAAACGCTTGTGCTCACTGTAGCGTGTGTTATAGCATTTGCATTTGCAGATCAGTTTACGAATGTTCTGGATACCCTATTGTCTGATACACAGTATACAAATGTTGTGTCTGACTGGCAGGGAATGAACGATGATGGAACAAATATGATTCGAGTAATTGTCTATTCAGTTCCTGCTTTATTATCTTTTATAGGTCGAAAATGGATTGACTATGACAATGATCCGGTAATTAACTTGTGCACAAACATGTCTATAGTTTCTGCTGCATTGTATTTGGTGTCAGCAGGAACAAGTGGTGTATTTTTAGGCAGATTACCGATTTTCACAAGTTTGTATGGATATATCCTGTTACCATATTTGCTTGATAGAATATTTACAAAAGACTCTGCAAGAGTAATGAAATTGCTGATGATTGGTACATACTTGGTATTTTATTATTACCAGATACATTTCGCCTGGGGTTTAGTGTGATGTGTGAGAAGATGGACGAAGGAGGTGTAATATGCGGTTGAACATGTTAGTAAGTGTTGTAATTCCAATTTATTCGGTTGCAGACTATCTTCCTACCTGTATTGAGAGTGTTCTGAAACAGACGTATTCTGAAACAGAAATTATTTTAGTTGATGATGGTTCTCCGGATAATTGCCCTACAATGTGTGATGCATGGGCGCAAAAGGATAGTCGCATCAAAGTGATACATAAAAAGAATGGCGGTTTATCCGATGCTAGGAATGCAGGCATAGAAAATGCAACAGGAGATTACATTCTCTTTTTGGATGGCGATGACTATTGGGATGATGTCAATGCACTTGAAAAGTTGATCCAGAGAGTGTCATTAACAAACGCAGATGTATTAAATTTTTCTTTTAAGAAATATTATGAAGATACAGGAGATAAGACTTCATATTTTCACGATATATCAGATATGCCGTTAGATCTTCAGAAGAAAAAAGAACAATTGGCGTACTTGGCTGAAAAGAATTTGTATTTATCATCTGCATGTACAAAGATGATAAGGCGAGCACTCTTTAATGATAATTTATTATTTGAAGTAGGTGTATATTCCGAAGATGTAGAATGGAGCGCTCGACTCATTCAAGTTGCGAAAAGTATGGATTTCATCTGTTCGAACTTCTATTGCTATAGGCAAAGGAAAGATTCCATTTCACATACAATAAATGACAAGAAAAGCAAAGATTTATGTAATCATATAATTAAATGTATTGAAATGGCCAATGCTGCTTCGGAAGAAGATAAAAGATTGATGTTGCAATATGCTGCCTATCAATATGGTACTTACTATATCGTACAGGCGCAGGCAATAAACGAACAATCTGAGTGTATTGAAAAGCTGAGCAACTTTAATTCTATCTTATCGAATCATGAAAACAGTAGAAAATTGGCAATCTTGCATTTTGGAACAGCTTTACTGGGCTATAGAAGATTCTGCAAATTGATAAGATTTTTATATAGCTTTAGAAAGTAGGTAAACTAAGGAGAAAATAATGTTATTGACCGTATTTACTCCGGCTTATAATCGAGCAGATTTGTTAGTAAGATGTTACGATAGCATGAAGCGACAAACCTGTAAAGATTTTATCTGGATGATAATTGATGATGGTTCTACAGACGGAACCCAAGATCTTGTTAAACAATGGATCAGCAAAGAATCCGATTTTAGTATAGAGTATTATTATAAAGAAAACGGGGGCTTACACACTGCTTATAATGAAGCAATCGCACATATCAGAACGGAACTTTGTGTTTGCATAGATTCTGATGATTTTATGCCGGATGATGCAGTTGAAAAAATACTTTCGTTTTGGAAAGAAAATGGATCTAACAGCGTTGCTGGTATTGTGGGACTGGATTACGATTTGGATGACAATATAATAGGCGATCCATTGCCAAGTCAAAAGACGGTCAATTTGATTGATCTACTTGTTGGAAAATACCCGATACACAATGGGGATAGAACAAATGTTGTTCGAACTGAGTTGTACAAGAAATTTGCTCCCATGAAAGTGTTTCCTGGGGAAAAAAATTTCAACCCACACTATATGCATTTGCAAATAAGTCAACAATATGATTTTTTAGTATTGAACGAAAATTTGCGGTATGTAGAGTATCAACCAACTGGAATGAGTAATTCTATGTTGAAACAATACAGAAATAGTCCTAATAGTTTTGCCGAAATCAGAAAATTGTATTTGAGTTTTCCGGATACATCTTTTAAATTTAAGTTCCGTCATTCTATTCATTTTGTATCGAGTTGTATCTTGGCGGGAAAACCTTGGAAAGCGATAAAGGATTCTCCATGTAAACTAATAACAACTATGGCAATTCCTTGTGGAGCAGGTTTAGCAATTTATGTGACGGTAAAAGGACGATGATTTTTTTAGGAGAAGAACAATGATTAAAGTTTTATTTTTGATCCATGATCTAGGACAAGGAGGGGCCGAAAAGGTTCTTGTAAATCTTGTCAATAATATGGATCAATCTAAATTTGATATTACGGTTTTGGCATTGTTCGGTGGTGGCGTAAACGAACAGTTTCTAAAGGAAAACATCCATTATCAAGTTGCGTTTCCTAAAGCCTTTCCTGGCAATAGCCATATTATGAAATTACTCTCTCCTACATATCTTCATAAGGTTTTGATAAAAGATAAGTATGACATTGAGGTGTCATATTTGGAGGGACCAGCTGCTCGTATTGTTAGCGGTTGCCCAAACAGGGATACTAAATTGGTTTCCTGGATACATGTTGAACAACACACAAAGGAAATAGCAGCAAAAGCTTTTCGCTCATTTAAGGAATCTGAGCAATGTTACTATAGATTTAATAATACTATCTGTGTATCTGAGTCTGTAAAAAAAGATTTCTTAAGTATTTATCCTATGATTTCAAATATAGATGTCCTCTACAATACAAATGAAACGGCACATATCTTAGCGCAAAAGGAAGAAGCGGTTGATGAAGCTTTTGTTGAGGATAACAGCATCAAGCTGTGTGGGGTTGGAAAGATTGTACCGATAAAGGGTTTCGACAAATTGGCTCGTATTCATAAGCGTTTAATTGATGACGGCCTTAATATACATACATATATTTTAGGAATAGGTTCTGAAAAGGATCGTATTCAAAAGTACGTGAACGATGAAGGCATCGAAGATACATTTACTTTTTTGGGTTATCAGACAAATCCCTATAAGTATGTGGCTCGATGTGACATGTTTATTTGTTCATCAGTAGCCGAAGGTTTTTCTACTGCTGCGACAGAGGCACTAATTGTAGGGACACCGGTTATAACAACACCTGTTGCGGGAATGGAAGAAATGCTTGGAAAAAACAATGAATATGGAATCATTACTGAAATGAGCGAAGATTCATTATATTGGAGTATTAAAGAACTTGCGGAAAATCAAGATAAACTAGAGCACTATAAAAGGCAGGCAACTAGCAGAGGTAAGTTCTTTTCTAAAGAAATTACAGTAAAAGCAGTAGAAAACAAGTTGCTTTCATTGCTTTGAAAACAGTTAGGGACAATAAGCGATTTGTTATTATGGTATGTATAAAGCTTTATACTTTCCGTTTGTGACGTCGAGAGCATTTTGCATGAGGAGAAAAGTATGAATTGGTTAAAAGAATTTGTATATCGCTTACGAGGTGAGTATACAACAGAAAAACTAATAAAGATGGGTATGATAGTCGGAAAAAACTTCGGACGTCTTAACGGGGTTATTCTGGATCCTTCTCATTGCTGGTTAATTGAGATTGGAAATAATGTAACAATGGCTCCGAGAGTACATATTCTTTGCCATGATGCTAGTACAAAGCAGTTCCTTGGATATACAAAAATAGGTAGAGTGACAATTGGCGATAATGTTTTTATTGGAGCTGATACGGTTGTTTTGCCAGGAGTGACTATTGGAAACAATGTGATAATTGGAGCTAATAGCACGGTCACACATGATGTTCCTGATGGTTCAGTAGTGGCTGGTTCGCCGGCGAAGATTTTATGTTCCTTGGATGAATACCTCAGGAAAGAAAAAGCACGTATGGAAAACAGCATTTGCTTTGGTGAGGAATATACATTAAGGCAGAATGTATCAATGGAAATGAGAATGCAGCAGAAAGAGAGCTTGAAAGGTAGAATCGGGTATATAGACTAATGGATAACATATTAGTATCAATAATTGTTCCGGCGTATAATATCGAGTCTTACATAGGACGTTGCCTAGAGAGCATTCTGAATCAATCCCATAAAAAAATTGAAATCTTAGTGATTGATGATGGCTCGACTGATGGAACATGGAATGTAATAAAGCAGTATGCAGCAAAAGACCGACGTATTGTAGCAATGCACAAAGAAAATGGTGGTGTTTCCAGTACAAGAAGAGTAGGATTGGAACACGCCAAAGGAGAATACATTGGCTTTGTCGATGGAGATGATTATGTTGAACCGGAAATGTATGAGAATTTGTTAACAAATGCATTAAAATATCATGCGGATATATCACATTGTGGTTATAGGATGATTTATCCGGATGGCCATATTGACTATTACTACGGCACAGAACAATTGCGCATACAGGACCATGAAACAGCATTGTTGGACTTGTTATTAGGTGAGCAAATTGAACCGAGTTTATGTAATAAATTATTCCATCAGAAAACACTTAGTGGGCTTTTAGAATCAGCGCATTGGAATGAGGATATACGAATTAACGAAGATCTGCTCTTAAATTACTATTTGTTTAAGCGGTCTAATGTTTCTGTATATGAAGACAAGGCATTTTATCATTATATTTTAAGGAAGGGTTCTGCAGCAACAACCAAAAAAGAGCGATATAAAACACTCGATCCTTTGAAAGTAATATCAATTATTATGGAAGATATTTCAGATAATAAAGAATTGAGCATAGTTGTTTATCAAAGATATTTACGTTGTTTGATTAATATTGCTGTTCAACAAGAGTGGAAAGACGATGCACATAATGCAAGGAAAACTTTGAAGGAAGAAGTCTTTTCAAAAAGATTTGTCGAAGAATGTCTTTCTGTGAAGCTCAAATTGATGGTCATTGGAGTGGCTTTTTTTTGCGGTGGTTATAGGTTGGTGCGTAAAGCATATGAACTGATAACTGGTGTTTCAAATAAGTATAAGATTTAATGCTAGAGGAAAAGAAAAAATGGATTTGATAAGTATTATAGTTCCTGTATATAATGTGGAATCTTATCTGCCAAAATGCTTGGAATCTATTGCCAAGCAGACATACAAGAAATTGCAAATTATATTGGTTGATGATGGTTCAAAAGATTTAAGTCCTGCAATATGCGATGAATGGGTCAAGAAGGATATACGGATAAAAGTAATTCACAAAATGAATGGCGGTTTATCGGATGCTCGCAATGAAGGATTGAAGAACGCAGCTGGAGAATATGTTTGTTTTGTTGACAGCGATGATATTTTAAATCCAGATTTTGTGAAATCACTCTATGATGCTATCGTACAGTGCAAAACTCCAATATCTGCATGCAAAATTCAATGCTTTTTCGATGGAGATATTCCGAGTTTCGAAGATGTAGGAAATGAACTGCAGTTGCTATCTGCAGAAGAAGCACTGGAGCAGATTCTGGATGGCAATGGCGTAGGCGCTAGTGCTTGTAACAAGATGTATAAGGCAGATCTTTTAAAGGGTGAGAGCTTTGTTTATGGCAAGCATCATGAAGATGAGTTTTTTACATATAGGATAATCGACAAGGCCGAGCAAATAGCATATGTTAATAACGCATTGTATTTTTATAGGCAGAGGGCCGGCAGCATAATGACTTCGTTTTCTATAAAACGATTGGATGCGTTAGAAGCTTTCCTAGAACGATTGACGCTATTACATGACAAGTATCCAAATCTATATAAAAAAGATAAGGCCGCATTTTGTATTGCATGTGTATCATATTACAGATATGCTTTGGCGGGTTCTTGTGAACAGATGGATTATGTTGAAAAGAAAATCAAGCAGTTGCGACGGAAAATTAAGTTTTCATTGACAGAATTATCGACATATTCTTTCAAGAATCAGATATACATTGTTGGAAGCTTATTTCCTAAATTGACTTGTAAAGTGATGCAGCTGATTAGAGGTGCGTAGGATGAGTAATTTATTAAACAGAATTAATAGAAGAATCCAAATGACTAGAAAAACCTATTCTGAAGATATCCAGTTTTCGAAAGCATTGGCTAATTACCGTATGCTTGACGAACTGTGTTGGCGCTTGCGCTTAACTAAGATTTCATCTCATTTTCATTTGAAGAAAGATGAATGGATCTTGAATTATCTAAAAGACAAGTTAAATGTGGTATTAGAGAAATTTAAGCACGATGATTATGAGGGAGATCCGAATAGTACATGCCCTATATGGGTTTGTTGGTGGAGTGGTGAAGAAGATGCACCGGAATTAGTTAAGCAGTGTATTCGAAGCATTCGAAAGAATGCGGGTAAACACCAAGTGAATTTAATTTCGGAAAACAATTATAGCGATTATTTAGATATTCCAGATTATATTTTAAATAAAGTCAATTCTGGTGCAATGTGTATTGCTAACTTTACTGATTATTTGAGAGTATCTTTGATAGAAAAATACGGTGGATTATGGTTGGACGCAACAATATTTTGTTCTTCAACTATTCCAGATGAATATTTCGAAAAGCCTTTTTTTACTTGTAAAAGTGAACCGGTTGCGAGTAGTAGATATCTTTCGCAATTCCGTTGGACAGGGTTTTGCTTAGGTGGATGGAAGAACCACATTTTTTTCCGATACCTAAAAGAATCATTTGAATACTATTGGAGCACGGAAACATCCTCTATCGACTATCTACTTATGGATTACCTTTTTGAAACAGCATATCGTAATTTACCAGCTGTTAGGTACTGTATGGATGATGTTATGCCGAATAACTTACATAGAGATGATCTCCAGGCGGCGATGAACGAAGCTCTTCCGGCATCCATGTGGAACACGGTTTTGAAGGATGATACAGTATTGTATAAGCTTTCTTGGAGAGAAACATATTTGCTTGAAACAGAAGAAAAAGGAGCAAGTATATTTGCGTATTATTTGAATATGCAGATTTGAGGAAATCATGATTAGTAAGAAAATTCACTATTGCTGGTTTGGCAACAATCCACTTGATGAAAAAGCCATTCAATGTTTGGCAAGTTGGAAAAAGTATTTTCCAGATTATGAGATTATACAGTGGAATGAAAATAATTTTGATATTTCCCAGGTGGAGTTTATGAAAGACGCTTATGAAGCTCAGAAGTGGGCTTTTGTGAGTGATGTTGCAAGACTAATAATTGTTTATGAGAATGGCGGTATATATTTTGACACGGATGTAGAGGTTGTTCGCTCTTATGATGATATCATAAATGAGGCAACCAAGGCTTTTATGGGAATTGAAGGAGATGGCCTTGTTAACACCGGGTTAGGATTTGGGGCAGAAAAAGGCCATCCTTTTTTAAAGAAGCATATTGAGCAATATAAGCATTTGAAGTATGCAGAATATAAAAGTCATATCAGTGATATTGCCTGCCCTATATTGACAACAAAGTTGCTAATGGATTCTGGTTTTGTCGCAGAAAATCGGCGGCAAATGATTGAAGAAATAGATATATATCCTACAGCTTATTTTGCACCGATGGATTATCAAACGGGTAAATTAAATAGAGCAAACGTGACGCATTCAGTTCACTGGTATAATGCATCATGGCAAGATGAAGCAGTAAGAAGAGAGCAGGAAAAGCTAAGAAATCTCAGCTCAATTCTTGGGGTTAGGTTGGCGGAGAATCTATACGGAATAATTAGCTGTGTGAAACGAGAAGGATTATTTCGATATGTAGTAAACCGTGCAGGCAGATTTCTTAGTAGAAAGGTAAGATAATGTATAAATATAGGATTACTGTCTTTACACCGACATTTAATCGAGCTTATATTCTTGAAAAATTATATTTTTCTTTAAAAAGACAGTCTTTTCAGAATTTTGAATGGCTCGTGGTAGATGATGGTTCATCTGATAATACAGAACAATTAATTAACGAATGGAAAAGAGAGGCGTGTTTCCCAATTCGTTATTATAAGACAGAAAACGGTGGAAAGCATAGGGCTATTAATCGTGGCTTGGAATATGCCGATGGTGAACTGTTCTTTACCATGGATTCAGATGATGAATTGACAGCAGATGCTCTGACGAAAATCGATACCTGGTTTAAGTCAATAGAATGTGATCACACATTTTGTGGTATTGTTGCAAACAAAGGCATTACTGCAACAGAAACGCCAAATCCTATATTCAAAGATCAGTACTTAGACAAGACTTGGCTTGAAACATATAGTTATCGTGAGAATGGTAAACTAATGCTAAGTGGTGAGCGAGCTATCATTTTTTATACGGATGTCCATAAGAAATATACTTTTCCGGAATTTCCAGGAGAAAAGTTTTTAACAGAGGCAGTTGTTTATAATCGTATTGCTCGTGACGGATACAAGTTGCGATTCTTTAACGATATAATCTGGATCTATGAATATCAAGATGATGGATTAACCAAAGCAGGCAGTTTGAATTTCATTAAGAACCCCAAAGGATATGGATTGTGGGTTAAGGAAATGGCTCAAATATGTAAATATCCATTCCTAAAACGCATAGCAACATATTATAGTTTTATGTGCGACCTTATGGGTATGTATAGCCTAAATGAAATTGCACAATATTTGGACGTAAACATTATGGCAATACGGTTATTATATGGGATTCATTTTTTAAAGAAGCGAACAAGAAGGTAATTATTATGCGGAGAGAAAGAACATCAAATTTTGAAATATTGAGAATTATTTCTATGTGCGGGATTATTGCTATCCATTATCTTGCAGGACATTTGGGAGGAATGGCAGAGAACCCCGTCTTTCCGTCATTTGAATGGTATCTTTCTCAAGCAGTTTATAGCATTGCTTGCCCATTAGTGAATTGCTTTGTGCTAATCTCCGGTTATTTTTTGATTAACAAGGATACCTTTAGTTTAAGAAAATCTGTAGAGTTGATTGTCATCACAATGTTTTATGGCATAGTGGGCTATTGCATTGGTCTTTTAGCAGGTACTGCTTCATTATCAATTAACAATATTATTTTTGCAGCGATTCCGTTTTTTGCCGGCAATCGTTGGTTCGTGGAAACGTACATCATCCTTATTCTGTTAGCTCCGTTTATTAACAAGATATTACTTGCTATAGATAAAAAGAGCTTTCAAATTTTACTTGTAGTTCAAATACTGATTTTTTCTGTTTGGTATTCCTTTGGGTTAAGTGCCCCCCTTCTTGATGACGGTTATGGAATTATCAACTTCATTACTTTGTATCTTGTAGGTGCGTACTGCAAACTATATGGAGAAGAATTATTTTTATGGAAAATTAAACGGTTCTATTTAGTATTGGGCTATATTATATGCACCTTAATAACCTTTGTTTTAAGTTATTTCATTTATCCGTTTGGATATGCTTTTGTAACAAATGTTATTGGGTCGGTATTTGTTTTTGTTTATTTTGCAAGACTACAGGTCGGTTGCAATCAAAGAATCAATGTGATTAGTGCAGCTGCATTTGATGTCTATTTTGTTCATAGCGATATGTATACAAGCAGATTATTGATATATGAATTATTGCAAGGAAAACTATTTGTAGGAAGTGTGTGGATGATTGTGCACATGTTTACTGCAATTATTATTTTATATTTGTTTGGCGTAATTTCGCATAAACTTAGAAATTTTATTTTTTCAAAGAGCGTAAACAAATGGTTGGATCAACTTCCAATTATCAATAGTACGCATAAAATTTAAGGAGAGATTATGTATAAATTGTTTGTGCATGCTGGTAGTGGCAATCATGGGTGTGAAGCGATTGTACGTACTACCATAAACATTTTGGATAAACCAACAATTTTATATTCAAGAAGACCTGAGTTAGATTCTAAATATGGAATCGATAACATCTGTGAATTAAAGTATGATGAAAGACGAAGTATTGCCAAAAGAAGTTTTGCGTGGCTTATTTCTGCTTTGCAAACTAAACTTTTTGGTAAGATTGATTTAGCAATGAAATATCAATATAAGAATCTAACAGATGATGTTTCGCCTAACGATGTTTATTTATCAATTGGTGGAGATAATTATTGTTATCCCGGAACGGATCAGCTTGCCGCCATCAATCGAAATATAAAAAAGAAAGGCGCTAAATTAGTTTTATGGGGATGTAGCGTTGAACCAGGTCTGATCGAGGAAAGTGAAATTGCTGAAGACTTGAAAAATTTTGATCTTATTGCTGCTAGGGAGCCCATATCTTATGAGGTGTTAAAGCGTATCAATGATAATACGATTAAAGTATCAGATCCAGCTTTCACGTTAGAGACCATAAAGCTTCCATTACCGGAGAAATGGGTGGAAGGACAAATGGTTGGAATCAATGCAAGTCCATTAATCCTTCAAAGTGGAAGAAGTTCTGATGTGGTATATAGTGCATACAAAAAGCTGATTGATGAAATAATATCAAATACTGCTTATAGTATTGCTTTAATTCCACATGTTATAAATGGAGAAAAGGATGATTTGACATTATTAACACAGTTGTATGACGAATACAAAAATAGCAACAGAGTAGTTTTGATTCAAGATCATGGATGTAGAGAATTAAAAGGCTACATTTCACGCTGCAGATTTTTTGTCGGAGCTCGTACTCATGCTACCATAGCAGCATACTCTTCATGCGTGCCTACGCTTGTTCTGGGATACTCTGTAAAGTCACGTGGTATTGCAATGGATTTGTTTGGAACAGATGAGAATTATGTTTTACCAGTTCAAGCACTCGAACGCCCAGAAGAATTAGTTGATCATTTCAAGTGGATCATGGAGCATGAAGAAGACATTAAGAGACATTTAGAAGATATTATGCCAGATTATATTTCCAAGGCATATTTGGGAAAGGATGCTATTGAAAGATTAGCGCAAAGGTGATAGCTGTGCAAAGGAATGAACTAAAGACAGGTGTAATTTTGTCTTATATTAATTTGGGATTAGGAACAATCATTCCATTTGTTTATACTCCCATCATGTTACGCATGTTGGGACAAACGGAATATGGTTTGTTCTCATTGGCATCGTCAGCTGTCTCATATCTATCGTTATTAAGCTTTGGCTTTGGCAGCACGATTATAAGATATATTTCCAAGTATAGAGCAGAAAATGATAAGGCATCAGAAGAGAAAACATATGGTTTTTTCTTAGCGTTGTATTGTGTATTGGCTGTTTTAGTTTTGGTATGCGGAACAATTATTGCATTTAATGTAGAGCCTATATTTAAGAAAGGTCTATCGGCCGATGAATTAAGTAAAATGAAATCATTGGTTTTGATCATGACTTTCAATTCAGCTTTGTCTTTTCCCAACAGTGTCGTTTCGTCAATGATTACGGCTCATGAGAAATATACATTCAGAAAATTAGTGGATATGCTGGCCACTGTAGCAGCTCCTATAGCAAATTTAATTGCTTTGTATATGGGATTTGCATCAGTTGGCATGGCATTTGCTGCGACAGTTGTACAATTTATGATGTTGCCTCTAAATGCGGTGTATTGCTCAAAAAAACTGCATATCAGACCGGTATTTTCAAAAATGCCTAGACCTTTGATTAAGGAAATGCTTGGCTTCTCAATCTTTGTTTTTATTGGTTCGATTGTCGATATGCTGTTTTGGGCAACAGATAAAGTGATTCTTGGCATGTTATCTGGAAGTGTTGCTGTTGCTATTTATAATGTGGGTGGGACATTTAATAACATGGTGATGAATCTGTCTACATCGATATCTGGCGTGTTAACACCTAGAATTACTGGTATGGTAATCAAAGAGGCATCAAAGGAAGATTTGACTGCTTTGTTTATTCGTGTTGGAAGATTACAATTTATTATCATTGCGTTGATTGTATCCGGGTTTACAGTATTTGGACAGTCATTTATAACTTTATGGGCAGGAGATAGTTATGCCGATGCGTATTGGATTGCAGTACTAACTATGTTTCCATTGTGTGTTCCTCTTATTCAGAATACAGGCTTAACTATTATTACTGCACAAAATAAGCATCAATTTAGATCGATTGTTTATCTTGTAATTGCTATTTTGAACGTAGTATCCACATATCTGGTTGTTCCCTATTATGGAATTATTGGCGCTGCAGCATGTTCCTGTATTGCGTATTTATTAGGCCAGGGCATTATAATGAATACCTACTATTATAAGGTTACTGGTTTAGATATTCCTATGTTTTGGAAAAACATTTTAAAGATGGCGATTATCCCTGCATTAATGAGCGTTGTTGGTTTGCTTATTTTGAAACAAATCAAAATTAATAATTGGCTTGTATTTTTTGTTGACGTAATTATATATTCGGCCATTTATGTGGTTCTAATGTATATTATGTCATTTAATGACTATGAGAAGAATATCTTTAGCAGCCCCGTAAAAATGATATTACAAAAACTAGCGCATAAATAATAAGAAGTGGAGGTGGAGTATGCCGAATTTGATCGATAGGAATAAATGTGTAGGATGTACAGCATGTGTTTCTATATGCCCACAGCATTGCCTTGAAATTCTACAAGATGAGTTTGGGTTTTCTTATCCCAAAGTGAAAGACAGCGGAAACTGCGTAGAATGTCATCTTTGTGAGAATGTATGTCCAGTTGCAACTACAGCGGAGGACCCGCAGACGATTCCTAAAGCGTATTCTGCTTTTTCTTTAAATAAAGATATTAAAGCTAATAGTTCTTCTGGAGGTATTTTTACAGAGCTGTCTTTAGCGGTATTGAAACGTAACGGGATTGTTTATGGTGCAGCATATGATGAAAATTGGAATGTAAAGCATATAGCTGTTGAACAAGCAGAAAAATTGTATATGCTTCAAGGCGCAAAATATTCTGAAAGTTTTTTGGATAATACCTTTGGGGATATAAAGAAACATCTTAAAAACGGAAGGCTTGTTCTATTTTCTGGAACACCTTGTCAAGTTGCTGGATTAAAAGCATTCTTATCCGACAAATATGAAAATCTGATATGTGTGGATTTTGTGTGTCATGGAATTCCTTCGCCAATGGCATGGTCTGAGTATATCAAATACCAAAAAACAACTGAAAATAGCAAACCAGTAAGAATCAACCAACGATCAAAGGATACTGGATGGAGTAGATATTCGTATTCATGCTTGATTGAGTATGATGATGGGACTCGATACTCTAAACGGAATTCTGATGATTTGTATATGAAATTGTACTGTAATGACTATATTTCAAGAGAATCTTGTAGCACGTGCAATTTCAAAGGATATGTTCGCAAGAGTGACATTACTATAGGTGATTTCTGGGGAATATGGGACCTGGATCCGGAAATGGATAATGGCTTAGGAACATCACTTGTTTTGATTCATTCTACTAGAGGGGTGCATCTTTTCCATAGTATAGCGGATCAGATTAAGTATAGAACTGTAGCGCTAGAAGATGTTGTAAAAGAGAATCCGTCGTTACTTTATGCATCTCCACAGAAAAGAGAACGTGATGAAGTCTTGAATATGATTAAAAATAAAAGGTTTAACGAATTATGGTCACTCTTCCCTGTCAATACTTCCACAGCTTTACCTATATGGAAAAGAGCATTAAGAAAAATTAAAAGAATAATTCATTCATAAAGGGGAGGTGAAATTAAGAGTTGAAAAGATTGAACTATGTTGATGCAGCAAAAGGCCTTGGGATCTTACTTATGGTTTTGGGACATATATGGACTGACTCATGTGCCGAAATAGTAGTGTGGTTATATTCATTTCATGTTCCTATGTTTTTTATTTTGAGTGGAATGATGTTGAAATATACCCGGAAATTAGATAAAAGCTCACTGAAGGAAATAATAATAAGCAGATGCCGACAACTTCTTGTACCTTACTTTGTTTTTGAACTAATATATATAGCATTGATTGGTTCAAAACATCAATTCAACTACGAGATTCTTCAATGGCATTGGTATGATGGTTTGATTTTAAAACCTGTAAACGGACCATTATGGTTTTTACTATGCTTATTTGTTGTTGAAATTGCTTTTGTATGTATGAATTATCTTATACAGGAAGAAAAGTACAATAAATTTATTGCGTTAGTAGTATATGTCATTCCCTTTTTTATTAAAACAGGAAATGCGCAAATTGCATTCGTTATTATGAGTTGTACCGCATTTGGTTTCTTCGCTCTAGGTTATTATATATGTGAATATATTGAGAACAAGGATCTTCGATGGATACAAATTGTATTTATGCTTCTATTCGGATTTGTATGTGCGATAGTAAACACTAAAACAAATATGTATGAATTAAATTATAAAAATCCAATTCTCTACTCATTTAATGCTGTAATAACATCGTGTGCATTTGTCTTTTTATTTAAGAAAAAAAGCATTAAATTTTTTGAGTTTTGGGGCAAAAACACCATTGTAATGTTGGCTTTGCATGTATTATGCATGAGTGTAATAACTAAGGTACTGCCGATTAATTCGCAAACTTTACTTGGCGGATTATTAGAATTACTTCTTGTGTGTATTATCTTATACCCAGTGGCAATTGTGTTTAATAAGTATTTTCCACAATTATTAGGAAGACCACCAAGAAAAAACAAGAAAGAGAAAAGCAGATAGGACATATCAACGCATATGTGGTTGCAACTTTATCAGTTTGATAAAATACAGTATAGCGAGATAATGGAGAAAAAAATGGAAGTGACGAGTGAGCGGTTCTTGGCAATATTGAAATCTGCCTTACTAGGTCAGAAAGCCAATATAACGGAAGAGCTCCTTCTGGAAGATTGGCAAAAGTTATTTGATATGGCCAGCATTCATAATGTGTTACCAATGTTTTACGAAGCAGTATATGCTTCTCCCTCACTGCAGCAAGCAAATGTACCATTTGTAGTAATGGCAAAACGCCAGGTAATGCAGCAAGTAATGTTGCAGACAAGACGTACAAGTGAGTTCTTGGATCTGAATAAGAAGCTTCATGCTGCAGGTGTCAAACCGTTAGTTGTAAAGGGGATTATCTGCAGAAATCTGTATCCTCAGCCGGATCATAGACAGTCTGGTGATGAAGATGTGCTGGTGCCGGCCGATCAGTTTGAAACTTGTCACATGGTTATGACGGAATTTGGTATGCAGACAGCAGAAGATGAGAGCAACTTGTTAGGAGCTTACGAAGTTCCGTATCGTAAGATGGGAAGTCCATTGTACATTGAACTTCATAAGCACCTATTTCCTCCGGAATCTGATGCTTATGGGGATATGAATCGCTTTTTCGAAGGTGTTTTTGACAGGGCCATAGTAGAAGACATCCAAGGAGTTCCTGTTTGCACAATGGGATATACAGACCATTTATTCTACTTAATCTGTCATGCTTTCAAACACTTTCTTCATAGTGGCTTCGGTATCAGACAGGTTTGCGATATTATCATGTTTGCAAACAAATATGGCACCCAAATTGATTGGACGCAGGTACTGAATAATTGTAAGGAAATCAATGCAGATAAATTCGCAGCTGCATTATTTCAAATCGGAAGTAAGTATCTGACTTTCGATCCGGAACAGGCGGCTTATCCTTTAACGTGGAGAAATATCAAAGTAGACGAATTACCTATGTTGGAAGATCTTCTTTCTAGCGGAATCTATGGCGATGCCAATATGAGTCGAAAGCACAGTAGCAACATCACACTGGATGCAGTTGCTGCTCAAAAACAAGGACGTAAGGCAAAAGGAAGTATGTTATCATCGGTGTTCCCCTCGGTTAGTCAGTTAGAGAGTCGATATCCATATTTACGGAAGCATCCATATTTATTGCCAGTTGCATGGTGCAGTCGATTGTGGAAATACTTCAGAGAAACAAAACGTAGTCACGATAATAGTGCCGCAGAGGCTCTGAAAATCGGCAATGAAAGAATCAATTTGATGAAAGAGTACGGAATTTTGAAATAAGACAAATGAAAAAGGCCCAGAGACAGTAAGATAAACTGAACTCTGGGTCTTTTGTTGTGTTGCGGTTAGTCTAGACTAATGTTGTCTTTGGATTTTTTGACGGGAGGATCTGTTTTATTGGACTCCGTGACTGATGCCTGTTTCTCTTTTAATTTAGCTAGAACGGAAGGCCTTTTCTCATTTTTGACCTCCGGCTGTGTTTCTGTATCATCCTCCGGAGTTAGCTTGCTCTGGACATCAATACGACCATCGATCATATTGTAGTTTTCTTCGGAATATCCTTCTGCGGCAGCAAGATAGTTGTCCGGTTCATTTCCTGTCTGCAGAAGCTGACTTCCAACATCGGCGAGCATAACAGTGGTGTTATTTTCTTGCGTGGAAGCCGCCTGCGACAGTACAATTCCCTGTTCTTCGATAATCATATCAAGAACTTCCTGGTCAAAGCCGTTCCATACATCTTCGGCAAGAAGCTTACCGGAGCTGTCTACGATAACACAGGCAGTTTCATCACCATATTCATCATGTTCCATAAGGAAAAGCTGTGTTTCTCCAAGATGCATAGATTCAACTGTGTGCCATGTGCCGATATGTCCATCTACAGCAAGTCCGTCAGTTAAATCGGTTACCCTTACATTGCTCTGTAGAAACTGCGGAACTTCTACAAAGCCGAATGAGTCACAGAAATATGCCTGTTTCTTTCCGTGGTCATTCAAGACCACAATATCACTGACAGACATAGATCTTGCCCGGTAATCAGAGGGAAAATGAAGGTTGAATTTTACAAACAGGCTTTCAAGGACTTCATTGACAGAAGATTTATTATCTTCAGAACCGGAATAAACTTTATCGTAGTGGCTCTGTTCGATGTTCAGTTTCAACTTATCAATCAGCTTCATGTTAGTAAACATCAGATCACGATGTTCCTCGCCATGCTTGACTTGATAAAGTTCATAATCTATTTTACCCATAATGTGTTCCTCCTTTGGGATTGGTATTTGATTCTGAAAAGGGACAATTTAACTGAAAGACATATTCTTTTGTCCCTTTTCAGTAATTGAATTAGGGATTGGAACCCCTTTTAGGTGGCTTCATATTGCCTGCCAGAGCACGCTCCCTTGCAGCCTGGCGTCTTGCTTCACTATAGGGTTCCCGAATTGAAATATACTTTTTAGGGAAAGTATAGGTTACATCTCCCCATTGGCTCGTAGACGTAAGAACAAATTCTTCCGGAAATTTGGCAGACAGTTTTTCCAGTCGTTTTATTAGTTTTTTATCATGAGTATAGATGGTGGCATTCTGCTCTGCCATGTTGTAGTTGATAATGGTTTCACGCTCATACGATGAGAGCATCGTCCTCACCTCCGTCATCCCACGCAGGGAACAGTGCGAGATCTGCAAATTCATCGTCGGTTGTGTGGCGAAGCTTATCTGCTGTATGTTCGATCAAACGAAGCATTTCCGGATCGTCCACATACTCAGTGGCAGTCTCTAATTCTGCAATCAGAGTAGTACGGTTTTCTGTATCATAAATACACATAAGATTAATTTCTTCCATGGAATATTTCATTGGCTGGCTCCTTTATTATAGTTGTGGGTTATCACGTTTGGCTTTCTGGCTCTGTTCGGAACCGGCAGCAATAATCGCTTTATTGCGTTCCAGTTTGGCACGAATCGAACTTCTCTTACCAGTTCCTTTTTCAGCCTGTGTGATTTTCTTTTGTGATTTCAATTTTGCCTGTTCCTGTTGCTTTTCAATAGCAAGCAGATCACGCATGGCAACATTGACTGTAACAGGATGACAAGAAATACGGTAATCAAATCGACGGTCATGCATGGAGTCTGTACTTGCTCCAGGAATGGTCACTTTTGCTGCAGCATCTTTCATATCCTGTGAATAGCGTCCATCATAAGAAGCGAGCTGGATCGTACTTGCAACTACAATCTTGCAGCGCTCCATTCCATACCGGTCAACCATCTGCTGTAAGAACTGAGGAACCTGCCGGTTCTCATAGGCACGTTCATATTCCTTCTGGAACTGTTCGGAGCATGTGGTGGTTGCATGATGACTGATACGCCACGCATCCATTTCACCATCTGCACGGGCCTGTTTCAGATCTTTATGATAGACAGGACAATGCAGATCATTTTCGTGCTTATCCAGCATATCTTCGAGATCTTCTGTCGGAATCGGTGAGAGAGCAGAGGAGGACAGATTGAGTAATTCTACAATTTCATTTCGTGCCTGAGAAAAACTCATTTCCTCATCACCAATCTGACCGCCATCGATCACTTCCATAAATTGATTGTAATAGGTATAATCCCAGCTTCCATCAGATGCATCCTGGATGTGCAGATAATGATTGCCAACCTGGAAGGCCGCTTCATTTGGTTCCTGTTCTTTTTCAAATTCGGGAACGGAGAACAGCATTTTCAAGTGTTCCATTGCCTGCTGGATCTTAGGATTGTTACGATAATGGTCGATTGCATTGATCACATCGGTATGAATAATGCCTCCGGACATCAGCTCCATACGACCATCATAGATACTTCCATCTTCAAGGTTGAAACCGATTCCCTTTACTCCATTCATACGGTCAGAAGGTATTTCATGATAGATTCTGATTGCTTCGTCTAAAGTAAGGTTTTCGTGTAATTCACCCAGGTCTGGAAATTCGCTGCATTCTGCGGCATAGAATGTAACCTTGTTCTCTGCCTGGACATCCGGCACATCTGCAGTAAACTCAGACAGTCTTTTGATAAGTGCGTTTGCAGTCTGCTTATCAGAAGGAACATCACTTTCTTCTGCGACTGTCTGAAGCCATTGTGTAATTTCAGCTGTTTTACCAGCAGAAATGTTGATGAAATTCTGGTTGATTGCATCCATACGATCATCAATAACATCTGCATATTCATATGTGTCGTGTTCCTGGGCAAATTGATCCAGATCGGCTGCAAGCTGCATGATGGTACTGGAACGGTCATGCTCTGGGGAGGAAATAAGGGCATTAAGACGTTCAGATAAAGCCGTAGCCTGTTCACTGAATTCATCATTTTCTGCAATGATACTGGAAAGCCATTCGTGCAGGTATTCCGTTTTTCCCTCCGTAAGATTCTGATGAATCTCTGTAAATTTTTCGGCACCATTTTTATCTGTGTCTGTGTAAGGGTCATAAGCTGTCATGAAAACAGACAGATCATTTGCAAGCTTTTCTGTAGTATCCGTAACAGGAAAATAGGGGTTGTTCCATTCAGAAAACTTCTGAAATTCGGAAATCCTTTGCTGATTAACAGATGGCTTTAAAGAATCGAGCTGTCCTTCTTCGTATAACTTGTCAAAACCGGAAAGATAGGATTCAAGCTGAGGAACACCACTTTGCTCTAACTTATATTTATAATGGTCAAAGGTGAACTGCTTGATTTCCTCTGAAGACATGGAACGATTGACCAGAACTTCGTCAAAACCTATCTGAGAACCGAGGTTTGCCAGTAGTGCCATTGCTTCCGGATTTTCACGGATTGCATCCATTCGGGTGAAGTCTTCTACAAGGATATTTTTACCGGCTCTGACATGGAGCAGGTCAGTTGCGCTTGGAGGGTCATCACGCTGAATACCAAAAGTAAGTCTGGCATAAGGCTTATTCGATGTATCGTCGTATGCTTTTTCAAAATTGTATTGCTCTGTGCGGAGTTCACGGAAACGGGTAACAGCATCATCAAAACTATCGTAAGCTTCAATTTCTGTTCTTTCTTTTCCGATACCTGCATTTGTCCAGGTCATAAGATCGGGAACGATATAGCATTTCCATTCGTTCTTTTGAGTGGAAATTTCCTGCTCTGGAACGGCGTTATCCGGTTCAGACACGAAAGGATTTTCAATATTCTGTTGGTGCTCCTGCTCCTTTTGGATTTCAGAGAAATTCTGTTCAATTTCATTGATAAGGGATGCAGCTGCATCACGGATTGTCTGTAAAGATGCTTTTAGTTCCGGAAGTTCTCGGTTAGCAGACCAGGTTGCGACATAACCAAAACTGTAATCGCTGGTATCAATATCAAAATGCTGACAGACAACATAAGCGATGCTTTCCGCTTCAACTTCTTTGGTATTGCGGTCTTTCTTATTTTCTGTATCTACAGGCTTGGACCGATCAAAATCATGCAATCGGGAGTGGGCCAATTCGTGTATGGTTGTCTTGATGGTCTGCACTTCACTCATTCCTTCACGGATAGCGATTCTTTTTTCTGCAGGACTGTAATAACCATTTGTTTCACTGTCCATCGGTTCAAAGGAGATAGGAACAGTAGACGTGCGGTTCAGAGCTTCAAAGAACTGTTCATAGTTTTCGACATTTCCTGTCAGTTCATCAATCCCAAGGTCGGGAAGCGGTTTGCCGTCGGTCTGTGAAACATCAAATACTGTAACCACTTTGAATTTCGGGGTCTTGATCTCAACGGTTTCCATGACAGGATCTCCGTTTTCATCCAGCTCTGGAAGATCAGTCTCCGGGTCTTTCCGCTCACGTTCAATCTGTACCTTGACAGGAGCAGGAGCGAAGATCTTAATGCCATGTTCTCCTGGTTTTACATGGCGTTCGAACTTTTTCTGCCATCCGGAATAACCGGCTAGGAGTGTGGCATCGGGTTTCTGCATGGCAATCATGATGGAATTACTGTAACTGTATGTGTGAAAACGGGACATCACGTTTAAGTAATCCTGGAAGTTGCCACTGGAAAAGAAGTCCTTGATGCCGGCTTCTAATTGCTCAGTGGCTTCTTTGATCTTTTGTAATTGCTGCTTTTTATAATCAGCCATAATATTCCTCCATTCTATTTGTTGCCGGGGCAGTATGAGCTGCCCCGGCATAAGGGATTAAAGGGTCTGTTCTTTTTTAGGAGCAGACGGAACAACAGGTTTCTGCCGATTGGCAATTTCAGCTTTCTTTTCATTCAAACGATCAAGGATAGACATTCGCTTTGGCTGATCAGCATATGCAGCCTGTGAGCGAATCGGCTGTGCCGGAGTAACCGCTATCACGTTTCCACTGACAGTTTTTTGAGGGGAAACAGAAGTTTGTGCCGGTTCTGATTCCCTTCCCTTTTCATCCATATCAAGCAGCGCATTTACTTCATGGAGTCTTGCTTGTTTCAATGCGAGTTCTTCTTCCTGTGGGAAAGGGCGTAGCAGCTCTGCTTTTGCAGACTCTACCTTTTCGTGCAGGCTTTCCAGTTTCTGCTCAGACGCTGCCAGGTTCTTTTCCAGTCCGGTCACGACATTATTGATACGGGTAACATTTCCGGCAGGGTCGGGACCGACATCAATGGTATGTGTTGTCCGCCCCTTGACAGAAAGACGGAACTGTTGAGTGAAACTGTCAAACTGGGCCTTTAATGTAAAACCGGCATATTCACCGATAGTTCCACCGGTATTGACTGTTTTCAGACTGGAACATGCAGCAAGTATTGCTGTACCGGCTTCCTTACGGTCTGTGTATTCCACACCGCCTATAACCATCTTGAAATGTTCTGTATCTACTGGGAGATTTTGCTTTGCTGTTTCAATGTCCCCTTTAAGGCCATCGATAAGTGCAGTTACTTCAGCTATCTCTTTCGGATAGGCCTTTAAAAGTGCATCTTCCAGACGATAATGCTGACTGGTATGACTGGATTTCAGAAGTTTCAGTTTGGCAACGGCAGTGTCCAGTTCCGTTTTCTCCATGATCAACGGATTACCGGATGCCAGCGCCTTTACCTCGGCAAATTTCAAGGATGTTTCATCGGTATCTTCACAGGAACGGGCAGGAGATTTTCCTGTCATGACCTGGCCGATAAAACGCTGCTTATTTTCAAGAATCTGCCACATATACGCATCAAAAGTTTCTTCTGTAAGGTAACGGAAGATCTTGACTGTGTCGTTCATATTGCCTTGTCGGAGAATACGACCTTCCTGCTGCTCCACATCAGAAGGCCGCCAAGGAACGTCCAGGTGATGCAATGCAACAAGTCTGTCTTGTATATTAGTACCGGCACCCATTTTCGATGTGGAACCAATAATGACACGCACCTGTCCGGTTCTTACCTTAGCGAAAAGATTTGCTTTTTTGGCATCCGTGTTCGCTTCATGGATAAAAGCAATCTCTTCACGGGGAACACCCTTTGCAACGAGCTTTTCACGAATATCATCGTATACGTTGAAACTTCCATCAGACTTTGGAGTGGAAAGATCACAGAAAATAACTTGGGTCAGCTTTTTATCTGCGGTTTCCTCCCAGATTTCAAAAGTCTTGTCAACACATGCATTGGCTTTACTGTTCGGATTTTCGGGCAGCATCGGATTGATGAGCCGTTGATCCAGAGCCAGTTTTCGGCCATCGTTTGTTACCTTGAGCATGTTATCAATGGACGAGTCTACGCCACCGTTATGGATTGTTTCAGCACGTTCTGCCAGAGATGCAACGAGATTTTTTTGTATATCAGAGGGTTTCAGAAGAATGTTTTCATAGACAGCTTCCGGAGTAGGAAGTGCGAGCATATCTGCGGTCTGAATGTCTGCACATTCTTTCCACACGCTCATCAGTTCCGGAAGATTAAAGAATTTTGCGAATCTGGTCTTTGCACGATAACCGGTTCCTTCGGGAGCAAGTTCAATGGCAGTAATCGTTTCACCGAACTGAGCTGCCCAGGAGTCAAAGTGCTGCAGTCCAAGGGAGCGCAGTGTATCTGCCTGCAGATAACGCATCAGCGTATATAACTCAGTCATGCTGTTGGAAATTGGAGTGCCGGTAGCAAATGTGATACCACGACCACCGGTCAGCTCATCCATGTACTGACACTTAGCAAGCATGTCAGAAGACTTCTGGGCATCTGTCGTAGAGATACCTGCAACATTGCTCATCTTGGTGAAACAGTACAGGTTCTTAAATTCCTGGCTTTCGTCTACAAAGAGCCTGTCCACACCTAACTGCTCGAACGTAACAACATTATCTTTGACTTTGCTGTTATTCAATTTATCAAGGCGTGCTTCCAGACGTTTCTGCATAGCAACCATCTGCTTGATCGTGAACTGTTCTCCATTTTCCCTCTTGGCCATTTCGATACCATCCACAACATCATCGATCTGTTTCTGGATAATAGCCTTCTGGCGTTCCGGGGAAAGTGGAATCTTTTCAAACTGGGTATGACCGATAACAACCATATCGTAGTTACCTGTTGCAATTCTGCTGCAGAACTTTTTGCGGTTTGCCGGTTCAAAGTCTTTTTGCGTTGCGACAAGAATTTTAGCGTTTGGATACAGTTTCAGAATATCGGAACCCCATTGTTCTGTCAGATGGTTAGGAACAACGACCAAAGATTTCTGGCAGAGTCCCAGACGTTTGCTTTCCATAGCTGCGGCAATACAACTGAATGTTTTGCCACTGCCGACCGTGTGCGCTGCCAGACAGTTATTGCCGTAAAGAATATGGGCAACAACATTTTTCTGGTGAGGACGTAATGCAATCTGCGGATTCATGCCCGGAAATTTCAAATGACTTCCATCGTATTCTCTAGGACGGATGCTATTGAAACGTTCGTTATAACGGGTCACAAGCATTTCACGGCGGGCAGGATCACGGAATATCCAGTCCTTGAAAGCATCCTTGATGGCATCCTGTTTCTGCTGTGCCAATATGGTCTGTTCCTTATTTACAACTCGTTTTTCATTTCCCTGTGCATCAATGACCGTGTCATAGATTTTTGTGTTTCGCTGATTAAGGGAGTCTTCCAACAGTCGGTAAGCCGATGCACGTTCTGTTCCGAAGGTTACATTGGCAACAGGGTTGTTGTAATCAACGGATTTGCCCTTGATACTCCATTCTCCGGTTACTTCTGCATATTGAACTTGAACAGATTTGCGGTAGGCATAAAAGCGTGGTGTCTGGAATGTTTCGAACATGAAATCATTGATCAGACTCGGTTCAATCCAGTTGACGCCAAGCCGTACATCAATTTCTGTAGCACTCAGTTCCTGTGGCTGCACTCGCTTAAGAAATTCCACGTTGACAGCATAATCCGGATTGTTCTCGGCAAAAGTCTTTGCGGTACGAAGCTTTTCACGGACATTTCCGGAGAGATATTCATCGGCAGTCTGCCATTGTTTTGTGACAGGTTCCTGGAAAATAAGTCCGTGGAGTTCCTTGCAGATTTCATCCTCCGGTTTTCCGTACAGTTCTGACATATAGGGCAGATCAACACAGGCTTTTTCTCCCATGGAAACGGAGAGTGCTTCAACAGCTGTGTCAACTGATGTGACAGGTTCCGGCTTCTTGATTGTTCTTTTGGTGAAAATATCTGCTTTACGTTCCAGTTCGCCATCATCATTTAAGATTTCCAACGAGGCAAGCAGACAATAAGAAGCATCCTGGTTAAAGGCACGGCGGTTTCCCTGGCTGTTCAGAAGACCATATTTTTTTGTGAACTGGTCATACTGATCATTTAATTTATTCATTTGAGCATGAATTTCCTCATCACTGGCATCGGCGAGCTGCATATCAAGAAGTTCTCTTGTAGTATCACGCAGCTCGATCATACCCTTGATACGATTTGCAGTGGCCATAGGAAGATCCATGCGATTCATAATGGAATTTTCACGATAGTAGACTTCATCGCTCACAAGGGTATAGCTGAAATTCTGGACATTGGGGTCAGCAGGGATGGAAATATCATCTTCCAGATCGGTATCAGAAAGCTCAGCAAGAGCGACAGTTCCTTTGATGTTCTGGACTGCAGTATGTAGCTGCTCAGAAAGGTCAGTATCTGGGATAGGGTTCACGGTGAGTGCATCTTTTCCATACTGGGTACTTTCCATGGCAAGGGTTCCAAGAATCATTTCCGGATGGTCCACAAAATATTTGTTCATTGTGAATCCGTCAGCTGTTGTGTCCAGATCTACCCAATCCGGACGCTCAATCGGAGCATGGTCACGCTTCTGCAGGAAAAGAATGTCCGCAACAACGTCAGTACCGGCATTCTTTTTAAATGCGTTATTAGGAAGACGGATCGCACCTACAAGGTCTGCCCGTTGGGCGATGTATTCTCTTGTGGAAGTGCTTTGCTTATCCATGGTTCCGCTTGATGTAATAACAGCGACAACACCACCGGGACGAACCTGGTCTAAGGATTTCGCAATAAAGTAATCGTGAATCTGGAAGTGGTTCCTGTCATATCTGCGGTCTGGTACTTGATAATTTCCGAAAGGAACATTACCGATTACAACATCAAAGAAATCATCCGGGAAATTGGTTTTTTCAAAGCCATCAATCGTGATATTAGCTTTCTGATAAAGCTGCTTGGCAATTCTTCCGGTGATGGAATCAAGTTCCACGCCATAGAGATTGCTTCCAGACATTTCTTCCGGAAGACAGCCGAAGAAGTTACCGATACCACAGGACGGCTCTAAGATATTTCCCTTGGAAAATCCCATGTTGCCAAGTGCTTCATACATGGCATGGATGATAACAGGAGAAGTGTAGTGTGCATTTAGAACAGAAGAACGGGCAGCTTCATATTCCTGGGGAGAAAGAATTTCTTTCAGTTCACGATACTCACTTGCCCAGGCGGTTTTAGTATCGTCAAAAGCATCTGCGATACCGCCCCAGCCTGCGTAGTGGGAGAGTACAGCCTGTTCTTCTTGAGTGGCGTAGCGGTCGGATGCTTCCAGTTCCTTTAAAAGCCGAATTGCATCAACGTTGGCTCGGAACTTTGCCTTGGGACCACCGGTAACCAGTTCGTTACTTGTGATTGAAAAATTCACAGGCGAATGGGGTACAGGAGTATCCGGCTCCGCTGTGATCTCAGTTTCTACGGGAACAGACTGAACAATATCCGCAGGTTCTTCGACTGTGTTTTCTTCTAAAGAAGGAACCGTTTCTTCGGAAGAAACTTCAACAGCATCGATGACCGGAGCATCCTGTTCTGCGACAATGCTTCGAACATATTCAAGGGATTCTACACGGCTGATCGGGAATCCCATAGCTCGGAAGAATGTAAGATCTGTCAGACTGACTTTTCCTGTCTGGAAATCGACGGAATCGACTTTGAAATCTCTTCCATCTATATTGAGTTCCATATCGACAGGAACATAATCTTTTGCAAGGAGCTCTTTTGTCAGTACATGTGTGTGATCTGACTGCTCACCAACAAGATAGACGTTTTTGCCGTTCTTCCACAGTTTGTTGGCATGTGCTGCCCATTCGTCTGAACGGAAGCCGGTAACGGAAACAGTTCCGCCGCCCACCAGTTCTTTTTCCAGGAGTTTATGCCCCAGAACAGGCGCAGCAATCCTGGCATCTTCACCGTAAAATTCGTAATAGCCATGCTGTTCAAAACCTACGAGATGGTCTGGATGGTGCAGTTTAATATCGTTATACTCACCTTGTGCAGCAAGCTTTAACGGCTGTAAGGTTTCAACAGACAGTTCGACTGGCTGAATGACCGGTTCTTTGGTAACAGTTGGCTCTTCTGGAGCATTTTCCAGAAAGTCCATAATGGACATCTGCCCATCGCTTTTGCTTTTACTTTCTTTTTTGGAAAGTGGAGAATGCGAAATCTGTTTTTCTGCCTTTTCAGCGGGAAGAATATTGTTGTACTGTTCCTGGTTCGGGAACAGATCAAATGTGCCGTCACGGTATTCCTGTGCTGCGGTTAATCGCTCCAGACAAAACTGCTTTTTGCTGTCATCGCCAGAAAGTGCATCGTATTCTTTTTCCATAAGGGAAACCAAATGAGAAAGCTGCTCCTTATCCTGTACAACAGGGCGCAGTGCCTTGGCAGCATCCCAGTAATTGAACAGATCAACTTGCAATAATGGGTCACGTTCCTCTTTGGTACTGGAAGGAAGGCAGTGGGCAAAAGAAACAATAGTTCGGCATATCTGGTCGATTTCATAGTCTGGAATCTTTTTCAGTTCTTCTGCAGAAAGATAGCGTTTTTCATGTAAAAGGAGATCTACTCTGGATGCTACCTGGTTCCATTTCAGAAGCACGGAATATGGAGGACTGTTCGGAGCCTTAACAGATAGTTTCAGACCTTTATGATCGTAGTTGGAGTCTGTAAAATCAGCATTGCGCAGTGCGGGCATAGCACCGCCGGTTCCGAACTGGTTTTTTAAGAAGTCAGCACGTTCCTTTGAGTCGGAATGCTGCAGATAGAAAGAATACACATCCAGTTTTCTGTCAGTGCCCCGGCCAGATAAGTAACTGTCAATCTCATCCTGTGTGATGAATTTGGCATGTTCTTCAAGATGAAAGCCGGGAATGGTGCGGAAAGACTGCTGTGCACCCTGTAGACGACCAAGCCTGTCGAGAAGTTCGGTAGGACGATGGAAATGAAAACGCATTATACTGCGGTCTTTTTCATAATCCTGGCAGAATGTATTTAGAATATGGAACTGGTTTTTCAGTTCATCCGGATCTTTTAACATCTCTGCCCATCGGGCTTCTTGGTCTGGATAGCCACCACTCATCAGCTGGCGGTCAAAATAAGTGAATTCATGATTTTCAAAATTGAAATCATGATATAGATATAAAAGTTTCAGTGCGACTTCGGCACGTTCGTTATCCAAAGTATTGTCCAGGATGACCTGCGGGAGATATTGACCGGACTGGAGCAGATGAGAGATACGTTCATCTGCCTCCTGCCATGTAACAAAGGCACGATCATTGATGTCAGTACCGTATATATAATCTCCGGGAGCAATCTGAATGCCGTTAGAATCAAAGAAAATAGAATAATCTTTTTCATCCAAGCGGATACCAATACCGGATGTTCTGAATTCATCGGCTAACAGCTTGATTCTGGTTTCCGTATCAAGATTCTCCATGTAAAGGACAGCAATATGCATCTGACCATTTCGATGATTGCTGCCTCCTCGCAGAAATTCATCCAGGACTTCACCGGGAATTGTGTCGTTGAGCATTGCGGGAGGAACAAACGGAATGATTTCGGATGTCTGTTCCGATGTGGCCGGTAAAATAAAAGAAGCAGAAGGCATATCACCCTCTGCTTCCGGTTCGATCTGTAATTCCGTATCAGTTAGATGTAGATCAGTTCTTTCAGTACGATCTCTTCCGCCTGGTTCGTCAGAGCGTTCATGTGCTGAATCCAGTTCATCTGCTCCGTTGCTTTGTCGGGAGCCGGATTGGTCTTCAGTAACTGGTTCACGATCTGTTCCATGCGTCTGTTCGCTGTCTGGTCGATTTCCAAAAGATGCTGATTCAATCTGCCGCTCAGAAGTAGCGTCTGATACGTCCCGCCCCGATGTGTCTTCAGATATGTTTTGCGAAGCATTCCGTACTTGCCCGGTACTTCCATCGTCTCGTCGTCCATCTTGAGGTTCGGGATCAGATAATCCCCGTTCTGGGTGTATGTTATTTTCATGTTCATGTCCTCCTGTTATTTCAACTTTATTTTCTTCGGCTGGCTGTTCTTCCGTGTGATAAGAAGATTGTACAACAGATTCAATGGTTTGGGCCTGTTGGATTTGACGGTCAAAGGTACGAATTTCACGTCCAATATCCATCAACATGGGTTTTGCGATTTCACTTGTGGCAAAACCGATCTGACTGACAGCAGCGAGTGTATTAAAGTCTGTAATATAGGAGAAATCTTCAATGTCCAAAGAGGTTTGAGGGTCGAGGTCACAGCGATACAAAAGCATATATTGTACGCTTTTGATCAGAGTGTCACGGAATCGGACAAGCTGACTATGTTCATCCAGTTCTTCAAGGAAACTGCCATCAACAGCTGTCTTAAAATCCTCAAAATAAATGTCCAGATTATCCATGACATTCTTTTCAGCTGCAGCCATCAGTGCATCACGGAGCAGATAGGTGTCTGCATCCAGACTGTACGTTTCGATCATATGGTCACGGATATGTTCCATATGATTTTCGTTGAGTCTCCAGAGATAGGGCGTTAAGCCATCACGTCCCAGATGTGTATCACGGATATCAAAGACATATTTCAATCGGGTGCGTGGACCTGTATCATCAATAAGGGCAATACCTTTTGCACCACGATTGACCCATCGGTTCATTTTTGTATTCCATATCTCAAGAGTTGCACAGGCATATGTATCCGGACGCTGTGCGTAGATCATCAGCTGATCACTGAATGGATACTTATAGACGTTGGATGCGGTGTTAAGAAAAGAGAGCCATCGGACAGGATTGCTGGTGATTTCATGAGTTGTATGTTCTGACAGTGCAGACATGTATTGGAGTTTAGATGCCATATACACACCGCCAATCTCTTAGATATGCCGATCTGCCGTACATATCAATCTCATCTGGACGCAGCCATCTGTGCTGTGTCTTATCCGGTACAAGATCTTCACAGACGATGATAGTTCCCATAAAGTTCAGAACAATGTCAGGTGCGATTTCTACTGCAGAAATAAGGCTGTCATTTCCTCTTACTTCATAGGAATACAATCCTTTCGGCAGAGTATCGGCATCAATTCTGTACTGTGTGAACAGTGCAGGGATTCCGAGAATTTCAGCTGTACTGAATTCGACCTGGAATGCATCCTGCCTGTTGGATGGGAGTCTGTCCTCCAAATCAGATGAACAGCCATCGCAGCACAGATGCATCTCATATTGTCCGGGTGGGATACGTTTCGAACGATAAAAATGCCTTTTTCGTGTCATACGTGTTTTCACGCTCCTTCATAAAATATTAGAGGGTAAAAATTCCCTCATAACAAATCGTTTCCGGAGGAAGGATTCGTAATGAAACAAAAATGGCATAAAAAAAGCAGCCAGAACAGTTCTTGTTCTGACCGCTTTGAGTCATAGGTATATTTGATTATGCTTTGCTATCAAGGATTTCTTTCATAAGCTTACCGGATGGCATATCCGGGTGGTCAACATATTCGGAGTAGCCGGCATCCAGCTTTTTTAACAGGAATTGCTGCAGATCCTCAAAGTCGAGTTTCTTTTCTGCTTCCTCATATGTCAGTTCTGGATGTTTCTCTAGATATTCTTCAACCAGTTCTTTTGGGGGATGTTCCTTGTATTTCTTTATGGAACGGTTCAGCCAGCTGATGATTTCATAGCCTGCGGAGCCTTTAGATTTCGGTTCGGATTCAGATGGGGCAGATACAGTGTTTTCAAGTTCAGATACCATAAAGTCACCTCCAGAATTAATCTTTGTAATGCTATTATAGCACAGTAATGAAGATACGGAATGTTGATTTTTCAAGAATGAAATAGAAAATTTTGTTGCCATAGAATGTCACAGCCGGAGAAAAGGATAATTTTATGGGAACAGAATTCCTTTTTTAGGACAATGGGAACAGTTTCCCATACTCTACTTCGTCTTGGTATATGGAAAAGAGCATGATAGAATCCTGTTTCCAAAGGCCGGATGTTTCCTGGCTCAGACATTGATAAAAGTGAGTGTTTTGCAGTCTTTTTAGAGCATCGCTGCTATCCAGATGATAAACACGGCGAATATCGATGCAGAGCTGATCAACTAGCTTAGGGAATACTGCATTGAATGAATGTGCGTCCATAAAACCTCCTTGTACCTGTAGTTGTTTCTTATATTTTAGTCGATAGTGTCGATGAGAGCAATATAAAATCCAACTTTATTTTATGGACTTTTGTTCACTGTGGTCAGAAGTTTTATTGATATATGTTTGGACATACTGTAGTAACATTTTGATGTTATAATATAATAAATGTGTTTGTCAATTAGAAACTGCATAAAAAGGGCTCCAAAAAGTACAGTACCCGGTCAGCACCGTTTTGGCTTT
>SVDY01000052.1 GCA_015057665.1 Lachnospiraceae bacterium | reverse complement strand
AGACCGGAAGAGTCAAGCAGTAAATACATACTTTCACAGCTGATTTCTCTGGAAAATACATTAAATGATAATAGATATGGAAGAACGATTCTTGCTAACAGCATTTTGCTTAAAATTATCGTGGAAAGCAGCCGCTGTATGCTCGAAAAACAAGGCGACCACCCAGGACCTGTTCTGCCAAAAAACAAACGAATTAAGGAAATTATGAGATATCTGGATCAGCATCTGACAGAAGAGATCAGCATTGATCAACTGGCTGAGAAATTCTACCTTAGCAGATATCATATGATGCGAAGGTTTAAAGAAGAAACGGGAACCACTATTCATAGTTATCTTTCAGATCAAAGGTTATTGCTGGCAAGAGATTTGATCAATCAGGGCCATCCTGCTACTGAGACCTGCTTTTTATGTGGTTTTCAAAATTATGCATCTTTTTCAAGGGCATATGGTAAGTTATTCGGGACAACGCCTACAGGCAGAAAGATCGGAGCAGCAGCAAGTGAAGAATCTTATGAATAAAAAGCTGGTACAGGACATTTGTAAGCATATGTCTTATACCAGCTTTTCCATTATTTTTCAAGTATTTTATTAAACTGAGTGAGAAATGCCGTCGTGGTAACCGTTGCAGCAAGAATATCACTAATTGGCTCTGCTAAAAATACAGCGAATACTTTGTTTTCAAAGAAAAGCGGCAGAGCAAAAATAAGTGGAATTAATAAAATCAGTTTTCGAAGGCATGCAAGGAATAAGCTGATTTTCGCCTGTCCCAATGCCATAAAACTTTGCTGGCAGGTATTCTGTGCACCCATAGCAAACATACCGGCCATATAGATACGAAGTGCCCAGGAGGCATATTCAGCCAATGCAGTGTCGTTTGTAAAAATTCTGGTAAACACTTGAGGAAAGAACATGGAAATGGCCCAAAAAGCAAGAGCATATGTCATGCATACTCCCAATTCAAGGAAAAACGTCTTTTTTACCCGTTCTTTATTCTTGGCACCAAAGTTATAACTTAAAATAGGCTGGGCTCCCTGACATATTCCCTGCATAGGCATTGTTAAAAGCATGGATACACTTGTAATAATTGTCATGGATCCTACTGCAATATCTCCTCCAAATCTGGAAAGGCTGGAAGTGAAGCTTACAGATAACAAGCTTTCCGTAGACATCATAACGAAAGTAGAGATTCCAAGACCAAGACAAGGCAGAAAAATCTTTGGATTTAATTTTATATTTATCATTTTTAATCGTAATAATGTATTTTTGCCTGTTAAAAATCGAAGAATCCAGACAGCACCCACTGCCTGACTAAGTATGGTTGCCAGAGCGGCACCCTTTACTCCTAAACCAAAAACAAAAATGAAAATAGGATCCAGAATGATATTAAGAAGTGCACCTATGACTGTCGTTAACATACTGACTTTGGTAAAACCCTGTGTAGTAATAAAAGGGTTCATTCCCATTACAAGAAAGACAAATATGGAACCTGCAATATAGATTCTTGCATAATCAACAGCAAAAGGCAGGGTAATATCACTTGCTCCAAATAAACGAAGCAGAGAAGGTGCGCCATAATAAAATCCAATCGTTAAAACAATGGCAAATAGTATTAATAAAGAAAAGCAATTGCCAAGAATCTGTTCCGCCTTTTCTTTGTCCTTTTTTCCCATGGCAATTGCAGCAAGCGGTGCACCGCCTGCACCTGCAAGCATGGCAAATGCATTGATCAGCATAAGAATTGGAACGAAAAGGCCGACGCCGGTAAGGGCTGCAGAACCAATATTAGGAATATGGCCAATATAAATTCGGTCTACAATATTATATAGAAGATTAATGATCTGAGCAATAACCGTAGGTATAGCCAATTTAGCTAGAAGTTTTGGAATACTGCCCGTACCTAAAATATTTGTATTTTGGTTGGAAGTCATAGAATAGTTTCCTTTCTTTAAACAAGTCATAAATTTTTATGTATACATATAATCTGTTTTGATGATAGTTTAAACTCTAAACCTATTTAGAGATTTCGTCAAGTGTGCAATTTTAATGTACTTGATATAACAAAGAATTTTTTATGGATATGAACCTTAAAATAAGTTGCATTTTCATATAAAAGTGCTACAATACAAAAGTTGAATAACAAAATTTGCCGCAATCTCCGCCAATATACGACGAAGCTTACGACAGAAAGGAGAGGGAATTATGTTAGCAGCTTTTTTTATTGTATGGATTATTTTTAACGGCCGTATCACACTGGAAATTCTTGCATTTGGTGCAGTGATTTCCTTAGTAATGTTTTGCTTTATCTGTAAATATATGAACTATAGTCCGCAGAAGGAATGGACTCTCTATAGGAGAATTCTACCTTTCTGCGGCTATCTTTTTTTATTGATAAAGGAAATCATTATTGCCAATTTTGCTGTATTTAAGCTGATTCTTAATTGTAATGAAGTGATTGAACCCATCATTGTTCACATCAGACCAGAGTTAAAATCAGAATTCTGCCGTGTTATTTTGGCCAATTCGATCACTTTAACTCCAGGTACCATTACGGTGTTCATCGGAGAGGAAGAGCTGATCGTCCATTGTCTGGATAAAAGTCTGGCTGAAGGTATGGAGCAGTCTCAATTTATAAAAATGCTCCAAAAGATAGAGGAGGGAGGAAAGAGTCATGGAACTGATTCAAAGATATGAATTTATTTTTTATTTTATCCTAATTATACTGGCGGTTCTATTGATTCTCTACCTGATTCGGGCTGTCATAGGTCCACGCCTTACAGACCGTCTTGTGTCTATCAATATGATTGGAACAATGGTTACGACTATGATCGCCATATTAGCTGTCATAAAAGAAGAAGGATATCTTGTGGATGTCTGTCTGATTTATGCCATGATCAGTTTCCTTGCTATTGTAGTACTGACGAAAGTATATACGGGAGCCTATCTGGAAGCAAAAGATCATCATAAGGAAATCAATGGAGGTAAAAAAGATGGGAATTCTTAACTGGATCCGCTTTATGATAGGATTATCATGCCTGTTTCTTGGTATGATTATCTTCATATTAGAAACGATTGGCATTTTCCGTTTTAAATATGTATTAAACCGGATGCATGCAGCCGCCATTGGAGATACTTTGGGAATTGGCATCTGTCTTCTTGGTTTGATGCTATTATCCGGTCTTAATTTTACTACATTTAAGATTGGATTAATCATTGTCTTTTTCTGGCTTGCCTCACCGGTATCCTCCCATCTGATTTCCAGGCTGGAAGTTACGACAAATGAACATTTGTCTGATGTATGTGAGTTGCCGGAAAACAATTCGAAAGAAGAGGAGGCGGTGTAATGTTGCTTTTTGAATACATCCTTTTGATATTTTTAATTATCTGTGCTGTTTCCGTCAGTTTTTCTAAAAATCTATTAAATTCAGTGATTATCTTTATGTCTTACAGCTTGATTATGTCTGTTATCTGGATTCTGCTGGAATCTCCGGATCTTGCCATTACAGAAGCTGCTGTAGGAGCAGGAGTGACCAGTCTTTTATTCTTTGTAACTTTAAAAAGAATAAAAGCAATGAAGGAAGAAGGTGAACAGGATGAGTAAGCCTCTTTCCAAGGAAGAATATGACAAACGATTATTTAACCGTGTAAATGGATGGATCAGCGGAGAAAAAGATCCTTTTCTTGACAATATGCCATCGGATCATAAAAAAGAAGCCATTACAGAAGAAGAACTGAAACATCTTTATGATGAGGAAAAATTAGAAGTGGTAGAACATGTCCAGGATATTGACCACAATAAAGTATATAAAAACTTTTTCCGTTTATATCGTATATTGGCGGTCATCTGCTGCGTCACCTTAATAGCTTTGCTTTTATTTACCGTATCACACCTTCCTCCTATGGGCGAAAGCACCAATCCTGCCCATAATGAGGTGGTGGATAAATATGTAAGGGACGGTCTATCTGATACAGGTGCAGTTAACATCGTATCCGGCATGATTCTTGATTACCGTGCTTTTGATACTTTTGGCGAATCCAATGTATTGTTTATTGCTGCATGTACCGTTTTGATTTTAATGAGAAATGATAAAAAGAAAGAAAAGAACATAGCATCTGCCATAGCAGAAGAGGAAAAACGTTATGAACCAAAATCAGACAGCATTCTTCAGAAAGTTACTTTTTTCTTATTTCCGATTATCGTGATTTTTGGAATATATGTTATTTTAAACGGACATATATCACCTGGGGGCGGCTTTTCAGGAGGTGCCATCATTGGAGCAGCCTTTATCCTTTATAGCAATGCCTATGGATTTGAGAAAACAGAACAGTTTTTCACAGAGAAAACCTATAAATGGGTCAGCTTTTCGGCTTTGACCTTTTACTGTCTTGCAAAGAGTTATTCCTTTTATACGGGAGCCCATCATCTGGAAAGTGGTATTCCTCTTGGAGTACCGGGGGCAATCCTTAGCAGCGGCCTGATTCTTCCGCTGAACATCTGTGTCGGCATGGTTGTAGCCTGTACCATGTATGGGTTTTATGCTTTGTTTAAGAAAGGAGGCCTGTAAAATGGGGGCAAATTTCTTAGTAAATATAGGAGAAGAAGTAGCAATGATTCTTTTTGGAATCGGATTTGCCAACCTTCTTTTTCAGAAAAACCTGATTAAAAAAATTATCGGATTTAATATTATGGATACGGCAATCTATCTGTTTTTAGCGGAGAAGGGATACATTACCGGACGATTGGCTCCCATTCTTTTGAACGGTAAACAAGATCCATTTCTTTATATTAATCCTATTCCAAGCGGCCTGGTTCTTACGGGTATTGTTGTATCTGTGTCTGTCACAGCACTTATGTTATCCTTGACCATGCGTCTGTACCGGAGATATCATACACTTGATTTGGATGAAATATCTGCAAAACTTCGAAAGGAGGGGTTATAAATGGCATTTGTACAAAATGTACCTTTCTTTTCCATTATGTTATCCATGTTTTCGGGAATCGTTTCCTCGGTTCTTCCGGGTAAATATGCCAGAAGATTAAATTATGCCATGCTGCTCTGTATCACTGCCATGTCAGGCTGGCTCTTATTCTATTTGGTATCATCTGATATGGGAAGTTATATCTTTATGATGGGACACTTTCCTGCACCATTTGGAAATGAGATCAGAGCAGGTATACTGGAAGTTCTTATGGCAATGTTTTTTTGCATTATTATGGCACTTTCCTTGTTTGGGGGCCGTAAGAAACTTGGCAATGAAGTAGAGCATACCAAACATAATATTTATTATATTTTGTGTGATCTTTTGTTAAGTTCACTGCTTGCCCTCATTTATACTAATGACTTATTTACAGCCTATGTTTTTGTTGAGATTAATACAATTGCTGCCTGTGGCCTGATTATGATCCGCCAGAATGGTCGAACCATAGAAGCTGCTGTACGCTACATGATCATGAGTCTTTTAGGTTCCGGACTTTTGCTTCTTGGAATCTGCATGATTTACGATATGACAGGGCATTTGCTTATGTCTAACATCAAAGAACAGATTTTGATTATTATGGAAACGGGAACTTACCGTATTCCTATGTTGATTACCATTGGTTTAATTACAGTTGGTCTGGCCATTAAAAGTGCACTGTTTCCATTTCATAACTGGCTGCCGGATGCCTATGGGTATTCTACTGTATCCTCTGCCGCAATTCTTTCAAGTCTTGTATCAAAAGGTTATATCTTTTTATTACTTAAGATATTTTACCGCGTGATCGGATTTGAGATCATTGCTGATAGTCATGTACTTCATATTTTCTATGTATTTGGTCTTTGCGGCATGGTGTTTGGGTCCTTAAGTGCTATCTGGGAAAATGATATCCGAAGAATGATTTCCTTTTCTTCTGTAGCACAGATTGGATATATTTATATGGGCTTTGGCATTGGAATTGAAGCAGGTGTTGTTGCGAGCATTTTTCATATCATTGCTCACGCTGCAACAAAATCATTATTATTTATTTCCGCCATCGGACTTACAGATGTATCCGGTGGAAGCAGACATTTTCAGGATTTAAACGGATCCGCTTTCCGCAATAAAATTGCAGGAATCGGATTTTCCGTAGGCTGCCTGTCCATGGTGGGTGTACCTTTGTTTTCCGGTTTTGTCAGTAAAATACTATTTGCGGAAGCTGCATTTATAGTTTCTGCAAAAAAAATGTTCCCAGTACTGATTGTTCTTGGAATCAGCACGATCTTAAATGCAATTTACTTTTTAAAGACGTTGATCCGTATTTACACACCTGCAGACAAAACTCTTGTAAGAGAAAGGGGATACTTAAGTCTGTGTATTCCGGAACAAAAACTATATAGCTTAACTATTATTTTATTTATCTGTGTAAACATCTTCCTTGGTTTAAATTCAGAACCAATGCTTCGTCTGATTCTTACCGGACTTAGGAACTTTGCATAGAGAGGAGTATTTATGAATATCGTTGCATTATTATCTGTTTTCTTTCCAATCTTTTCAGGTCTTTATATCCTGATTGGACCGGGACTTAAGGAAAGAAAAACACTTTTAACTGTTACCGGCAGTGCACTCATTCTTTCAGCACTTTTCGGTTTTACAGTAATCCTTCATGGAAATGTAGAGATGCTCTTGTTTTCCTTTGGGAAAAATTTAAATCTCTATTTTCATGCAGACAATACAGGACGGCTTTTTGCAGCTGTAGTGACTCTGGTCTGGTTACTTGCCGGTTTTTATTCTTTTGAATATATGAAACATGAAAAAGAAGAAAAGCGTTATTTTGGATTTTATTTGATCGTGTTTGGTGTTCTGTATGCACTTACTTTTGCAGGAAACCTGATCACTTACTATCTGTTCTATGAAATGATGACATTATTATCCGTTCCTCTTGTCCTTCATTCCAAAACGAAAGAAGCAATTATGGGCGGACTAAAATATTTGTTTTACAGTTTGTTTGGAGCCTATATGGTTCTTTTCGGCATTTATTTTCTTAACAAATATGCGAAAACTCTTGATTTTATCCCTGGAGGTACCCTCGACAATGCTGCTTTGACAGGCAATGAAGGATTGCTTCTGGTTGTTGCCTTCTTTATGATCGTAGGATTTGGAGTAAAAGCCGGCATGTTTCCTCTTCATGCCTGGCTGCCAACGGCCCATCCGGTGGCACCGGCTCCTGCAAGTGCAGTTTTATCCGGTATTATTGTTAAAATGGGAGTGCTTGGCGTATTTCGAGTAGTCTTTTATCTCATTGGAGCTGATTTTATCCGTGGCACATGGGTACAGACCGCATGGACAACCCTTACACTGATTACTGTATTTATGGGCTCTATGCTTGCATATCGAGAGAAGATAACGAAAAAAAGGCTTGCTTACTCTACGGTCAGCCAGATTTCTTATATTTTATTTGGGTTATCTTTGTTATGTCCGCAATCTATGGATGGCGCCTTGTT
>SVDY01000051.1 GCA_015057665.1 Lachnospiraceae bacterium | reverse complement strand
ATTATCTTCTCCTTCCAGGAATCCATGGCAGTTAAGACATCTAAATTCAGCTTTAGCACATTTACAATCGAACATTACATTACACTTTTCACAAAACCAAATGCTTTAAGCCCATTCCTTGTATCTTTAGTATACTCCGTAGTGGCAGCTTTACTTGCAGCAGCTATCTGTGTACTTGCAGCTCGTCTTGTTGTTAAAAAAGACAGAAAATTCGACAAGGTATTCGAATATGGTATGCTTATTCCTTGGATGCTTCCAACAACATTTATCGCTCTCGGTATCTTATTCACATTCAATGAACCACGCTGGTTTGTTGGTAATGCGATTTTAGTTGGTTCTATGTTCGCAATGCTGATTGCTTACGTTGTTATCAAACTTCCATTCTCTTTCCGTATGATTCGTGCGGCTTTAATGGGTATTGACAATAACATGGAAGAAGCAGCCCTTACCATGGGTGCAAAAGGAACACGTATCTTATTACAGGTAATCTTACCGGTTATCCTTCCTAGCGTAATGTCCGTAGCAGCATTAAACTTCAATGCTCTTTTAGGAGACTACGATTTATCCGTATTCCTTTATACACCAAGATTCCAGCCTCTCGGTGTAGTTATTAAGTTCTACAGTGAAGAAGGTGCGGCCATCAATGGTCAGGCTATGACTCTTGTATATTCTGTAATGCTTATGATCCTTTGTACAGTAGCTCTTTACTTTACACAGGGTGATGGCGTGAAGAATATAAAGAAATTATTTGCAAAAAAAGCAAAATAAGAATTCACAAGAAGGGATGTCCGTAAAGGACATCCCTCTGTAAAAAATAAAGGGGAGGTGAAGAGATGACAAGTGCACAGAGAATGAAGCAGGAAAATGAAAAAAGGATTCTGCAGACTGTCTGGGAGAATCCGGGCATTTATAGAAAACTTGTAGCTAAAAAGACAAAACTATCATCTCAAGCCGTTACCAATCAGGTTAATGAACTGATTCAGAAAAATCTCCTTTTGGAATATTCGCAGAAAACTACGGGAAAAGGAAGAGCGCCAATTTCACTGGCACTTAACTATAAAGGGATCTATCTGCTGACCGTTGATGTAAGTTTAAGTCATATGAATGTGTTCCTTCACAATTTGGATGGCGAGATTGTTATGTCTGCCCTTCTTCATCTGACGGGAAAAGAAGACAGTCTTCAGTGTCTGAAAGATCTAATCAAACGGGTCATGGATCAGGCTGGTGAAGAATATGTTGTTCAGGCTGTGGTAATCAGTGTGGCCGGTGTTGTAAAAGAAGATGCAAGAATCGTTGTCAGTGCAGAGAAGATTCACTGGCAGGATATGGATCTGGTTAGTGCACTGGAATATCTTGATATGCCGGTCATCGTTCGTAATGATGTAAATTTTATTGCAGCTTATGAACGTCAGAATTATCCAGAGGATGTTAGTTTTATGATAGTAAAACTTGATATCGGAATCGGATCTTCCTTTGTTCTTAATTCCAGTAGCTTAAAAACAACAAGTAAAGTTGCAGGAGAGCTTGGACATGTTTCTATTGCCCATTCCGAAACCCGTCCTTGTATTTGCGGCAAAAATAATTGTCTTACCAAATTTATCTCCATTGAAGCATTGGAGAAAGAATATGGTGCTTCTTACAATAGGATTGTAGAAGACGTGAAAAGAGGAGAAGAGCGGGCAATCCGTCTGATTGAAGAGATGTGTGATTACCTTGCTCCTGTTCTCGCGAATGTAATTAACCTTTTGGATATAGACAGGGTAATATTATGCGGATGTACCACAGAGAATTTCGCTCACATAATCTATCCTGCCTTAGATAAAAAAATCAAAGAACGTTTGAGCTATTGGGTGTCTTTTAAAGGCCTGGAGATTCATAGAGATACAGATATGATCAAAGCCGGATGCCAGGTGTGGATGGAACATTTCTTCACATCGGAAGACACAGCATTAGTAGTAGAATAATATGAATACAAGATTAAAATTAACCAGTGACAGCTGGTCTTATGGAAGTTATCTTAGAAATACATTCCGTCTGGATATCATCTATACCATTCTTCAGTATAAAGAGATGGATGCTCTTTATAATCTTAATCTTGGGAAGATGACCGTAAAGGATCGTTTTGCTGAGCAGATGCTTTCTGATCGGTTGATCACAGAAGATATGAAATCAAATTATGAATCCAGTGTGATGGATGCCTTTGATCCATTGACAAAATATGACGAATCCTATATTGAAGATCTTTATGGGACGCTACATCAGGCAAGAAAAGCATGTTTTGGTCATGAGTTAATTGAAAAAGAACAGTATCTTTTATCAGAAAAAATTATTCTATTTGATACAACAGATGGAATCGATCAATCAAAAAAAAGGGATCAGCTGGTTCATGAGAAAAAAGCAGTTATTTTTGCTTTAACAGATGTATCTCTGTTCTTCTTGATGAAAAAAGACATGGAAGCTGCTTTTCATGAGGAAAAAGAACTCTATGTGATTGTAAGTGAACAACAGGGTGATGTGATTCCGGCTCTTAATTTCATGAAGAAACTTCTTCTGGGATTTGACAAGATTCACTATCTTCCAATGAGTACAAGAAACTGCGGCTTAGATCTTCAGGGCATTACATATGATGAAGAACTTCAGGTTCTCATTGAGAAAGAGGAAGCCTGTCTTTTTGTGTATGGAGAAGAGGGACTTCTGACATGCAAGGATATGTTGATTGAAAGTATTGTATACGGGATTCCGAGTGGATATTTTACAAGAACAGTAACCAATCAGCATGGTATGGAAAAAGCATGTATCGTTTATATTCCAAAGAATTTTGATGTAACACGCTGGGTTCCTATCTGGAGCCGTACAAGAATCTCTTATCTGCAGCTTTTCAGGTTATGGGAAGCTTACGGAGATGAAATCTATGACTGTACTCCGGATGAACTCTATGTGAAATATCCGCAGTATTTCCTTAACGTATTTGCGACCGGTTCCCATTATGAAGAAGCAAATGAGGATTATCCGATTCAATTATCCTGGAAAGATGGGGTTGATTCTTCTTTCCCTGTTATGAGACAGTTTGATCGTTTAAAGGATACTACAATTAATAATTACCTCAACGGATTTTCCAACGTTGAATATGTTTCTGCATATTTTGACGAAAATATGGAAAGAACAGAGATTCCATGGTTCTATGAAGAACAGCAAAAAGGTATTCTTGTTCATGCAATCCGTGTAGGCAATGTAAAAGATTCTTATGTTGTAAGCTTAGACGGCAGCACAGTAAGAAAAGTGGTGGGAGAAGATAAAAAGGAGAATTATCCTCTTCGTTTGGCTTCGAACTTCCTTTTTTTCCTTACTCCAAGACTTGCTCAGCTTTATAACGAAATCAGAAAAGACCAGCCGGCAGAGCAGATTCACTTTAACGGCGGTCATTTGGATTATATGCTCTACCACAAAGATGGTAAGAGGATAGAAACATTTCCTCTTTTTAGAAAATCCTGTATCGGTATGATGAAGAATGGACAGTATTTGTTCTTTAACTTCCGTATGGGTGGTGGAAATGTGAATATTAACGGAGCGGACATTCGATGGGAAAAATCAGATGTAAACACAGACGCTCCGAAAGCGGCAGCTATATATACTCCTTTTTATGCAAAAGAAGACGAGAATACAGTTGTAAAAGAATACAAGATGGCTGTTGGAGAGAACCGTGTAAATATTGTGATGGTTCAGGAAGACATAATCTGTATCCGCAAAGGACCGGTAAACTTAACAGGTATCGGTGTCGTTCTTTCCCTTGATGAAAAGCTTGGAGAGGAATTCCTGACACAGACCGGTGCATATCCGATTGGAGACGGTTATTACAAATCTGATCACTATGACATTAATGTCCGTTTAGATACACCGGATGGTGTAAAAGAAGAAGACTGGAATCAGATTATGTGGGTCTACGGCGGAGGCTTGTCTCTGATTCTTGACGGTGTGGGACTTTGTGACCATGGAGAAGAGGCTATGATTTCCTGGCTGGCAGAAGAGGGATGGATGTCTGTCATGTCCAGACAGACACAGGAGTCTGCCATTCATGAACTTGCCAAACATCCGAGAACCGGAGTAGGTGTGACAAAGGATGGCGAACTTGTAGTGTTTGTTTATTCCGGCAGAACTACCTTATCTGTAGGTGCCGATTACAAAGAGATGGTTCAAATTGCAAGAAACATTTTCCCAGACATCCACAAAATGATGAATGTAGACGGCGGCGGTTCTTCTGTCCTCGGTATGGTGGTTGGAAACAGCTTTATGGAACTTAGTTATCCGGCCACGTCCGCAGATAACTGTGCAGGAATGGTAAGACCGATAAATACGATTTTATGTTTGGAACCTTAGGAGGAAAAAACTATGATTAAATTTGGAACAGGCGGATGGAGAGCGATTATTGGTGATGAATTCACAAAATACAATATTCAGATTCTCGCAAAAGCCATGGCAGACAAGATGAAGACAGAAGGTGTTGCTGATCAGGGCATCGTAATGGGATATGACCGTCGTTTCCTTTCCAGAGAAACAGTTCTCTGGACAATGGAAGTATTAGCAGCAGAAGGAATTAAGACATACTTTGTACGTCGTTCCGTACCAACTCCATTAGTAATGAACCACGTTATGAAACATGGTTTCGCATATGGTATGATGGTAACAGCCAGCCACAACCCATCTTTATACAACGGTATCAAAGTATTTACTGCAGGCGGAAGAGATGCTGACGAAGTTCAGACAGCAAGTATTGAAAAATACATTTCCAAAGTAGACCCTGAAAACATTAAAAAGATGTCTTTTGCTGCAGCAGTTGAAAAAGGTCTTATCATTGAATTCTTCCCAATGAATGAATATATCGATGACATTATGGCCAAGATTGATATGGAAGCAATCAAGAATGCAAACTTAAGTGTATGTTTTGACCCAATGTACGGTGTAAGTGAATATGCACTTAGCACAATTTTAATCTCCGGACGTTGTGATCTTAAAGTGATCAACCAGGAACACGATACTTTATTCGGCGGCAGAATGCCTGCTCCATCTGAAGACCGTCTCGTTATGTTAAAATCCTACATCATGGACAAAGGTTATGATATGGGTATTGCATCCGATGGTGATGGAGACCGTCTCGGTGTATTTGATGACAAGGGACACTATGTACATGCAAATGATATCCTTTGCTTATTATATTACTATCTCTTAAAATACAAAGGCTGGAGAGGCCCTGTTGTTCGTAACATCGCAACAACACACAGATTAGATAAGATCGCTGAAAAATATGGTCAGGAATGCTACGAAGTACCTGTTGGATTCAAACATATCTCCTCTAAGATGACAGAAAAGAATGCAATCATCGGTGGAGAATCCTCAGGCGGTCTTACTGTAGCAGGCCATATTAACGGTAAAGACGGTGTTTATGCGGCATCTTTATTAGTTGAGATGGTTGCTGTCACAGGCAAACAGCTTTCTGAATTAATGTTAGAAATCGGTGAAGAATGTGGTTCTACTTTCATGGAAGAACGCGACTACTCCTTCAGCGAACAGGTAAAAGCAGACTTAATGTACCGCCTTTTCGCATTAAAAGAACTCCCAGACATGGGCGAATACGAAGTTGACCACGTATCTTACATGGACGGATGTAAAGTATACTTCAAAAACGGCGGCTGGGTAATCGCAAGATTCTCCGGTACAGAACCATTAATCCGTATCTTCTGTGAAATGCCAACTCAGTCCGAGGCAGTATGGATGTGTGACCGTTTCAAAGAACATTTTGAACTGTAATTGAAATTCCGTTTTGATTGAGTTATAATATCCCCGTAATCTTACGGGGATATTTTTGTAACAGTTACAAACAAAAGTTTTTGAAAGAAGGAATATCATGTATACAAAAAACGAACCTTTACTTAAATATTTAGAAGAAAAAGAAGTTTTAGTAGCATGTCATCGTGGTACATGCGGCGGCAATATCTGTCAGAATAATCGTCTTTCTTACATTGCTTCTTTATTACATGGAGCAGATATGGTAGAGATGGATGTAATCCAGTCAACAGACGGTGTTTGGTATGCATACCATAATGGCACAGAGAAAGTTAATTTAAATATTGATGAAGATCTTAGAACGCTTTCTTCAGCACAGATTGATGAACTTCAGTACTACAACTGGATTCATATGACATCCGGTGTTAAAGTTGCCAGAATGGAAGATATTTTAGACGAATTTGAACCAAAATGTCTCATTAACATTGACCGTGCATGGTTCAATGACTGGGCTGCGCTGATTGATTTATTATCAAAGAGACCAAATCGCCAGTCTGTATTATTAAAGAGTCCGCCGGAACCTGAATTATTGAAAGCTTTAGAAGATGCAGGTTCTGATGTGATGTACATGCCAATTGTACGAAGCGTGGAACAGTGGAACAGTGTTAAGAACTATAACATCAACGTAGCTGCAGTAGAAGTTATCTTTGATAACGTTGATCATGAACTGGTACAGCCTTGTATGTTCAAAGAATGGGAAGAACTTGGCGTAATTCCTTGGGTAAATGTTATTTCTCTTGGTAATGAACCAAGATTTAATATCAACGCATATCTGGATGACAACAACGCGATTGCCAACGGTTATGATGAAAACTGGGGAGCACAGATCCGTATGGGATTTAAGATTCTTCAGACAGACTGGCCAGGATTATTAAATCAGTATCTGGAACAGAGAAAAAATAAATAAATATGACAGGGATAGTGCTTAGCATTATCTTTTAAGAAAAGAATCAATCTTTGTTCGAAAACCTTAGGTCACAAAGCATAGTGACGATGCGGTTTTCTGAACAAAGATTGGTTCTTTTCTTTTGAGTTTTCGGAAGCACTATCCCTGATTCAAATTGTAGAAATGATTGATTTACACGTTTAAACTGTATCGGTTTACTTTGTTAAAGTTTTTTCTTGCTATTCTAATACATCTTATGATACAATAAGGAAGTTATCGGGTGTGAGAACCCATCCGGTAAATTGTGCTCATTTTCATATAAGAGAATGAAATAGGACAACAGGAGGAACTAACAATGATGAAATTACACGAAGGCGGAGCTTATTTGCTTCACGGAACAGAAATCGTAGCAGATACACAGGACGCAGCAGCATATGTGGCAAGTAAAACAGGCGTGCAGGTGACGAAGGCAGAAGCTGCGAAAGGTACTATTGCATATGGTATTTTAGAAGCTCATAACACCTCCGATAATATGAATAAATTAAAGATCAAATTTGACAAATTAACCTCCCATGATATTACTTTCGTGGGGATTATCCAGACAGCAAGAGCATCAGGACTTGAGAAGTTCCCAATCCCTTATGTGCTTACCAACTGTCACAATAGTTTATGTGCAGTAGGCGGAACAATCAATGAAGATGACCACATGTTTGGACTTACCTGTGCGAAGAAATACGGCGGAGTTTATGTACCGCCTCATCAGGCAGTTATCCACCAGTACGCAAGAGAAATGTTGGCAGGCGGCGGTAAGATGATCTTAGGTTCTGACAGCCATACACGTTACGGTGCTTTAGGAACCATGGCTATGGGCGAGGGAGGACCGGAACTTGTAAAACA
>SVDY01000050.1 GCA_015057665.1 Lachnospiraceae bacterium | reverse complement strand
GGCTCATCTGTAACCATCCCGTTGATCATTCCGATCAATCTTCCATTCTCATCTTCTAAAAGCCAAAAAGAATCACCAAACACAGCAATTCTCTGTTCAAATGATTCTATTGTTGCAGCTTCTGCTTTTGGAAAACAAAGAAGTTCCATGCTTGCTACTGCTTCTAAATCGGCCATAGAGGCCTTTCTAATATTCATCTATAAATTCCTCACTTCTCTATTTTTTATTGATTCTAGGCAGATTTAAGTTGTAATGCGCTGCAATGACACGAATCAGTACAACAATAATAAATCCGACAGCCATACACAAATCTGCAGGCAGATACTCCCAAATCAAAGCTGTAATCAAAGCGCCAAGAAGAGCCGCCGATGCATAGATGTGTTTTACAAATATCACGGGAAGTTCATTGGAGATAATATCTCGAAGTACACCGCCGCCTACACCAGTTATAACACCGACAAATACAACTAACAAAAGATTATCTTTATAGACTGTATTCATACATGCCCTGACACCGTCTACAACGAAAGCGGCCAGACCAAGGGTGTCGATCCAAAACATACCTTTGTCATAAAAAACTGCCAGTTTTTCATCTATATCTTTACCAAAATAAGCAATGAGAAATACAATGTTTGCAACCACAATTGCAAGAAGCACAGATCGGGGACTTTGAAAAATAGCAGGAGGAGCTGCATTAATAATAATATCTCTCGTCAGGCCGCCGCCTAAAGCAGCAATGACTGCCAGAATATTGACTCCAAAGATATCCATCCCTTTTTTTACTGCCAATACGGCGCCTGAGATGGCAAAAGCAACGACTCCGATAAAGCCTAAAATTGTAATCAGGGAAGGGGTCATAATGAAATTCCTTTTCTTTTGTGTTTAGTATGAATGTGAGTATACAGCCATTCACGAGGCGATACTGCGTCTTCATAGAAAAGATAATAACATACACCATTCATAGTAAGAGCCATAACAACATCTATGATACTGTGCTGCTTTAAAAACATCGTGGCTAAAACAATGCTTATTGTCAACAAATATGTACTCACAATCATAAATCTGCTTCCTTTGATCCTATCATTTCGAATGAGGGCAATACAACAGACAACGGAGTAAAAAACATGGAGACTTGGAAGAATGTTGGTAGCGGTATCAGTCTGATACAGATCCATAACCATTTTTTCAAAAATATTCTGCCCAGCCAGATCAGGTCTTAAATTCTGTCCGTTCGGATAGACATAAGATATGAATAAAAATACGATCATACCGCTTAAAAGGCTGAAGCAAAGCTGCTTATACTCTTCTTTATTATGATTGAAGCAGGCAAAATAAATGATGGTTCCTGCTACATAGACAAACCACAGAAAATATGGAATGACAAAATATTCGCAAAACGGAATCAGGTTATCAATCTTGCCTTGAATAATATGAACCGGAACATTACGGTTTTCAAGCATATAGAATGCTATGAGGTAAAAAACACCAATCACACAAACCGGTAATAAGTTTTTTAAACTCTCTGGATTTATTGTGTTTTTTGTGGTATTCACACGTATCACTCCCTTTATGCCATAAATTTGTGTCGAGTCTTTTTGGTTTAATAATATAGGAATTCCTAGTTGAATTTTACAATCTTGTGTGCAAGGGTATATAATCCGCAGCAGATTGCATTACCTGCTCTGCCAGGAATATTTAAAAATGCAGCAACAGATCTGTACTTGATCTTTTTTGCAAGGTCAGGGAACACTGCTTCGCAGTTCTTCCACATCTGCCGTACCTGCTCTTCTGCTTCTTCTGTCTTATTAAGTCTTGTAAATGCAGTTGCAATAACCATAACAAGAACAACTTTATGATACATATACTTTGCAAGTTTTGGATTAGTCAGTTTCACCTGTTCCAAGTCATGTTTCATGAAGATCTCTTCAGATATCTGAATCTGATGGTGGCATCTTTTCTTCATTACGTCCATATTTACAGACTGATCCGGTCTTCCAATATAATAATGATAAAAATCTACATTAAGATATGCAAGCTTCTTCACATATGGAAGAGGTGTATAAACGAACAGATTATCTTCATAAAATATCTTTCTAGGAAGAACTAATCCTGTCTGTCTGATAACTTCTGTTCTGTAAATTGTTGAATGTAAAGTAAGGTACTGTGTAAGTCCAAAGCTATGTGTGTCATCCCAGGTCATCACCTTGCCTTCCGGACGGAAGACATTCCTAAAACGGATAGTATGGTTCGTAGATACATCATCATGTTCGTACACATAATTGGTTACAAGAAGATCCACTTCATTCGCCTGTAAAAAGTTTAATACACGATTTAAAGAATCTGTATCGGTCCAGTCGTCGGAATCAATAACTTTAAAATATTTTCCAACAGCATGTTTGATACCCTGATTGATTCCTTCCCCATGACCTCCGTTTTCCTGATGAATGACACGGATCATGGATGGATATTTGGCTGCGTATTCATCTGCAATGGCGCCTGTATCATCAGAAGATCCATCATTTACAATGATGATATCCATCAAAGCGCCGCCAGGCAAAAGACTTTCAATACAGTGACGCATATAAGCTGCTGAATTATAACACGGTACAAGAATTGTAAGTAGTTTGTTATTATTCATATTTCTTTCCTTTCAGTTCTTTTAAAACTCTTTGGTAAATCTGATTATGTATAAAAAGATTTAATAGTTCATAATGATAACTTTTTTAAACTTTACTCATTTTATCACAAACAGGAAATAAGTCAACAAAAACCGTTTATTGTCTTTACCTTCTACATATCATACTATTGTTGCAAAAAAACTGCTATCTAAATTCGTCCATCAGCCGGCATAGTCTCCTCTGCCATATACAATATGACAGCCTACCGTAGCTACACGTTTCTCTAAAGATTTTATACTGTCAGCAGCCTCTTCGCCGGTACAGATTTTGTTATCATAAAGCTCGTATTGTTTCCGGTTCTTAAGTGGAGAAAGATTCGGCATAATGACATTGGCTCCATGAAGAATTCCTTTCTCTCTTCCATGTTCATCCATCGTACCTAATGCAGTGGTTGCAGGTAATAAGACTTTTGGCAGCATAATACGGATGACAGATAATAAAAAAAGAGTAAAATCCACACTGCCTGCAGGTTCATTGGCAAAACAAGTGTCATGATGAGGGATAAATGGTCCAATTCCCACCATCTCCGGCTTTAATTCCTGTAAAAACACAAGGTCATCTGCTATGGTACTCATAGTCTGATTGGGAGAACCTACCATGAAACCGGCTCCCGTCTGATAACCTAATGTTTTTAAATTCCTTAAACACTGAAGTCTTGTTGAAAGTTTCATGTTGTCAGGATGAAGCATGTTGTAATGAGCTTCACAGGCTGTCTCATGGCGGAGCAGATATCTATCAGCACCGACTTCCCTGTAAGCTTTGTAAGACTCATATGTTTTCTCTCCAATAGAAAGGGTAACTGCACAATCCGGATACTTCTTTTTAATAGTAGAAACCAGATCTACAACCTTCTCATCTGTATAGTAGCCATCTTCGCCTCCCTGAAGAACAAAGGTACGGAAGCCCAGTTCATATCCATAATCACAGCATTCAAGAATCTCTTCCTTTGTCAAACGATAACGTTTCACATTAGCATTTTCTCTTCTTATGCCGCAATAATAGCAATTATTCTTGCAAATGTTTGTAAATTCAATTAAACCGCGGACAAAAATGCCATCGCCATAATATTGTCTTCGTAATCGATTGGCTTCCATACGCAGTTTCTCTTTTAGTTCCGGATCTCCCCAGTGATTTAATAATTCTATGTATTCTTCTTTGGTAAGGGTATGTTCTTTAATTAATTTATCGGCAAGTGTCATAAGATCACCTTCTCTCTCGTACTATTCTAAAATTAAATTATAACATATTGCATTTCTACTATTCTAAAATTAAATTATAACATATTATATTGTCTGAAATCTATAGCTATCTTCTCCTGATTTTTCTTTCTTTTTTTATACTCCCATGGTATAATAAATATAATTATATGTGTCTGTAAATTACATTATTGAATAGATTATTCTAATTTACTTTACCTGCATCAAGTCTTATTTGGAGGGCTTATTATGATTATTGGATTTGACGGACAACCGATTTCGATTGATAAAAAAGGCATGTTTTATCCTGTCAGCATGGAACTTTGTGAAAAAGAAGGCCGGAATTATTTAAATATCAGCATTCGCTCTTTCTTTGCGGCTGCTATGGATAATGATTCCATTGATATTGTAGAATGGAAAGAATGTATCTTCAAAGGCTTCTCCGAATGGGCCGGTGAATATACCGTATTTGGCGGACAACAGCTCACGGTTAATGTCACAGCCATTGAGGCGGACAGCCCTTCCATTGACACCATTCCTATTCTTTGTCTTTCTGAGACAAAAGCCAAAGAATTCATTGCGCAGTATACCCCAGCCAATCAACAGGATGAGATTGAGAAAATTTTACTTGCTCAGCGTTCTTTTTCTACTACTATGATTGAAGGCGTTGTTTCCTGGAGTTCTATTCTTCCAAGATATATTGTGCTTATGCCATCCGCATTTGACAGTGAATATACTTTACAAAGAACAGCCAAACATGAATTTGGCCACATCCTTGGTCTTGGTGACAGTTATCGTGATTCCAGCTTAGGATATCAGGGCGTAGGTATGTATCAGGATATCCTTCCATATCATATGGGACATGGCAACTTTAACATGGTTATGGATAACTGTGGTCCTGTACGAAATAATGACATTGAGATGGTCATTCTGGCATTCTTTACGAATCAGTTCCAGGACTTCCAGAGTCATAAGAATGCAACTGCCCATATCAGTAACGCACTTGGAAGAGGCGACTGATTCCGCTACATATAATAGAAATGTAATAAGCCGGTTCCTAATTTAAGGAACCGGCTTTCTTATGCTATATGTGACCAGATTATTCAATCACAATTTCACGAACAGAAATCATGCCTTCCAGTTCAGCCAATTTTGCAAGCTGATCTACTGTAGGTTTATCATCAATATCCATAATAGTACATGCAAAGTCGCCTTTAGAACGATTGCCAAGTTTGGATACATTACTCTTTGTAATATCAAGGATAGAAGAAAGTGTATTAGGAAGGTTTTTATGTAACATGAAGATTCTGTGTCCGCCTTCATAAGATACGTTCATGTCAGGGAAATTTACAGAGTTTCTAATCTTACCTGTCTCTAAGAAGTCACTTACTTCTCTTACAGCCATAGTTGCACAATTCACTTCACTTTCTACTGTAGATGCTCCAAGATGTGGAAGAAGGATTGCATTTTCTACGCCATAAAGCTCATTGTTTACAAAATCAGATACATAAGCTGCTACTTTACCACTCTTTAAAGCCTCAGCCATATCTGCGTTGTTCACAAGTTCACCACGTGCAAAGTTAAGGATTCTTACGCCGTCTTTCATGTTAGCGATAGAATTGGCATTGATCATGCCTTTTGTCTTTGCAGTTGCAGGAACATGAAGGGAAATATAATCACACTGTGCAAATAAATCTTCTAATTCTTTTACATATTTTACTTTTCTGGAAAGGGAAACTGCGCCATCAACAGAAAGGAATGGATCATATCCGATTACGTCCATACCAAGATCTTCTGCAGCATTGGCAACTTTAATACCAATTGCGCCAAGACCTACGATACCAAGAGTTTTTCCCATAATTTCATGTCCGCCAAAATTACCTTTGCCTTTTTCAGCTAAAGCTGCACAGTCTTCCTGTCCTTCTAATGTTTTTGCCCAGTTGATACCCTGAACAATCTTTCTGGAGGAAAGAATTAAACCGCACATCACAAGTTCTTTAACCGCATTGGAGTTTGCACCAGGTGTGTTGAAAACAACGATACCTTTTTCTGCACACTTGTCAACAGGAATGTTGTTAACGCCTGCTCCTGCTCTTGCGATACATTTTAATGTAGAAGGAAATTCTACATCATGTAATTTTGCAGAACGAACAAGGATTGCATCATAGTTTTCCATATCATCGGAATAAACATACTTGTTTGCATCCAGGTTGCTTAAGATTTTGTCAGAAATTTTGTTGTACACTTTAATTTTGTTCATAACTTCAAGTCCTTTCTATTTTTTCAAAAACATAAGATAAATGTCTTTGAAATATTGATATATATTTAACATATATATTTGCTATTATATTACTATGTTTACTGATTCGCAATCTTTTCTGCCAAATCATTTAAATAAACCCAACGGTCCATCTTATATTCCAGTTCCTGTTCAGCCTCTTCTTTTAACTTGGTAAGTTCAGCAAGTTTGGTATACTGGCTTGCATTTTTCTCCATATCTGCTTCCAGATTCTCTATCTTTTCCTCTAAAGCAGCGATATCATCATCAATTGTGTCAAATTCCTTCTGTTCTTTGAAGGTAAATTTAAGCTTTGTTGGCCGGTTTTTCTTCCAGTCCTCTGCAGCTTTTTTCTTTTCTTCCTGACTCTTGGCAGTTTTAACAGCAGGAACGTCTAAAGAAGAAACAATTTCTCCTCTGGCTTCCAGATATTCTGTATAACCGCCTTCATATTGTTTGAGAGTTCCATTCCCTTCAAAAGCAAAAATACGATCCACCATATTGTCAAGAAAATAACGGTCATGAGATACGATAATGATAATTCCGGAGAACGATTCCAGATAATCTTCTAAAATAGTAAGAGTTGGAATGTCAATGTCATTAGTTATCTCATCGAGAATCAAAACATTGGGGGAAGAAATGAGAATACTCAAAAGATATAATCTCTTCTTCTCTCCGCCTGAAAGCTTTCCAATCTGGGAATACTGCATATCCGGAGTAAACAGGAACCGCTCCAGCATCTGGGATGCGGAGATGCGTCCTTCCTTTGTGGGAACATAATCAGCAATGTCTCTTACGTAATCAATGACGCGCTGCTTTGTATCCATATCCGGCACTTCCTGTGCAAAATATCCCATCTTGATCGTCTCACCAATCTCAAGACTGCCTTCATCCGGTTCCACTAAACCTGCAATTATCTTTAATAAAGTGGATTTGCCGCATCCGTTGGGTCCGATAATACCAAGTCTCTGATTCTTAATAACAATGTAAGTGAAATCATCGATTAATTTACGTTCCCCATAACTTTTCGAGATGCTGTGAAGTTCTATGGTCTTCTTGCCCATTCTGGTCTCCACAGAGTCAATAATAGCCGTTTGATCTACAGTAGGTGCCTTTCCAGCCTTAAGAGCTTCTAAACGCTCCAGGCGGGCTTTCTGCTTCGTTGTACGAGCTCTGCAGCCTCTCCTGGCCCATTCAATCTCCATACGGAGAATACTCTGTCTTTTACGTTCTGTAGCCCACTCCATCTCTTCTCTTTGAGCTTTCAACTCAAGAAATCCGGAGTAATTGGCCTGATAAGCATAAAGCTTGCCATGGGTCAGTTCCAATATTTTATTCGTTACCCTGTCGAGGAAATACCGGTCATGGGTAACCATAATGATAACGCCTTTGTAGCTTCGAAGATAATCTTCCAGCCAGGCTGCCATCTCATTATCCAGGTGATTGGTCGGCTCATCCAGAATCAACACATCCGATGGACTGACTAAAGCTTTTGCAAGGGCAATTCTCTTCTTCTGTCCTCCGGAAAGATGTTCAATCTTTTCCTCAAAACAAGTAAGCCCAAGCCTTGTCAAAATATCCTTCGCATCCTTCTTAACTTCCCAGTCTGCACCGTCAATACTCTCCTCCACATGAGAAAGGACCGTTGCATCTTTTGGAAATTCCGGGTGCTGGGTAAGAAATCTAATCTTAAGGCCGTTCTGTCTGATAATCTGTCCTTCATCCGGTTCTTCCGTCCCGGCAATCATACGAAGAAGAGTTGTCTTACCGGTACCATTAATGCCGATAATCCCAATCTTATCTCCCTCATGAATTCCGTAAGAAATATCATCGAAAATAACCTTATCACCATATATTTTACTGATATGTTCAATATTTAAAATATTCATCAATATCTCCTATTAATTTCGTACTTTAACATAATAAACCATAAAACTGTTTCCGTCAAGATATTGTAGTTAAATTCTTACTAAA
>SVDY01000025.1 GCA_015057665.1 Lachnospiraceae bacterium | reverse complement strand
AAAATGTTAACGGCACCTACGCCGATTCCCTTTTCTTCAGCTAATCTTAATACTTTCATAAAACGGTTATTTTCCATAAGTCAGTCTCCTTTCCGAAAATGTAATTTCTCTACATTTTAGTTAATAATACTATAACACAACTTGTATATACATGTCAATAAGAGGTGGAAAGTGTCTCGCTTACGCGACACTCGCCTGCGGCGGGTCGCAAAGCGACATGTTTCTGTTCCGCTGCATTGCGATCCTTCCTGCTTTTTTATTCTATGGGAACGAAAGCTCCTAATAGAATAAAAAAAGCAGCCTGCTTATCACACGGTCAAAGGCTGCTTCTGTGTTGATTTTGATTCGTCGTTTTTTTAAGTGAAATGAAAAGGAATTATGCTTCTTCGTAATGTAATTTAATCTTAATTTTGTCTCCACGGAACACAACCTTGGTGTATTCATAAGGACTGCCGTCTTCCGCATATAAAATATCACGGAGAAGAAGAAGAGGATATCCTTTCTTTACGTTTAACAGTTCTGCCTCTTCATTGAGAGCGAGAACAGACTCTAACGTCTCGTCTACCTGTTTTTTCTTAAGACCGTAATGCTCTGTCAGGAGAATGCAAAGCTGTTCTTTTTCCAAAGCTTCCGGAGTCAGGTGGCTGCTGTAAATAGGATTCACATAGGAGAGGTGAATGCTGATTGGCTCTCCTTTTACATAACGGACTCTTTTGATGGTAAAGACAGGACTTCCGCTTGGAATATTCAAAGCTTTTGTAATGGTCTCACTGCAAGGAGCAAGGCCGCATTCAACAATCCGGGTAGTAACTTCATATCCCATCTGTTCTAACTGTTCCCGGATTCCGATATAAGATGGACTTAATGTTATGATCTTTTCTGCAACGAAAGTACCTTTGCCCTGAACACGGTAAAGAAGGCCTTCTTTTACCATGTCGGTGAGAACGGCACGGACAGTCATCCGGCTCAGGCCATAGGTGGTGCTTAAATTGTTCTCTGATGGGATTTTTTCATTTGGTCCCCATTTGCCGGAATCAATAGCATCCAGTAAGATATCGCGAAGCTGCTGGTAGAGAGGTTTCGGGTTGTCTCGTTCTAACATAATCTATCACCATTTCTTTTTTATTTTTGGAAAGTTATAATTATTTTCATTATAAAATAGGCTCATTTTCTTGTCAAGATTCGAGCCTTTGGACCAATGTATCATGGAAATGGTACAGATTTTTCCTTGAATTAGCTGGAAAATCGTGAAAAATGAGTATAGGAAAAGAAAATATTTTATGCTATTATTATGCTCAGATAGCTATGTCATGGCAAATGACAGGCAACAGTTACATAAAGACGAAAGAAAACAAGAGAAAGAGTCTTATGCAAAGGAGAAAAACATGTTAAAAGTTGCAGTTTTAGTATCCGGCGGCGGTACAAACTTACAGGCTATTATTGATGGAGTGAAGAATGGCTCCATTACAAATACATCTATTGAGATGGTCATCAGTAACAATAAGAATGCATATGCACTGACAAGGGCCGAGGAGAATGGAATTTTAGCAAGAGCCATTTCACCAAAGGATTTTGCTACGAGAGAAGAATTCAACGAAGCTTTATTTGGAGCATTGACAGAAAGAGAAATCGACCTTGTTGTCCTCGCAGGCTGCCTTGTTGTGATTCCTGAAAAGATCATCAGACATTTCAGAAACAGAATCATTAACATTCACCCATCTTTGATTCCATCTTTTTGCGGAACAGGTTACTATGGTCTGAAGGTACATGAGAAAGCTCTGGAAAGAGGCGTGAAAGTAACAGGCGCTACTGTTCATTTTGTAGATGAAGGTACAGATACAGGTCCGATCATCATGCAGCAGCCGGTTATGATTCAGGATGATGATACAGCGAAAGTATTACAGCAAAGAGTTATGGAACAGGCAGAATGGGTTATTATGCCGAAAGCCATCGATGACATTGCCAACGACAGAATTGAAGTTGTGGATGGCAAAGTAAGAAGAAAATAAAAGGATTAGTTCCTTTGACATATTATATAGAAGAAACAAAATCGAATCAGGACAATACTCAGGAGGATAACATGAAAGTATTAATCGTAGGAAGCGGCGGAAGAGAACATACAATTGCGTGGGCAGCAGCAAAAAGCCCAAAAGTAGATAAGATTTACTGTGCACCTGGTAATGCAGGTATCGGACAGGTGGCAGAATGTGTAGCCATCGGCGCCATGGAATTTGACAAATTAGTAGCATTTGCAAAAGAAAATGAAATCGACTTTACCATCATCGGTATGGATGATCCGTTAGTAGGCGGCGTTGTAGATGCATTTGAAGCAGAAGGCTTACGTGTATTCGGACCAAGAAAGAATGCAGCTATCATCGAAGGTTCCAAAGCATTTTCCAAAGATTTAATGAAAAAATATAACATTCCAACAGCTGCCTATGAGACATTTACATCTCCGGAAGCAGCTATGGAATATTTACAGACAGCAAAGATGCCTATCGTATTAAAAGCAGACGGCCTTGCTCTTGGTAAAGGTGTTTTAATCTGTCAGACAAGAGAAGAAGCTTTAGAAGGCGTAAAGACTCTCATGCTTGACAAACAGTTTGGTACAGCAGGCGACACTATCGTTGTGGAAGAATTCATGACAGGACGTGAAGTATCTGTTCTTGCTTTCTGTGACGGTAAAACAGTAAAATGTATGACATCTGCTCAGGACCACAAACGCGCAAAAGACGGCGACCAGGGCTTAAACACAGGCGGTATGGGAACATTCTCCCCAAGTCCATTCTACACAGAGGAAGTAAAAGCTTTCTGTGAAAAATACATTTACCAGCCAACGATCGATGCTATGGCAGCAGAAGGACGTCCATTTACAGGCGTATTATTCACAGGTCTTATGTTAACAGAAGACGGTCCTAAAGTATTAGAGTACAATGCAAGATTCGGTGACCCTGAAACACAGGTAGTACTTCCACGTATGAAGACAGACATGATCGAAGTGATGGAAGCATGCGTTGACGGAAGACTTGCTGATATCGAATTAGAATTTGAAGATAACGCAGCAGTATGCGTGGTACTTGCATCTGACGGTTATCCGCTTGCCTACGAGAAGGGCAAAGTAATCGAAGGTCTTGATACATTTGCAGACAAAGACGGTTACTATGTATTCCATGCAGGAACAAAGAACACAGAAGCAGGCATCGTGACAAACGGAGGCCGTGTGCTTGGCGTTACAGCAAAAGGTGCTACTTTAAAAGAAGCAAGAGCAAACGCTTACGAAGCAACAAAGTGGGTAAGCTTTGAAAACAAATACATGAGAAACGACATTGGTAAAGCAATCGACGAAGCATAAGAAGATTTGTATTTTTCAGACAGAATAATCGCACATAAGAAGTAGGGGAAAATATATGAAGATTAACGTATCAGAAATTTTTGGTTCCAACGTATTTAATGATGGAGTAATGAGAGCACGTCTCCCAAAAGCTGTATACAAAGATTTAAAGAAAACAATCGAAGACGGAAGAGAACTGAATCCGGATATTGCTGACGTAGTAGCCAACGAGATGAAAGAATGGGCCATCGAAAAAGGTGCTACCCACTATACTCATTGGTTCCAGCCAATGACCGGTATCACAGCGGAAAAACACGATGCATTTATGTATCCGACCGGTGACGGTAAGGCTTTAAACGAATTCTCCGGCAAAGAGTTGATCAAAGGGGAATCTGATGCATCTTCCTTCCCATCCGGCGGACTCCGTGCAACTTTTGAGGCCCGTGGCTATACAACATGGGATTGTACCTCACCTGCATTTATTAAAGAATCACCAAATGCAATCACTCTTTGTATTCCGACTGCATTTTGTTCTTATACAGGGGAAGCATTAGATAAGAAGACACCTCTTCTTCGTTCCATCCAGGCACTGGACATGCAGGCAATCCGTTTCTTACGTCTTTTTGGAAACACAACTTCCAAAAAAGTATATCCATCTGTTGGTGCAGAACAGGAATATTTCTTAATTGATAAAGAAAAATACAACAAACGTAAAGACCTGACTTTTACAGGACGTACTTTATTCGGTGCCATGCCTCCAAAAGGCCAGGAACTGGACGACCATTATTTTGGTACCATTCATGACAGAGTTGCCAAATACATGGAAGCCTTAAATCTTGAACTTTGGAAACTTGGGATTGCTGCCAAGACACAGCATAACGAGGCGGCGCCTGCCCAGCACGAGCTTGCTCCGATTCATGATAAGAATAATATCGCAGCGGACCACAATCAGATCATTATGGAGATGATGAAGACTGTAGCAGACAGACAGGGACTTGTATGCCTGCTTCATGAAAAACCATTTGCGGGAATTAATGGTTCCGGTAAACACGACAACTGGTCTATGGTGACAGATGACGGAATTAACCTTTTAAATCCAGGAAAGACTCCTCACCAGAATACTCAGTTCCTGCTTCTTCTTACACTGATTATGAAAGCAGTAGATGAACATGCAGGACTGCTCCGTGCATCTGCGGCATGTCCCGGCAACGACCACCGTCTTGGTGCGGCGGAAGCCCCTCCTGCCATTATTTCTATCTTCCTTGGTGAACAGTTAGAAGACATTTTGGAACAGTTAGATACTACAGGGGAGGCGACTCATTTTATCAAAGGATCCAGACTGGAATCCGGTGTTGATACTCTTCCAAACTTTAGAAAAGATGCAACAGACAGGAACCGTACTTCACCATTTGCCTTTACCGGTAATAAGTTTGAATTCCGTATGGTTGGTTCTTCCCAGTCCATCTCTGACCCAAATGTTGTAATCAATACAATCGTGGCGGAAGCTCTCTGCCAGGCATGTGATGAATTAGAAAAAGCAGAGAACTTCGATCTTGCCGTACACGACATGATCAAAGATATCATTGCAAAACATAAAAGAATCGTTTTTAGCGGCAACGGATATTCTGATGAATGGGTGGAAGAAGCTAAAAGACGCGGTCTTCCAAATTTGAAAAACATGGTATCTGCCATTCCGGAGATGACAAGACCGGAATCCGTGGCGTTATTTGAAAAACACGGTGTTTATACAGAGACAGAGCTTAACTCCAAAGCAGAAGTTATGTATGAACGCTATTCCAAGATTACTAACATTGAGGCACTTGCCATGATCGACATGGCGAAGAAACAGATTGTACCGGCAGTCATCAAATACCAGACAAGTCTTGCCCAGTCCATTAACCAGATTGAAGCAGCATGTCCGGGAATGGATACTTCCGTACAGAAACGTCTCATGAATGACATTGCGGCAAACCTTGCCCCTCTTTACGAAGCCATGAAGAAGTTAGAGGCGGAAGAAAAGATTGCAAGCAAGATTGAAAATGCAAAAGAACAGGCGAATTATTTCTATGACCACGTGTTCCAGACTATGGCTGAGGTGAGAAAACCGGCGGATGCACTGGAGATGCTGGTGGCAAAAGAGGATTGGCCGTTTCCTTCTTATGGGGATATGTTGTTTGATAACTAAGTATAGAGAAGTCTCAAAAGAATTGAAAATTCTTTGAGACTTCATCCGTAGTATAGGCAATTCAAGTCTTGCTTGAGAGACTTGCTGCGGAAGTCGTGTCAGCTCAACTGGAAATTTTTTGCGTATCCCTGTGAATCTGATGCAAAGAATATTAGAGAAACGACCTAATATAAGAAGTAAGGCAAATTTTAGAGTATGTTACATATACTAAAGAGAAGACGGATACGGGTATGTGTATGAAGAGATTGGCTGGCTGTATCAGATTAGTTGTACATATAGGATTTGTTTTGTTACTGGCTGTGTTTAATATAGAAGGAATGGAGCGGATTCTGGATTGGGATGATGACACGGTAAAGAGAAGTTATGGAACAATGGATCGTTTTTCGGAAGAGGATGAAGGAAATAAGATCAGGGAAAACGCGGGGAAGGATGTGGTTTCTACATCGGCGATTGTAAACGCCGTTCAGGTTTATGATATGAATACAGAAGAGAAGAAGGTTGCCTACCTGACTTTTGACGACGGACCATCGGATAATACGGATAAGATTCTTGATGTTCTGGAAAAGAAGGGTGTGAAGGCGACTTTTTTTGTTGTGGGGAAGACGGGGGAGAAGGCGAAAGCAAGGTACCGGAGGATTGTGGAGGAGGACCATACGCTGGGGCTTCATTCTTTTTCCCATCGGTATGATGAAATCTATGCTTCCTTGGAGAATTTTAAGGAGGATGTAAGAAAACTTCGGGATTATTTATATGAGGTGACCGGGGTGAAAGCCTGGGTTTACCGGTTTCCGGGAGGAAGCAGCAACAGTGTGGCTAAGCTTAATATAAATGAGTGTATTGCATTTTTGAAGGAAGAAGGAATCGTTCATTATGACTGGAATGCCTCCAGTGAGGATGCAGTGTCTGTTGGTGTGTCCTGCAGTGTTTTAAATGACAATGTATTAAAAGATGCTTTAAGGTTTCGCCAGCCGGTTATTTTGATGCACGATCTTCACGAATGTAACAATACGGCAGATGGATTGGAGACGTTGATTGACAGACTTAAGGAAGAAGGATATGAATTAGAAGCCATTACGAAAGAGACCCGGCCGGTGCAGCATGTACGATGAAATCTCCGGCATATTGCATAAGAAGGTTAAGAAGTTCTTTGTGCCGTTGATGGAGAGCGGATGAAAGCAGTAAAAGAACAGTTTTTGTTGCATCGAAGATAGATAAGTAGTATGATGGGAAAAGCTTAATTGGAATCGAAAACAGAATGGGAAGAATTGTGAGGAAAACGGGATGACATACGAAGAAGCAAGAGAATATTTGAATCATGCATCAAAAAAGGGAATTGTTATGGGGCTTACGGTGATGGAGGAACTGATGAAACGGCTCCATCATCCGGAGCAGAATCTTCCTATTGTGCATATCGCGGGAACCAATGGCAAAGGCTCCATCCTTGCCTATCTGGAGCAGATTTTTTTAAAAGCCGGATACCGCACGGGAAGATATGTCTCTCCTGCCTTGGGAGCCTATGAGAATCGATTTTTAATTGATGGAAAAGGAATGGATGCGGAAAAGATTCCCGGGATTGTAGAACAGGTAAAAAATGCGGCTGATCAAATGGAAGCAGAAACAGGACTGACTCCTACGGTTTTTGAACTGGAGACTGCCATGGCATTTCTTGCTTTTTTTGAAGCAGGTTCTCAGGTGGTATTGTTAGAGACCGGCATGGGCGGCCGGCTGGATGGAACCAATGTAATTAAGAAGCCTCTTCTTTCCATCATTGCATCTGTGAGTATGGATCACATGCAGGTGCTTGGGAGCACTCTGTCAGAGATTGCAGCAGAAAAAGCAGGAATTATCAAAGCGGGCTGTGATGTTCTTCTTTATCCTATGAATCCGGAAGAGGTAAATGAGGTAATCAGGAACACAAGTGATAGCAAAAAATCAGACTTGTATAAACCGGATATAAGGGACGCTATTATAATAGAAGAAACGGAAGATGGCGCTGTCTTTTCCTACAAGTCACATAAGAATCTTAAGATTTTCCTTCCGGGAGGACATCAGATCTATAATGCGGTGACCGCGGTAGAAGCCTCGCACATTTTAAAAAAATGGTATCACATTGAGGATGAACATATTAAAGAGGGGCTGAAAAGTACAAGGTGGAGTGGCCGTCTGGAAAAGATAAGTGAAAGACCGGCTGTTTATCTGGATGGGGCCCATAATGAAGACGCGGCAAAAAGGCTGGCGGAATTTATGAGGAAGCATTTTCAGGGAAAGAGAATTCTGGCTGTAACCGGTGTGCTTGCAGATAAAGAATATGAAAAAATGATGGAACTGGTTCTTCCTATGGCATCAAAGACGGCTGTGATTACGCCTGAGAATCCAAGAGCCTTAAAAGGGTCTGAATTATTAAAAACCGTAGAGAAATACTGCCCGGATTGTTTTAATGCGGGAAACATTGTGGATGGATTTGAGTGGGCAAAGAAGGAAGCAGGGAAAGAGGATGTTGTGATTCTCTTTGGTTCCCTTTCTTTTCATGACCAGCTTGGAGGATATTATGGAACTATATCATAAAATCGTAGAACATGAATTGTTTCAGGAATATATAGAAAGAATAAAGGAGCTGGAAAAAGACAGAATCTACTGCAGGCATAATGTGGAACATCTTCTGGATGTGGCAAGAATCGCCTATATTATGAATCTGGAACAGGGAAACCCTTATTCGAAAAATGTGATTTATGGAGCAGCCCTGCTTCATGATATAGGAAAGCCGGAGCAGTATGAAGAAAAAATTCCCCATGAGATTACAGGGGCAGAGAAAGCAGGAATTGTACTAAAGGACTGTGGATATGGAGAGGAAGAGATTGATGAAATAAAGAAAGCGATTCTTGCACACCGCCGCGGGCCAAAGGAAGCAGGAAAAAGTCTGTCAAAAATTTTATATGAGGCGGACAAAAGCTCCAGGATGTGCCTTTTCTGTCAGGCAAAGGACAGCTGTAACTGGGAAGAGGAACGGAAAAACAAATACATTTTCATTTGATAAAAATGAACAGATTAGAAAGAGGATAGATATGATTATAGGAAACCGTAATTTTCACGTGGAAGAAGAAGCTTATATTATGGGTATTTTAAATGTGACTCCCGATTCTTTTTCCGATGGAGGAAATTGGGATGATGTAGATCTTGCATTGGAACGAGCGGAACAGATGATCAAAGAGGGAGCCGATATTATTGATATCGGCGGTGAGTCTACAAGACCGGGATTTGCACCGGTCAGTGCAGAGGAAGAGATGGAGAGAGTGCTTCCAGTGGTGGAAAAAATCAAGAGGTATTTTGAAATACCTATTTCTCTTGATACATCAAAAAGCAAGGTGGCAGCAGCCGGTATCCGCGCCGGTGTGGATTTGATCAATGATATATGGGGACTTAAAAATGATCCGGAACTGGCTACTTTGATTGGCGATGAGGGAGTTTCCTGCTGTCTGATGCACAATCGTCACAGCCAGCCTTATAATGATTTCTTAGAAGATGTGATCGATGATCTTGATGAGACTATGGATATTGCTTTTTGGGCAGGCATTCGTCCTGACCGGATTATTGTAGATCCAGGAATTGGATTTGCCAAAACAACAGAGCAGAATCTTCTTGTCATGAATCAGCTGGAACGTTTTAAAAAATGGGATGTGCCTATTCTTCTTGGTACTTCCAGAAAGTCTGTCATTGGAAATACCTTAAATCTTCCTGTTGATCAGCGTCTGGAAGGAACAATTGCAACGACCGTGCTTGGCAGAATGAAAGGTGCAAGCTTTTTCCGTGTTCATGATGTGAAAGAGAATAAGAGAGCCCTTTTGATGGCAGATGCTATTCTTAAGGCCAGATAAGGAGGTACCTATGGATAAAATTATAATTGAAGGGTTGGAACTTTTCTGTAATCACGGAGTGTTCCCGGAAGAGAACAGATTAGGACAGAAATTTGTTGTTTCCGCCGTTCTTTATACGGATACAAGAAAGGCAGGAAAGACGGATGACCTGTCAGCGTCCATTCATTATGGAGAAGCAGCATTAAAAATCAAAGAATGGATGGAAGGAAATACCTTTGCATTAATTGAGCGGGCAGCAGAATATGTATGCGAGCAGCTTTTACTTCATTATCCTTTGTTAAAACAGGTTACATTAAAATTGGAAAAGCCATGGGCTCCTGTAGGCCTTCCGTTAAAAACAGTAGGAGTTGAGATTACAAGAGGATGGCATGAGGTTTATTTATCCATTGGATCCAATATGGGAGACAAAGAAGGGCAGCTTCGATTTGCCATAGACGAGCTGAATGCCGCTTACGATACAGAAGTAGTGAAAGTATCTGATTTTATTGTGACAGAACCATACGGTTATACAGAACAGGATGAATTCTTAAATGGCTGCTTAAAGCTTAAAACATTAAAGACACCATACGAACTGCTTGATTTCCTTCACGAAATAGAAAAAAAAGCAGGGAGAGAAAGAAAAATTCACTGGGGACCAAGAACGTTAGATTTGGATATTTTGTTTTATGACAAGCTGATTATGGAAGAGGACGACTTGATAATTCCACATAAGGAAATCGAGAAGCGCCAGTTTGTTCTGGAACCTCTTGTACAGATTGCACAAAATTTTGTTCATCCATTGTTAAATATGTCTATAGAAAAACTGTATGCTAACTTGACAAAAAAATAAATAAAAGCTAATATTTGAGGGTGTGTATCTAAGGATACATGCCCTTTTTCCTTATATCAGAAGAGGGCTGCCTCCCGTTTCAAATGCGTAGAGCATTAAGCGGCGAGTAACAAATTTGTATCAGTGAAAAGAAGAAATTTGTACATGACATGAGAAAGCAATATGCTTTTTCCAATCACTTGGGAGTGAACGATGAATAGAATGAAAGAACTGGTCATCTACCGCGGAATGCGGAGAGATGATATTTTTGGAAAGTTTGAAACTGTAATGACTGCATGGGAAGACAATGGCGGTCATGGATTTACAGCTGAGAAAAAGGAAGAATTATTAGAATTATTGTTTGACGGGATTCATGGCCTGATCGAGGAAGGGCAGAAAAGAAGTTTTCAGGGAAACCTGTGGCACGCTCATCTTACCTATCTGATGGCCAACGATGAAAATGCGTTCAGCCGTTTTTGTGAAAAGAAAGGAAGCTTAGAGGGAAGTATTAATTCTTTCGTGCTTCATGATCTTTCCATTATGAAAGGATTGTTCCAATATGACTTTACAGGAATGGAAGAGGCATTGGGTGTATCTTTCGTTTCCCTTATGGAATCTTTTGAACCGGCCTGCGCCAAAGGCATTGTATTTAATAAGCTTTTAAGAGACCGAATGAATGAACTGTCCGCAAGATTAGCTGAGGCAGAGAATGAAAAGGCTATGCTTTCTTTAATGGCAGCCTTTTATAAAGATTACGGTGTTGGAAATTTTGGCCTTCACAAGTCTTTCCGTATCAGACATGAGGGTGAGGCTGCTAAGATTGTTCCGATTACCAACAGTGAAAACATCAGATTGACAGATCTGATTGGATATGAAAAGCAGAAAAAACAGCTTATTGACAATACAGAGGCATTTATCCAAGGAGAAAAGGCCAATAACGTTCTTTTATTTGGAGAAAGCGGCACGGGAAAAAGCTCCAGTGTAAAAGCCATTCTCAATGAATACTATAAAGACGGTCTGCGTATGATTGAGATATTCAAGCATCAGTTTGGAGACCTTACTTCTGTCATTGAGCAGATCAAAGACCGCAATTATAAATTCATCATTTACATGGATGATTTGTCCTTTGAAGAGACAGAGCTTGAGTATAAATATTTAAAAGCAGTCATTGAAGGAGGTCTTGAAAAGCGTCCGGACAACGTTTTGATCTATGCAACTTCCAATCGAAGACATATTGTGAAAGAACGCTGGGACGAAAGAAAACAGAGTGCAGACGATGTCCATGGCAACGATTCCAAAGAGGAAAAACTGTCTCTTTACGCAAGATTCGGCGTAACCATTTACTATGGTTCTCCAATGCAGAAAGACTATTTAAAAATTGTAGACGGCATTGCAGACCGAATGGGGCTTACCATGGACCGGGAGAAGCTTCATCAGGAAGCTATCCGCTGGGAACTTGCCCACGGAGGTTTTTCCGGAAGAGTGGCTGAGCAGTGCGTGTCTCATCTTCTTGCACTTACCAATATGGCAAATGATAAAGCAGGGAAATCCGAATAAATCAGGGGAGATGACTTGGAGGGAAAATCCTGCTAAGATAAACGGGCAGCAAATAACATTTACATAGTAAGAAAGAAAACGGTGAATATAATATGATCTTTAATAAAAAAGAAAAAAAGCTTACCAAACAGGCTATTTTCTTTGGGGGAATCAAAGGCTTTGTTATCATATTGTTAACTGGATTTCTCATCATGACAGGGCTTACCTTCGGTGATTACAGGGAAGCGTCTCTTACAGAAGTTTCTTTAAGCGGAATCCGCGAGGTTGTTATGATGGACAATGAAGTGGAGGCGGAGCAGATCTTCCGCGCCAGATATGGGCAGCTTGACAGTATTTACGTTTACTTTGCCAATGAACATGAGGGGAAAAATGAAGGCAATGTAATCTTTACTGTTTTAGATAGAGAGGGAAATCAGGTAACACAGCAGCAGATTGCTGCAAAGGCTATCGCAAATAAAGATTTTACAAAAGTCGAATTAAACGAAACACTTAAGATGGGTGAGGAATATAAGCTTGTCGTATCCGGTGAAGGACTGACAGCGGGAAATGCACCTATTATATATAGAGAAAAAAGTTCCATCGGGAACAACAATATAAGGGTCGGGGAAAAGACCTACAAAGGAAAGATGGAAGTGAGATACTTCTATCCTGCAGAGACTACCGTCCAGGTTATGATGATCATGTTGACAACACTGGCACTGATGGCCTTTGTTTTGATCGATACTGAGAAAGTATACAAAGGAAAGAAAAGCCGTCTGGCAGGAAGAATCGTAACAGAAGCGGTATTCTATCTTGTGCCGGCAGCAGCATTTTTCATTATGGAACAGTTTACTTACAACTCCATTGGAGATATTTATCCGGTGGCAGTTGCATTAAATATTGCGCTTTACTATAGTCTGTTCTTTGGCATGTATGTTCTGACAAACAGCAGAAAGATCACGGTGGTCGTTACACTGGCACTCAGTTATTTCCTGGGAGCAGCCAATTACTTTGTCCTTACATTCCGAGGCAATCCGATTCTTCCTACGGATATTGCATCTCTTACAACAGCTATGAATGTTGCGGAGAATTATACATATACTTTAAATTCTTCTTTCTTTACAAATGCACTGTTATTATTGTTCTTATGTATCTGCTTTTGCCGTTTCAGTGAGAAGAAAAAGATGAATTTAAAAAGAAGAGCAGCCCTTCTTGGTACTGTTGTTATGCTTGTGTTTGGCGTGACAGGAGTAATCAAACAGGAAACATTTTTAGCTGAGAATAATGTAAAAGCAGATATCTGGAATCAGGAAAGAGGCTACAGCCGTGACGGTGCATTTGCAAGTTTCTGTCTGAATATGAAATATCTCCGTGCGGAAAAACCGGAAGACTATTCCGTAGACAAAGTAATGGAGATTGCGGAGACTTATATCTGGAACGAAAAGGAGACAGCATCTTTAAATGGCATGTCCTCCCGCCACCCGGTATCAGACAGCAAGAATTCTTCCGGGAAAAATACTTCTGATAAGAAGACAACGAAGAAATCCGGCAAAAAGCCGAACATTATCATGATTATGAATGAGGCTTTCAGTGATCTTGAGGTTATTAATCCAATTGAAACAAATCAGGATTATATGCCGTTTATCCGAAACCTGAAAGAAGATACTATCAAAGGAAACCTCTTTGTATCCATCTTTGGTTCCGGTACATGTAATTCAGAATTTGAGGTGCTGACAGGAAACTCCATGGCATTCCTTCCAAGCGGAAGCATCGGCTATACTCAGTTTGTCAAAGATGCCATGCCGAATATTGTGCAGACTCTGGCAGCCCATGATTATACAGGAAACATTGCTCTCCATCCTTATCTTGCCGATGGATGGAATCGTCCGACTGTATATCCGCTGTTTGGGTTTGAACAGTTTTTATCTCAGGATGATTTTGAAAATCCGGAGATGATTCGAAAATACATCAGTGATGCTGAGAACTATAATAAAATCATTGATTTATATGAAGCGAACCGTGAAGCAGAAAGGGAAGATCCTTTCTTCCTTTTTACAGTTACCATGCAGAACCACGGCGGTTTCAGTAAAGACTATGGCAACATGGTAAATGAAATCCAGATTACAGATGAAAATCTCAAAGATGCAGAGGCAGAACAGTATCTTTCTCTGGTGAAAAAATCAGACGATGCATTTAAAGAACTGGTAGAATATTTTGAAGACCAGGATGAACCGACCATGATCGTCATGTGGGGAGACCATATGCCAAGTGTCCATGATGAGTTCTATGAAAAACTCTACGGCAAAGACCTTGGTGACTTAACAACAGAAGAACTGCAGAAAAAATATCAGGTGCCGTTTTTAATCTGGGCCAACTATGATATTGAGGAAAAGGAAATTGACGCTTTAAGTGCCAACTACCTTGCTTCTTATGTATTAGAGACAGCACATCTTTCCATGACACCATACCAGAGATATCTTTATGATCTTAGTAAAAAGGTTCCGGTCATCAATGCGGTAGGCTACATTGGCGATGACGGCCGGTACTACAGCCACGATGACGAATCAGAATACACAGATTATATTGAAAATTATGGGATTTTGCAGTACAATAACCTAATCGACTACGAAAATCGATACACCAGTTTCTTTACGACAGAAACTCTGGTAGATTAAAAGATTGATAACGGAAGGAAGGGCATCGGACAAGATACTTTCAGCTATTTCCTGTGTGGGATTCATGAAAGTGAGTGCGAAGCTTTTTTAACCGGACAGCCGAGACAGACTTGAATTTGGGAGACGGAGGAGAGACAAATGAAAAAAGTAGTAAAATTCGGTGGAAGCTCACTTGCAAGTGCAGAGCAGTTTAAAAAAGTAGCAAGTATTATCCTTGCAGAAGAATCCAGAAGATATGTGGTGCCATCCGCACCTGGAAAAAGATACAGCAGTGATACAAAAGTAACAGATATGCTCTATGGCTGTTACGCTCTTGCAGAAAATGGAGAAGATTTCTCAAATGAGCTTAACGCAATTAAAGCAAGATACAATGAGATCATTGACGGCCTTGGCCTTGATTTAAATTTAGACGGCGAATTCGCCATTGTAGAAGAAAATTTTAAAAATAAAGCAGGCAGACACTATGCAGCATCCCGTGGGGAATATTTAAACGGTATCGTTCTTGCCAATTACCTTGGTTTTGAATTCATCGATTCCGCAACAGTTATCTTCTTTAAGGAAGACGGCACATTAAACGATAAGAAAACACAGAAAGTATTATCTGCAAAACTGGCAGAGACAAAATACGCAGTTATTCCAGGTTTCTACGGCGGAAATGATGACGGAACCGTTCATACTTTCTCAAGAGGCGGCTCCGATGTAACAGGTTCTATCGTTGCAAAAGCCTGTCACGCAGATGTATATGAGAACTGGACTGACGTATCCGGTTTCATGGTGGCAGACCCACGCATCATCAAAAATCCGGAAGTAATTGATACAATTACATACAGAGAACTTCGAGAACTTTCTTACATGGGTGCATCCGTACTCCATGAAGATGCCATCTTCCCAGTCCGCAAGGAAGGTATTCCGATCAACATCCGTAACACCAACGCTCCGGAGGACAGAGGAACATTTATCGTAGAAAGTACATGCAAGAAATCCGACTTTATCATCACAGGTATTGCAGGTAAGAAAGGCTTCGCCTCTGTAAACATCGAAAAAGACATGATGAACGCAGAAGTTGGTTTTGGCCGCAAGATTTTATCTGTATTCGAAGAAAACGGTCTTTCCTTCGAACACATGCCATCCGGTATCGATACACTCACAGTACTGATCCATCAGTCTGAATTCGAAGAAAAAGAACAGAAAATCTTAGGCGGTATCCACCGTGCAGTACAGCCTGACCACATTGAACTTGAGACAGACCTTGCCCTGATTGCAGTAGTAGGCCGCGGCATGAAATCTGTCCGCGGTGTATCCGGACGCATCTTCTCTGCATTGGCTCATGCCCATGTAAACGTTAAGATGATTGACCAGGGATCTTCCGAGCTTAACATTATCATCGGTGTAAGCAATGATGATTACGAAGCTGCCATCCAGGCAATCTATCATATCTTTGTGACAGCGAGAATTTAATCACAGATATTCAAAGGGGTACGGTACTTCGCTGAATACTTGAATAAATATAACATAGCCAGTATAATCATTCATAAGAATATTATACTGGTTTTTTTATATAAACGTTGAGAGGAGGTGCACTGATTGAAAAAAGATATCATTACAGTGAAAGAAGGCAGTGATGGTGGTTTTATTATGTTTTTTCTTTTTATTGTAGGTATAATTATGATTGGCAGTGCATTATCCTTCGGAGATGAAGGGTGGGATGCATGGCTTGTCGTTCTTTCTGTATTGTTCTTGATGGGCCCGCTTTTATCGATGATTCGTATTTGGAACTGGCATCTTTACATTTACGAAGACGATAGCCTCCGATTTATTAATTGGAGAGGAAAAATAATTAATTTCCACTTAAGAGATATTAAAATTATTGAAAAAAGGAAAAGATATAACTGGAATAGTCTAGCCGGACCAGAGGAAAGCATCGAATCGATAAAAATAAAAGATGTAACGGGCCGATGTTTATGTACTTTAGACCCGAGTATGAGCGGATTCAATAAATTTGAACTGTGGGCGAAAGAAAAGAAGATACCAATTCATATGATCGAAAAGAATCCGATGGAGAAGCGCTCACATAGAAAATATTATTTGGGTCATAAGGAAGAAGAACCGTCAGCTAAATTAGATGACAGAATAATAAAAAGGCTTCGCATTGCCAGTATATTGTTGCCGATTGGTTATTTTATACTGTATCTATATTGGTTTTTTACGTGGAAAAACATCATTTGGATTCATATAGCATACTGCCTGACTATTTATATTCTATGTGTTGTTTATCATGAATATATTTCGGCAGAAACTCCGCTCTTTATAGAAAAAGGAAAATATCAACAATGGAAAAAAAGTCATACGAACTTTTGCGCAGCAATGCTGGTCAGTGGTTATCTCTTTATAACTTTATCTGATTCAGGGCTGACAGATTATGAAATTATAAAAGGCAACTGGATTCTTTTGGCTATTCTTCTGTTTTTCATTATGGCAGCAGCATATTTTTACGTTGCCTGGGAAGATGGTTATGTAAATCACATAGTTATGGTTTTGTTTTTACTGTTCTTTTGTGGAACCATAATGAAACCATTTCTGTTGACCTTTGTGGATGATGCATTTCCAAATCCAGGATATGGAATCGTTGTTGAAAAACATGAAGAATCGGGAGACGACTGGAGTGCAAAATATATAAAGGTTGAGCTGGATAGCGGCAGGAAAGTAACTTTTCAAACTGTATATCCCGGTACTTATGAACAATGCCGTGTTAATGGAGCCATACAATTATATGTCTGGGAGGTTCCATTTGGGTTTGAAATTGCATGTCTGGCAGAGTATCCGTAGTGAAATATTAAGTGGTGTAGAGAAAAAGAAACAAGATTTGGATGGAAATGGAGATAAAGTATGATTTGGATTGGGATTGCTGCAAGTGTTTTTTTGCTTGATTACAAAATAAAAAAATGGGCAGAAAAAAATCTGAAAGGAAAAGGCAGAAAGCCGATTGGTAAGACAGGCTGTTCCTTAGTATTAGTACATAACAAAGGTTTCGCCGGAAGTAAAATGAAAGAGAAACCGGAAGCAGTAAAGGCAATTCATACGATAATATTAGTGCTGTTTGGTATTCTTTGTATTCTTTTAGGATATTTTAAGAAAGGAAATGAAATGACTGCTTTTGGTCTTTCTATGATTCTTGGAGGCGGAGCCTCCAATCTATATGATAGATGGAAACAGGGATATGTAACGGATTATCTTGGCCTTCCAGTAGCAAAAAAACTGGTATTTAATGTATCTGATCTTTGTATCTTTGCAGGAGCGGTGATTGCAATGATTGGAGAAATGAAGTAAAGGAATAATAATTTAAATTTTAGGCGGCTCATTGTGAACCGCCTTTTGCTTTGTTAAGATATGATGGTTTAATTTACCCTCCGATAACAGAAATCATCTCAGGATTTACCTGCCCATCTTTTGCCTTATAAGTGAAATTGATCTCAGGCATGTCTTCTTCATCAAGAGCAGATAAAGTACTGCGTACTTCTTCATCGAATACAAAGAAAGAACAATAAGAACCGTCTGCCAGTTCAATCTCAACAGAGTTGCTGTCGATGAATCCGCAGTATTTACCGGTGCCGGTATATTCTTTTGACGCATCGTTTGCTATATTATCACGCGGATTGGAAGCTTCGTTGTTATTGGAAGATTCGTTATCTGAATCTGAGTCCCCTTCCGGTGCGGAAGTATCTTCTTCGGAAGTTGCGTCATTTGGATTCCCTACCGGGATTTCTTCGCCTTCGTCTTCGGTTGTTACGTCATCTGCTGTATCTGTATCGGATGTGAGAGCAGAATCATCTTTCGTTGTATCATCCGGTTTGTTAAAGAAACTGCATCCGGTTATGAAAATGATACAGGTTACCATTGCAAGAAATACATAGAGTGTTTTTTTCATGATGTATACCCCCTTATAAACTGATAATGATATTATACTCGATAGACAGACATAATACAAGAAGGAGAGGTTTACGAGGTTTTTTACTTGTGCTATAATGCCACTATGAGGCGGGTAAAAAGGAACAAACAATGTGACAATGACAGAATGAAAGGTCAATGTAACATATTCCATATGCAATAGGCGCGAAAGGAGATTTTATAATATGAATAAAGAATATGATGTAGTAATTATCGGCGGCGGTCCGGCAGGCATGACAGCAGCCATCTATGCCAAGAGAGCAGCATTATCCACACTTGTAATCGAAAAACAGCCATTTTGCGGCGGTCAGGTGTTAAATACCTATGAAGTTGACAACTACCCTGGATTCCCGGGTATTGATGGTTTTTCTTTAAGCGATAAATTCCACAGCCACGCGAAGAAGTTAGAAGCGGAATTTAAAACAGGCGAGATGAAAGAACTTAGAGACGAAGGAGCAACCAAAGTAGTTGTACTGAAAAAAGGTGAAGAAATCCGTGCCAAAGCAGTAGTTCTTGCCATGGGTGCAGTTCACAAAAAAGCAGGCGTAGATGGGGAAGAGGATATGGCAGGCAGAGGCGTATCTTACTGTGCAACCTGCGACGGTGCATTCTTCCGTAACAAGACAGTTGCAGTTATCGGCGGCGGCGATGTGGCTTTAGAAGACGCCATCTTCCTTGCCCGTGCATGTAAGAAAGTATACGTAATTCACAGAAGAGATGAATTCCGCGGTGCAAAGATTCTCCAGCAGAAACTGTTCTCCTTAGACAACGTTGTTGTTCTTTGGGACAGCGTTGTTGACAAAATCAAAGGAGATGACATTGTCAATGGAATCGATGTACGCAATGTAAAGACAGGGGCAGTAAAAGATCTTGAAGTAGACGGCGTATTTGTGGCAATCGGAACCCGTCCGGATACAAAAGTATTAGAAGGAGTAGTGGAACTTGATCCTGCAGGTTACATTGTAGCCGGTGAAGACGGAATTACAAATGTTCCTGGAATCTTCTGCGGCGGCGACTGCCGTACAAAGAAACTCCGCCAGATCGTAACAAGTGCATCTGACGGTGCGAACTGTATCTTCTCTTTGGAAGCATACTTAAATACAATGGAATAGAATCAAAAGAGGTGTTTCAGAAAACTTTTTTACAACTTCCTATTTGATTAGATAAATTGTAGTTGCAATTTTTTTGTCAATCTAATTTTTGACGAAATCGAAATACTGATAAAATGCACAAAAAAAACAGGAAAAAGTCGAACCTTGATACATCATCAAAAAATAGTTGTGCACAGTCTATAAACTTATCCACATACGAAAAAGTGCCAAAAACACGCAAAAACAGTGTTGTGCACAGAGTTATCCACTTTATCCACAGTGGATGCCCACTTTTCCACCAGTGAATAAAACCTGTAAACCCAAAACAGATGTTTTGTAAAAAAAGTATAAAAATCACCAAAAACGAAAAAAATCGAATTTGCAAAACGACAGAAATAGTTTGACAATTTTTTGTTCAGCGGAAAAAACTTCTTCTTTTTTCTAAAATCTGTTGGAAAAACAGGCTGGTTGTGGTATAATTAAGCAAGGAAAAACGAAAAAGGCGGACAGCTTGCGGCTTTTGAGAAAGCTGGCAGGCAGACCGTATTTGATTTCCTGAGTATAAGTAAAAAGGAGTGGATGATATGCGTTATATTATCAGCGGCAAGAACATCGAAGTTACAGAAGGACTTAAGAACGCAATTTACGAAAAGCTTGACAAACTGGATAAATTCTTTCATCAGGAGACAGAATGTTATGTTACCTTGAGTGTGGAGAAGTTCAGACAGAAAGCAGAAGTTACCATCCCGATGAAAGGCAACATCTTAAGAGCAGAAGAAGAAAGCGACGATATGTATGCATCTCTTGATGTTGTCACAGAACTTTTAGAGAGACAGGTTCGCAAGTTCAAGACCAAGATTACAAACTACAACAAAGGTACCGACACATTCTCTGCAGATTTCTTAGAGGAAGATGTGGATGACGATGATGAAGTAAGAATCATCAGAAGCAAGAAATTCGCCATCAAACCGATGGATCCGGAAGAAGCATGTATCCAGATGGAATTATTAGGACACAACTTCTACGTATTCCGTAATTCAGAAACATTCGAAGTAAACGTAGTATATAAGAGAAAAGGCAATACATACGGTCTCATTGAACCGGAATTCTAAATTGAAATATAATCAGGGAAGCTCCATAGAGGGCTTCCTTGTCTGAGCGCAGGTTCTCCTGAAAGAACGCAGCCTTTTTACTGCATCTTTTTAAGGAATTTCATAAAAACAGCAGTTGGAAGATTTTATTTGCCGGACGGAAGAAAACTCGGAACAGATTACTTCTATATCAAAGATAAAATCACAATAAAAAACTTTGAAAAAGTTTTTTATGAAACACATAAAAGAAGAAGGACAAAACAATCATAGAATATGCTTTGTCCTTCTTCTTTTTGTGTTTATATCATCCGTCCAATGGACGGATTGTGATTTTAAATAGAGTCTTCGGAAATCTGTTCCTCAAACACTCTTCCTGTCCGGCTATTTTTCCAACTGCTGTTTTTGAAATTCTACAAAAAAATGCATAGAAAAAAAGCTGCTGTTCTTTGCATCAAACCTGAATGCGAGTTGTGGAACAAACAGGCAAATAGACATCCTGTCGCCGGCTTTTTCATAAATACCCAAAAAGATGCTTTTAGTAGCCCGGGAAGGGATTCTTCCCAGAGAAGGGCTGGGGTGGGCATATGGCTGGGAAAGTGGAAAGAACTTGTATTTTTTAAGAAGGAGTGCTACAATAAATTATTATGCCGGAGTCTACCCTCGGCTATGAACCATTTTGTGGATAACGGTCTATATCAGATGGGAGTGAAAACCCATGCCAGGTCTTGCAAAAGAGATTTGATTGGACCCGATAATAGAAAAGAATTAAGGAGAATATGAATGGGATTTTTAGACAAAATCTTTGGTTCCTACAGTGACAGAGAAATCAAAAAAATCGAAAGTACAGTAAATAAGATCGAAGCTTTAGACAGTCAGATGCAGGCACTTACAGATGATCAGTTAAAAGCAAAGACACAGGAATTTAAAAAACGTCTTGCAAACGGCGAGACATTAGATGATTTACTTGTAGAAGCATACGCAGTTGTACGTGAAGCAGCAGTGCGTGTACTTGGCATGAAACATTACCGTGTACAGCTTATGGGCGGTATCATTCTTCACCAGGGACGTATTTCCGAAATGAAGACTGGTGAAGGTAAAACTTTAGTAGCGACTCTTCCTTCTTACCTGAATGCCTTAGAAGGCAAAGGTGTTCACGTTGTAACAGTCAACGACTACCTTGCAAAGCGTGACGCGGAATGGATGGGTCAGATTCACCGCTTCTTAGGTCTTACAGTCGGCGTTATTTTAAACAGCTATGACAATGATGAAAGACGTGCAGCTTATAACTGTGACATCACTTACGTAACAAACAACGAACTTGGTTTCGACTACTTAAGAGATAACATGGTTATCTACAAAGAACAGCTTGTGCAAAGAGAATTAAATTTTGCCATCGTGGATGAGGTTGACTCTGTATTAATCGACGAAGCCAGAACACCACTGATCATTTCCGGTCAGAGCGGTAAGTCCACAGACCTTTATAAAGTATGTGACTTCCTTGCAAGAAGAATGAGACGAGGCGTTGGTGACGGTGAGTTATCCAAGATTGATGCCATTATGGGCGAAGAAGCCAAAGAAGACGGTGACTTCCTTGTAAATGAAAAAGAAAAACAGGTTATCCTGACAGCAGAAGGTATTAAAAAGATTGAAGAATATTTCCATATCGATAACCTTGCAGATGCTGACAACTTAGAGATTCAGCATAACATTATCCTTGCACTCCGTGCCCACAACTTAATGTTCCGTGATCAGGATTATGTAGTAAAAGACAACGAAGTACTGATCGTAGACGAATTTACCGGACGTATTATGCCGGGAAGAAGATATTCTGATGGTCTTCATCAGGCCATTGAAGCAAAAGAAGGCGTGAAAGTAAGAAGAGAGTCCAGAACTCTTGCAACCATCACATTCCAGAACTTCTTTAATAAATATGCAAAAAAAGCAGGTATGACAGGTACAGCCCTCACAGAAGAAAACGAATTCCGTGAAATCTACGGTATGGACGTAGTTGTGATTCCTACAAATAAACCGGTACAGCGTAAAGACTGGGATGATGCAATCTACATGACAAAGAATGAAAAGTTCAAAGCCGTTGTACGTGAGATTCAGGAAGCTCATGCCAAAGGGCAGCCTTGTCTTGTTGGTACAATTACCATTGAGACTTCCGAACTGTTAAGTAACATGCTCCGTAAAGTTGGAATTCCACACACAGTATTAAATGCTAAATTCCATGAACAGGAAGCGGAAATCGTAGCGGCAGCAGGTGAGATTGGTGCAGTTACAATCGCAACCAACATGGCAGGCCGTGGTACTGACATTAAGCTTGCAGAAGGCGTTGCAGAGCGCGGCGGTCTTAAGATCATCGGTACAGAACGCCATGAGGCAAGACGTATCGACAACCAGCTCCGCGGACGTTCCGGACGTCAGGGTGACCCGGGTGAATCCAAATTTTACTTATCTCTTGAAGATGATTTAATGCGTCTGTTCGGTTCTGAGCGTATGCTTGCCGTATACCGTGCATTAAACATTCCTGAGGGAGAAGAAATTCAGCATAAAACAATCAGTGCAACTATCGAAAAAGCACAGAAAAAGATTGAAAGCAACAACTTCAGTATCCGCCGCAACCTGTTAGAATATGACAGAGTAAATAACGAGCAGCGTGAAATTATGTATAACGAACGCCGCCGTGTATTAGACGGAGAAGACATGCGTGAATCTATCATGAACATGATGGACAAAGTAATTTCCGATGCAGTTGCCCAGGTGGCAGGTGACGGCCTTCCGGCAGCAGAATGGGATATGAAGGAACTGAATCAGATCCTCCTTCCTAAGATTCCTATGGCAAAAATCGCACTTACAGAAGAAGAAAAAGCAAAGAATGATCTGGAAGGCTTTACAGCCCGCATTCAGGAACTTGGACAGGCTGCATATGCGAAGAAAGAAGCAGAATTTGCAGAACATTTCCCAGAAGAATACTTCCGCGAATTAGAACGTATCATCCTCTTAAAAGTAATTGACAGAAAATGGATGACTCATATTGATGATATGGATCAGCTCCGTCAGGGCGTAGGTTTGCAGGCATATGGACAGAAGGATCCTGTTGTTCAGTACAAGTTCTTAGGTTATGACATGTTCGATGAATTGATTCGTGGTATCAACGAAGATACTATCACAGGTCTTATGCACCTTCGCATCGAGCAGCATGTAGAAAGAGAACAGGTAGCCAAAGTAACAGGAACAAACAAAGATGATTCTGTTGCCAAAGGACCATATGTAAGAAAAGAAGCCAAAATCGGCAGAAACGACCCATGTCCATGCGGTTCCGGCAAGAAATACAAACAGTGCTGCGGCAGAAATGTCTAGATATGATGAAAGACAAAGCAAAACGCTGACATCATGAAAGAAGGCACGAATCTGAATCCGAAAGAACGGATTCGAATATGAATCAGGAGAAACGACCGTGATTGAATTAGATCAGATCAAATATAAACTGAATACTTATGAGGCACCTTTACAGGAAATGAAGGATGCCCTCAAATTAGACAGCAAAACAGAAACCATCGCTGAACTGGAATCTTCTATGGAGAAAGCAGATTTCTGGGATGATACCCAGAAATCCCAGGAAGTGATGAAACAGTTAAAAGTTTTAAAACAGGATGTGGAAGATTATAAGTCTTTGATCGCAGCCAAAGAAGATATCGATACGCTGATTGAGATGGGTTATGAGGAAAACGATCCGGAACTGATTCCGGAGATCGAAGAAGCCATGGCTGAGTTTGAAAAAGAATTTGAAGAACTCAAAATCCATACTCTTCTTTCCGGAGAATATGACAGTGAAAATGCAATCCTTACCCTTCATGCAGGTGCCGGCGGTACCGAATCCTGTGACTGGGCAGGCATGCTTTACCGTATGTACAGCAGATGGGCGGAAAAAAGAGGCTACGCAACAGAAGTTCTTGACTATCTGGACGGAGAAGAGGCCGGTATCAAATCCATCACCCTTTCCATTAAGGGAGAGAATGCATACGGCTATTTAAAATCTGAAAAAGGCGTGCATCGTCTTGTGCGTATTTCACCGTTTAATGCGGCAGGAAAACGCCAGACATCCTTTGCTTCCTGCGATGTCATGCCGGATATTGAAGAAGACATCAATATTGAGATTGCAGAAGAAGAGATTAAGATTGACACCTACCGTGCCAGCGGTGCGGGCGGACAGCATGTCAATAAGACAGACTCTGCCATCCGAATCACTCACCTTCCAACCGGTATTGTGGTTCAGTGTCAGAATGAAAGATCCCAGCACAAGAACAAAGACCGTGCCATGAAGATGTTAAAGGCAAAACTCTACCTGTTAAAACAGCAGGAGAATTTAGAGAAGATATCCGATCTTCGAGGCGAAGTGAAGGAAATCGGCTGGGGCAGCCAGATCAGATCCTACGTTATGCAGCCATACACGCTGGTAAAGGATCATCGTACGAATACAGAAGTAGGTAACGTGCAAAGCGTTATGGACGGTAACTTGGAACCGTTTATCAATGCCTATTTAAAATACATTGTACAGTAAGGAGAGGAAAAACATGATTAATGTAGCAGTTTTAGGATACGGAACAATCGGGTCCGGAGCAGTGGAAGTCATTGAGACAAATCAGGCAGTGCTTCAAAAAAGAACCCGTCACGCAGTAAATGTCAAATATGTACTTGACCTTCGTGAGTTCCCGGGGACATCAGTGGAGAAAAAAGTTATTCATGATTTTGCCATTATTGAAAATGACAGAGACGTTCAGGTAGTGATTGAAACTATGGGAGGCCTGGAGCCGGCATTTACATTTGCAAAAAAAGCTTTAAAAGCAGGAAAAGCCTATGTAACTTCCAACAAAGAACTGGTAGCGAAACATGGAGCAGAGCTTATCGCCCTTGCAAAAGAAAACAATACCAACTTTTTATTTGAAGCCAGTGTTGGTGGCGGCATCCCTATTATCCGTCCGATTAATGAATGTCTGACAGGTGATATTATTTTAGAAATCTCCGGTATTTTAAACGGAACAACTAACTATATTCTTTCCAAAATGACTTATGATGGCTGGACTTTCGAACAGGCATTGAAGGATGCTCAGGATAAAGGTTATGCAGAACGTAACCCGGAAGCAGACGTGGAAGGACATGACCCATGCCGTAAGATTGCGATTCTTGCATCTTTAGCCGTGGGACAGCAGGTTGATTTTGAAGATATTTATACAGAAGGTATTACAAAGATCACAGCGGAAGATATCCGTTATGCGGATGCTCTTGGATGCAAGATCAAGTTACTTGGCACATATAAGATGGTAGACGGTGAACACTTTGCCATGGTAGCGCCAAAACTTGTACCAAATACAAGACCTCTCTCCGGAGTGTCCGATGCATTCAACTCTATCTCTGTGGTAGGCAATATGCTTGGTGAGTCCATGTTCTACGGTGCAGGTGCAGGCAAGCTTCCAACAGCAAGTGCGGTAATCGGTGATGTGGTACAGGCCATCAACAGCATGAATCAGAATACGGGCATTATCTGGAATCCGGAGAAACTTGTTCTTTCCAGTACAGATAATTTTGCTCAGAAAGTCTTTATCCGTATGAAGGACTCTGTAGACAAAGCAAAAGTAGCAGCAGCCTTTGGTGACGTGGAAGAAGTAAAAGCTTCCGGCGTAGAAGGCGAATACGCTTTTGTGACAGGTATCTTAAAAGAAAAAGAATTAAAAGAAAAGACAAAAGAATTTGAAGAAATTCTTGGATATATCCGATTGGCTTAAACGAGAAAGCCTGAAATCAAGAAAGGAATGACAGCATATGAAGTACATCGTAGTATTAGGCGACGGTATGGCCGACTGGCCAATTGATGAATTAGGCGGAAAGACTCCCCTTTCTTATGCCAAAACTCCAACTATGGATCAGATGGCAGCGGTATCAGAGATCGGTCTTGCCCATACCATTCCGGAAGGAATGAGTCCGGGAAGCGATACAGCTAACTTGGCTGTAATCGGTTATAACCCAAGAAAATACTATACAGGAAGATCTCCTCTGGAAGCCTTAAGCATCGGCGTGGATATGAAAGAGACAGATGTAGCAATCCGCTGCAATATTGTTACTCTTTCCGAAGAGGAGGAAGAATACGAGAAAAAGACAGTCATCGACCATAGTTCAGGAGAAATCTCAACAGAAGATGCGGCTGTTTTATTAGACGCAGTCCGTACAGAACTGGAAGATGATATCTATAAATTCTATGTTGGCACCAGTTACCGCCATCTGCTGATTTGGGATAAGGGCGAGGTACAGTCTCTGACTCCTCCTCACGATATCCTTGGCAGAGCGATCGGGGAATATCTGCCGGCAGACGAGATGTTAAAATCTCTCATGAAAAAGAGTTACGACATTTTAAAAGACCACCCAATCAACGTGGAACGCAGGGCAAAAGGATTAAATCCTGCTAACTCTTGCTGGTTCTGGGGTGCAGGCACTAAGCCGATCCTTTCTTCTTTTGAAGAAAAGACAGGGAAAAAAGGTGTCATGGTTTCTGCTGTTGACCTGTTAAAAGGCATCGCAGTAGGCGCAGGCATGACAAATATCATCGTGGAAGGCGCCAACGGCGGACTTCATACTAACTATGAAGGAAAAGCAATGGCAGCAGTGAAGGCTGTAACAGAAGATGGATTTGATTTTGCATACATCCATGTGGAAGCGCCGGATGAAATGGGACATCAGGGCAGTGTGGAACGTAAAGTAAAAGCAATAGAATTTCTGGATGAAAAAGTCATCAAAGTAGTAAAAGAGGAGATGGAAAAACGAGGTGAGGATGTAAGAATCCTTGTTCTCCCGGATCATCCGACACCGATTGCTATGAGAACCCATACAAGCGACCCGATTCCATATATGCTTTATGACAGCACAGAAGACCTTGGCAGCGGAAGACTCTATACGGAAGCAGAGGCCAAAGATGGAGGCATTTTAATCGAAGAAGGTTACAAATTGATTGACCATTTTCTTCAGATTGATTAATAGCCGTGAAAGATGAAATAGAACGAACAATCCGTAGATGGGATATCATAATTAGCAGACAACAGTGAGGGGACAGGAGGACATTGCTGCCACAGGGCAGTACTTTGCTTGTCCCTCCCTTTGCGTGAATCGAAAAACATACAAATCGCCGGGATAAGGGCGTACTTTAACATAATCAGGAGGAAAAGATGAAAAGACAGGATTATCTTACATGGGACGAATATTTTATGGGAATTGCTCTGCTCGCAGCACAGAGAAGCAAGGATAACAATACACAGGTTGGGGCCTGTATTGTAAATGACGAGAACAAGATTTTATCCATTGGCTATAATGGGATGCCGACCGGCTGCGATGATGACATTATGCCATGGGAGAGATCCGGGGATCCTCTCAACACAAAGTATTTTTATGTGTGCCACGCAGAACTGAATGCTATTTTAAATTATGGCGGCGGTTCATTAAAAGGCGCAAGAGTGTATGTGACTCTTTTCCCATGTAACGAATGTACAAAAGCAATTATTCAGTCAGGAATCAAGGAAATCATCTATCTTTCTGATAAATATGCAAACACAGATTCAACCATCGCATCCAAGCGTATGTTTGATCTTACCGGCGTAAAATACAGAGCTTACGAACCGGGCGGAAAGGATATTAACCTTTCCTTATAAATGAAATCCGGAAGACAGGAAGCCTTGAGCATTTGTTGGAATTATCAGGCTGCTGCCTTTGCGGAATTCGAAGAGAAAGCGAGCAGTATTAGAATGGACATCATTAGTGTTTTAAGCAAAGAATTAAATGTAAAAAAAGAACAGGTGGAAGCTGCGGTCAAGCTGATGGACGAAGGGAATACCATCCCCTTCATTGCCAGATACCGTAAGGAAGTAACCGGTTCTTTAAATGACGAAGTATTAAGAGCCTTAAGTGAAAGACTTCAGTATCTTCGAAATCTGGAAGAAAGAAAAGAACAGGTCATCGGCAGTATCAGAGAACAGGAAAAACTCACTCCTGAACTGGAAAAACAGATCAGGGATGCCCTCACTTTAGTAGCTGTGGAAGATCTGTATCGGCCCTATAAACCAAAAAGAAGAACAAGAGCCATCATTGCCAAGGAGAAAGGATTAGAACCTTTGGCAGCACTGATCCGTCTTCAGATGACAAATCAGGATTTGCTTGTTGATGCAGAAAAATTTGTATCTGAAGAAAAAGAAGTCGCATCCGCCAAAGAAGCCCTTACCATGGCTATGGATATTCTGGCAGAAGAGATTGCGGAGGAAGCAGAATACAGAACCTATATCCGTGAACTTACGTTTAAACAGGGGCAGATTGTGACTTCCGTAAAAGAAAAGGAAAAAGACGAAAAGTCTGTCTATGAAATGTATTACGAATTTCAGGAACCGATCAGTAAACTTCCTGGGCACCGCATTCTTGCCATTAACAGAGGAGAAAAAGAGAAAATCCTTTCTGTAAAAGTGGAAGCGCCGGAAGAACAGATCATCGGCTGGATGATGCAACAGGTGATTGTAAGGGATAATCCTTATACAAGCCCTGTACTCGAAGAAACAATCAGAGACAGTTACAAACGTCTCATCTCCGGAGCTATTGAACGTGAGATCCGCAGTGAATTGACAGAGAAAGCACAGGAAGAAGCCATCAAAGTATTTGGTAAGAATCTGACACAGCTTCTCATGCAGCCTCCGATTGCAGGAAAAACAGTTCTTGGATGGGATCCGGCATTTCGAACCGGCTGTAAACTTGCTGTGGTGGATGCGACCGGCAAAGTACTTGACACTGTAGTGATTTTCCCGACCGCACCTCAGAACAAGGTGAAAGAAGCCAAGATTACACTGAAGAAATTAATCGATAAATATAACGTATCTCTCATTTCCCTTGGCAATGGAACTGCCAGCAGAGAATCGGAGATGGTTATTGTAGAATTGCTAAAAGAAATCAAAGCTCCCGTGTCTTATATTATTGTAAATGAAGCAGGTGCCTCTGTATATTCTGCAAGTAAGCTTGCCACAGAAGAATTTCCGAATTTTGATGTAGGACAAAGAAGTGCGGTTTCTATTGCCAGAAGAATTCAGGATCCGCTTGCCGAACTTGTCAAAATCGATCCAAAATCCATCGGTGTGGGACAGTATCAGCACGATATGAATGAAAAGCGTCTGACAGAAGCCTTAGACGGAGTTGTAGAAGACTGTGTAAACCGAGTTGGTGTAGATCTTAACACTGCATCCGCAGCTCTTCTTACTCATATTTCAGGAATCAGCAAGCCGATTGCCAAGAATATTGTGGCATACAGAGAAGCCAACGGACGATTTGTAACCCGTAAAGAACTTTTAAAAGTAGCAAAACTTGGACCGAAAGCATTTGAACAGAGTGCAGGTTTCATGCGTATCTCCGGAGAGAAAGAACCTTTGGATGGAACAGGGATTCATCCGGAATCCTATCAGGCAGTAGAGAAACTGTTTGAACTTCTTGGCGTAAGCAAAAAGGATTATTTTAAAAATCCGGCCGCTGTTTCCATGCCGTCAAAGAAGAATGAGATTAGGAAGATGGCCCAGCAGATTGGAATCGGTGAGATTACATTAGAAGATATCTTAAAAGAACTTGCCAAACCGGGACGGGATCCCCGTGAGGATATGCCAAAACCAATTCTGCGGACTGACGTGCTGGAGATGAAAGATTTAAAAGAAGGTATGATCTTAAAGGGTACCGTCCGGAATGTGATTGATTTTGGTGCCTTTGTGGATATCGGCGTTCATCAGGACGGTCTTGTTCACATTTCCAAGATTACCAATAAGAAATTTATCAAGCACCCATTGGAAGCAGTGAGTGTGGGCGATATCGTGGATGTGAAAGTATTAAGTGTTGATCTTAAGAAGAACCGCATCCAGCTTTCCATGATTTTGGATGCATAATATGATATGGAGGAAATATCTGAAATGGACACAAAACCAATCAGAATAGAAGCAAAAATTGACGCAGGCGTATTATTTTCTTTTATGCTTCGTCACACATATACCACATTTTCAGGACTGTTTACGATCGTGCTCGGATTAGGCGCCTTTGGACTTTTTGTTCAGAGTCTTTCCGGGAATAACGATTCCCAGAAACTGATCCTTCTGATCATTGCCATTCTTTTTACGGTGGGAAATCCTTATCTTCTTTATAAAAAGGCAAAGGAACAGGCGAAACGTAATCCGCTCTATAAAGAAGCTTTGATTTATACTTTAGATGATGCAGGGGTTCATCTCACTGTAGATGGAAATGAAGAAACATTAGAATGGACGCGGATTAAAAAATGGAAAAAGACAGGGAAAGTATGTATTCTCTATACAAGCAAAGTCCATGCCATTCTGCTTCCTTACAAAGATATGAAAAATCAGAAAAACGCAGTGGAAGCACTGATTCAGTCTAAACTGAAGTGAGACAGGAGAGGATTCTCCCTGTTTGAAGAAGGAGAAATCTATGATATATGAAACATTTAGTCCGCAGCAGACCGGACAAATTGGCGAAGAACTGGCGCGGCAGGCCGTTCCGGGACAGGTCTTCTGCCTTTATGGCGACCTTGGCGTGGGAAAAACCGTGTTTACCCAGGGATTTGCCAGAGGACTTGAGATAACAGATCCAATCAGCAGTCCTACATTTACGATTATTCAGACTTACGAAGAAGGACGGATGCCGTTCTATCATTTTGATGTGTACCGTATCGGTGACCCGGAAGAGATGGATGAAATCGGTCTTGACGATTATATCTACGGGGAAGGAGTCTGCCTTATTGAATGGGCGAACTTAATCCGTGAGATGCTTCCGTCACAAGTAACCGCAATCCGAATCGAGAAGAATGTAGAGAAAGGATTTGATTATCGCCGTATAACAATTGAAGAGGAAGAGGCGTAATTATGAAATTATTAGTATTAGAAAGCTCCGGTCTTGTGGCTTCCGTTGCCTTGATGGAAGAAAACAGCATGATCTGTGAGTTTACCATGAACCATAAAAAGACTCACTCCCAGACTCTTCTTCCCATGGTAGATGAGATGATGAAGATTACCGGGTTTAATAAAAAAGAGCTGGATGCTGTGGCAATCTCCAAAGGACCAGGCTCTTTTACAGGACTTCGCATTGGCAGTGCCACAGCCAAAGGACTTGCACAGGCGCTTAACATTCCTGTTGTATCCATTTCTTCTTTGGAAGGACTTGCAGCGAATCTTTATGGGACATCGGATTTGATTTGTCCGATTATGGATGCGAGACGTTCCCAGGTATATGCTGGTGTTTTCCAGTATGAAGGAGACCGTCTGCATGCAAGAATGAAAGACGATGCCATTGCTGTTGCTGATCTTATTGAAGTGCTCAATGAAAAAGGAGAACCTGTTATTTTCCTTGGTGACGGCGTACCTGTATATCAGAAACTGTTAGAGGAAGGGCTTAAAGTTCCTTTCCGTTTTGCACCTGCTCATATGAACCGTCAGAGAGCAGGGGCAGTAGGAATGCTTGCCGTTCAGTATTATAATGAGGGCAGAGTGGAATCAGCAAGAGACCATAAACCGGAATATTTAAGAAAATCCCAGGCAGAAAGAGAACTGATGGAAAAACAAAATGGCAGCAATTAAGATTAAACCAATGAGACCGGAAGATGTGGAACAGGTTTATCTTGTGGAAGAGGCCTGTTTCTCTGTACCATGGAGCAGAGAGAATTTTCAGAATGTTTTCCGGTATAAAGCAAATTACTATCTGACAGCCTGGGAGGAAGAAACGATTGTAGGATTCATCGGTCTTATGGCTGTTGCCGGAGAGGGGGACATTACCAATGTGGCTGTTCTCCCATCCCATAGAAAGCAGGGGATTGGTGATCGTCTGGTAAGTGCTATGATCACCCTTGCGAAAGAAAAAGAAATCAGCAGAATCATGCTGGAAGTGCGTGCTTCGAATGAAGCTGCAATCCATCTTTATGAAAAATATGGATTTGAATTTTTATGTATTAGAAAGAATTATTATCAGAAACCGACAGAAGATGCAAATATCATGTGCTGGCAGGCGTGATGGTATTTTCCACTATTATTTTTCGATTTTGTTTATTATAATGAGTTCTGTTGTCGAAAAAATAGAAAAGGATTTAAAATTATTTTTTGCCCTGTGTGGTTACAGGAAATCCTTTGAACTTGAAGAAAACAGGAGGCAGGTCGATGAAAAATCAGAAGCACCTTTGTAATATATGTGGAAAAGAAATAAAAGAAACCGGCATATCACGAGAAGACAGCCTTTATATCGAAAAAAAATGGGGATACTTTTCGGAAAAAGACGGGGAAAGACATATTATCAGAATGTGTGAAGCCTGTTATGATATGTGGATAAAATCTTTTAAAATCCCGCCTCAGATGGAAGAAATAACCGAACTTCTGAGTTGGTAGATTAGATGAGTGACGGTTGTGCCTTTTACGGCATAAAACCGGAACAAACAGAAAGAGGAGATTACATGTTAGATGTATGTTTACTGGGAACCGGGGGTATGATGCCTCTTCCTTACCGCAAGCTGACTGCACTTATGACCCGTTATAATGGCAGCAGTCTGCTCATTGACTGCGGGGAAGGCACCCAGATTGCTATAAAAGAAAGAGGATGGAGCTTTAAGCCCATTGATATTATCTGTTTTACTCATTTTCACGCAGATCATATCAGCGGTCTTCCAGGGCTGTTACTTACCCTTGGAAATGGAGAAAGAACCGAGCCTCTTACTATGATTGGACCAAAAGGATTGGAAAAGGTCGTGAATTCTTTAAGAATTATCGCTCCGGAATTACCATTTGAGATAAAATTTATAGAACTTACAGAAAAGGAAGAAACCATCAGTATGAACGGATACCGAATTGAGGCATTCCGTGTGAATCATAATGTAACCTGTTATGGTTATTCCATTGCCATTGACCGTGCAGGCAAATTCGACGTGGAAAAAGCCCGTGCCAACGGCATTGAGATGAAATACTGGAGCCTTCTTCAAAAAGGCCAGACAGTGGAACTTCCTGACCGCACTCTTACAAGTGACATGGTACTGGGTGCACAAAGAAAAGGAATCCGCCTGACTTACTGTACGGACACCCGTCCGACAGAGGCAATTGTCCGTCATGCAGCAGGATCAGATTTGTTTATCTGTGAAGGTATGTACGGCGAAAAAGACAAAGAGAAAAAAGCAAAAGAATATAAACACATGACTTTTTACGAAGCAGCCCGCCTTGCGAAAGAGGCTGATGTAAAAGAAATGTGGCTGACACACTATAGTCCTTCCCTGATCCGTGCAGAAGAATTCATGGACGACGTGCGTAAAATTTTCCCAAGAGCAAAAGCTGGAAAAGACGGTATGAGCTGTGAATTGGATTTTGAAGAGGAGTAAACCGGAAATTTGAGTAAGAAAACTCCGTTCCTTTTGTTTGTCCGAAAGCAGAGAATGAGAAAGAGGAGAAAAACATGAATAAAGACAATAATCAGGATGTTATGATTCTGGCAATTGAATCCTCCTGTGATGAGACAGCGGCCGCAGTTGTAAAAAACGGAAGAGAAGTTCTTTCCAACGTAATCTCTTCTCAGATTGAATTGCATAAACTGTTCGGAGGTGTAGTGCCTGAAATTGCATCCAGAAAACATATCGAAAAAATCAATCAGGTAATAGATGAAGCGTTGGAGACAGCCGGAGTGACTTTAGATGATATGGATGCCATTGCAGTGACTTACGGACCTGGCCTTGTTGGCGCCCTTTTAGTTGGAGTTGCCCAGGCGAAAGCTCTCGCATACGCAGCAGACAAGCCATTAGTTGGTGTACACCACATTGAGGGACATATCAGTGCCAATTATATTGAGCATAAAGATTTAGAACCGCCATTTTTATGCCTTGTTGCATCCGGCGGACATTCTCATCTTGTGATGGTAAAAGATTACGGCTGTTATGAAATTATCGGCCGTACCCGCGATGATGCAGCCGGAGAAGCATTTGATAAAGTGGCCCGCGCCATTGGCCTTGGATATCCTGGTGGTCCAAAGATTGACAAACTTGCAAAAGAGGGCGATCCTCACGCAATCGTATTCCCAAGAGCAAAGATTGCCGATTCTCCGGACGATTTCAGTTTCAGCGGTCTGAAATCAGCGGTTCTCAATTATCTCAATCAGTGTGAGATGAAGGGAATTGAAGTAAACAAGGCAGACGTAGCAGCTTCTTTCCAGGAAGCAGTTATCGATGTTCTTACTACACACAGTATCGAGGCGGCAAAACGAAATGGAATCAAACGCTTTGCTATCGCCGGCGGTGTTGCGTCCAATTCATCCCTTCGGGGCAGAATGGAACAGGCGTGCAAGAAAAACGGAATTGAATTCTATCATCCGTCTCCAATCTACTGCACGGACAATGCGGCTATGATCGGAGCAGCAGGATACTATGATTATCTGAGAGGTATTCGTGACGGATGGGACTTAAATGCCATTCCGAACTTAAAAATCGGGGCAAGATAGGGCCGTTCTAAAAATGAAATGACCAAGGGCCAGAAGGATGCCCGGGATTTGTGGAGAATACTATCAGCAGTGCTGACGTGGATCCCGAGCCAGGTCCCGCCAGTGAGACCTGATTTTATGAGGTGATAAGAATGAAAACAACAAAATATACAGCTGTTGTTCTTGCAGCAGGCAGTGGAAGCAGAATGAAAAGCAATGTGAAAAAGCAGTTTATGGACATGCTTGGCAAACCACTTATTTACTATGCCCTAAAACAGTTTGAGGAGAGTGCAGTAGAAGAGATAATTCTTGTAACGGGAGAAGATGCCATTGACTATTGTAGAGAAGAAATTATAGAAGCTTATGGATTCACAAAGGTGGCTCAGATTGTTGCCGGTGGAAAAGAGCGTTACAATTCCGTATATAACGCACTCAAAGTTGTAAAGGGGGAATATGTGCTTATTCATGATGGTGCCCGTGCTTTTATCGATCAGGATATTATTGACCGTGCTATGTCCGGCGTGGAAGATTATAAGGCATGCGTCATTGGCATGCCTGTAAAAGATACGATTAAAGTAATTGACGAAAACGGTTATGCTGTGTCTACTCCAAATCGTTCTACTTTATGGCAGGTTCAAACTCCACAGTGTTTTGTGACTGAAGAAATTCTTACTGCCTATGAGAAGATGATGAGCAGTTCCCAGACGGGAATAACAGACGATGCTATGGTAATGGAACAGTATGGATGCCGTAAAATCAAGCTTTTAGAGGGAAGTTACAATAATCTGAAAATGACAACACCAGAGGATATTTTGGTGGGAGAAATGATTTTAAAAAATCTTTAAAAAACTTTAAAAAAATTGTTGACATTTGAAAATGGTAATGATATTATAAGGAGGTCGCTGAGGCGAACACCTAAAAGCGACAACAACGACAACCTAATGGAGAGGTATCGAAGTGGTCATAACGAGGCGGTCTTGAAAACCGTTTGTCCGAGAGGGCGCGTGGGTTCGAATCCCACCCTCTCCGCTTCTTCAAAAAGTGGTTGTTCTTATATGGAGAAATACCCAAGAGGCCGAAGGGGCTCGCCTGGAAAGTGAGTAGGTCGTTAATAGCGGCGCGAGGGTTCAAATCCCTCTTTCTCCGTTACTTCTGAAAAGAAGTTAAAAAAGTTGTTGACAAATAGTTGAATGAGTGATATCATGATGACTGTTGCGAAAGACAACGAATCACAACGAAATAACTTGGAAAAAGATGAAAAAAGTTCTTGACAAGGTGATTTTAAAGTGATAAAATGATTAGGCTGTCACACATAATGACAGAATGGACATTGATAACTGAACAGTAACATGAATCCTTGAAAATTCTTAAGAGAATATTCAAAGAACATGGTT
>SVDY01000024.1 GCA_015057665.1 Lachnospiraceae bacterium | reverse complement strand
AGCCGTTTCCAGCTGTTATCCCCCTGTGTGAGGCAGGTTACCCACGCGTTACTCACCCGTCCGCCACTCAGTCACCCATCATCCCGAAGGAATCGAGGCGCTTCGTTCGACTTGCATGTGTTAGGCACGCCGCCAGCGTTCATCCTGAGCCAGGATCAAACTCTCATGTTGCAATTTCGAGTTGGCGAGGATTCCGAGCCTTACTCGAAATGTACTCCGCGGTGCGGAGTTTCCTCTGCCAGATCCGTAGTCAAGACCTGCTGGTCTAAACTTCCGTTTACTGTTAAAAATAGGTTGTTCGCAATTCCGCTTGCACACGCTCAAAGCTCCGCTTTTCGCTCATGGTATTCTTCGAATACCTTCGTATGCTCTCGCGATATTCCGAATACAGGTATTCGAACTCTCGCGCCAGCATCCGATGTGCTCGCTTCATTACTTCATGAATATTCTCTTAAGAATTTTCAAGGATTCATGTTACTGTTCAGTTATCAATGTCCATTTTCGAATTGTTTATCTTCTCAAAACAATTTGTTTTGTTGTCAGTTATTTATCGGTGACAACTCATTTATATTATCACAACCATTTTCATTTGTCAACAAGTTTTTTTGTTTTTTTGAAAATATGTTTTTTCATGATAATTCGTTATTCTTACGCAACTTTTGATATATTACCAAAACAATATCTATTTGTCAAGAACTTTTTTATTCTTATGTTGCTGTTCTGTCGACTCACCTTAGTCCGTATCAGCAACTTTTGCTATAATATCACTCCTATTTACAAAATGCAAGTATTTTTTTAATTTCTTTATATTGAACAAAAAGCATGTTGAATTCAGACAATTCAGCATGCTTTTAATAACCTCTTTCTATATACCTTTTTCTATCATGATTTTATCACAACCCTATACAGTTTCTATTCTTTGTTCCATCTCCAGTAAATGATTCCATCTTCCTCTATTCTCTGAACATTTCCCAGATCATACATATATTCCAGACAGGCAAATGTTTTGGACCAAATATGGGTACAGAATGTTACTTTATCATAATTTCTTGCCATATATCTACCGCCGAATACTTTGACCCCAATATCTCTGGTTACCATCCATTCATCCGTCTCTTTTAAAACATCGTATGTAGCCTGACATTGAGCTAAATAACTCTCCGTAATACGTTTCGTCTCTAGAGCCGGCTCATAAATGATTTCATTATGACACGGCAAAACAGTGCAATCCCTGTATAAATCATTGATTTCTTCCATAGACTGAAAATACATTGCCAGCAAATGCAGATTTCTCTTTTGACTCATTACAATCGGCACTGTATCCAAAACAAGCTGGTCACCGGAAAACAGAAGTTTCTTCTTCTCTTCATACAATCCACACTGTCCAATCGTATGGCCAGACAGATTCACTACAGTAAAATCATATCCTCCATAACTTAGAGTGTCTCCGGGATAGATCGGATTACACTTAAATGTATACGGCTCTTCACGTTCTACCAATTTACGGCTTAAATTCATTACGATTTCATCATAATCTTCCGGATATCGTTCTTTCGTCAAACCCATAGAGTGCAGATTTACATATTCATATGTATCTTTGGATAAGTAACATTGTAAAATATCTGTTTTTAGCTCAGCTTCCACTGGATTCATATAAACCTGAACTCCTAGCTGCTGTAAATCATATACATATCCAACATGATCCGGATGATTATGAGTGATGAATAAATCTAACTTTTTGTAATCTATACTTAACTCCTGGACCATACGATTCATTTCAATCCATGCATGTTCATACCGGTAAGTCGTATCTATCATTAAGCTTCTATCTTTACCTTTTATAATATAAAGGTTACGCGGCAATGCATGTTTATCTTCAAATTCTACAATCTTACGAAATATATTAGGAAAGATTTCTTTCATATTCTGCTTCCTCATTTCTATAAATTTTCTACTATAATTTTAATCAACCTCATCCTGTTTCGCAAGACTAAAAAAGACCCGAATCATAATCGACTCGGGTCAAAATTATTTTTGATTATCCTAAAATTAAAGGAATTAAATCTTTGTGTGGGGAAGCGATAACAGATGTACTTGTGATAGCACCCTCTTCGCCCATTCTGTTAGCAACTGCCTGAATTGCCTGTTTAACGGAAGATACTTCACCAGTAATCATGAAGAAGCCTTTACCGCCTAAACCTCTTGCAATTCTAATATCAACGATTTCTACTTTAGCAGCTTTTACAGCTACATCTGCTGCGATAACAGATGTTAATGCAGAAATTGTTTCTACTGTACCGATCGCTTTCAGATCACTTACTTCTGTCACTCCGGAAATGGCTGGGAGAACTTTTTCATTGATGTTATCGATGTGATAATTTTCAATGAGGTATACACCAGCTACCATCTCAGCTTTTGCCATAGCAGCTTTGATAGGTCCTACCTGTCCGCTTACGATAATTACGTATTTACCAGGACAAATTGGAGTGGAGAGTAAGATTTCAATATTACCTGCTTTGAGCATTTCATCCGCAGTCTGGATGCCCACAGGTATACTTTTAACTTCAACAAATCCAATTGCTTTTCTCACTGTGTAACACCATCCTTTCTATTAAGCGATTGTGATCGCATTGTTTGCGATCTCCTTAACTGTACCAGAGATACTTGCATGAATACATGCGCCCAGTTTGCCTTCTGCAGGTTTTGCAATTACATCACCTTTCGCAACGCTGTCACCAACGTTTACACAAGGAACGGCTGGAGCACCAATATGCTGGCCTAAAGGAATAGTTACATTTGTGAATTCAACTTTGCAATCTACTAAAGGAGCTGGAAGATTGTATTTCTTCAGTCCAAGTTTGTTGATAAGTTTTCCAATAGGGAACTTCTTCCATTCTCTATTAGGATCTACGCATTCAGGAGCATTGAATAAGGAATTACGGATACCCTGGCTTGCAAGGATGCCTTTCAGTTCATGGTTGATCTTCCATGGCTGTAAATTCATTACACATGCATACTGACACAGACGACATTCGGAGCAAAGGAAAGCAATCATTGGAGATGTCTTCGCATCACACATGCTTCCATAACTTGCATAACGGATTGTCTTATGTGGCGCAATTCTATGTCCAAGTGCATTACGTGGACATACTTCTGTACAAAGAGAACAATGCATACAAGCTGTTTTCGCCTGTCTGAGCATCTTAGGTGTTTCAAGCTTCACATCAACAATTAATGGATGATCTGCTGCTAAAACAATTAATCCCTTTGTTGTTTTTGTAATTCTGGAGTCCAGACTAACATGTTTACCCATCATAGGGCCGCCGTTGATAACTACGAAATCGCCATCAACTGTTACTCCGCCAGCTAAATCTAACGCTTCTTTTACTGTAATACCAAGTGGTAATTTCACAGTAATTCTATTTTTAACTTCACCTGTGATTGTTACATAAGAATCTGTTACAGGCTTGTCTTCATAGTAAGCATCATAAATGTTAAGTAATGTTTCAACGTTGGAAACGATAACTCCACATTTTAAAGGAATACCACCTTCCGGAACGATTCTTCCAGTTACGTCATAAACCATAACCTGTTCGTCGCCGGCTGGGTAGAAGTTCCCCATGAGATGAAGGCGCATGCCTTCATACCCTGGGACAACTTTATTTAAACTATCAATTGCATCATGATAATGACTCTTAAGAGCGATTACAGCGTATTTTGCGCCAACTGCCTTTTTCACAAGATCAAGGGCGTCACAGAGTCTCTTGGACTCAAGTGCCATTAATTGCTGATCTACTCTAAGTAAAGGTTCACATTCAGCACCATTGACAATTACGTATTCCGCTTGAGCGTTCAGCTTTACATGGGTAGGAAAACCAGCACCACCGGCACCAACGATACCGGACTGGGCAATAATATCAAGTAGGTTTTTCTCCATTTAGCTCACCTCTTATTTCATTCTGATATGGAATCCATTCGCTAATACGCATCTTCTCTTACGACAGAAGGATCTCGCAGATGTTAAACCTTCACCTGTAGGTCCAGCGATAGTGAATGTTGTATGGCCCATGCCGCCAACACCGATACCAGCGTAAGAAGGTGCATTTTTAACAAAGATAGTTGTTTCGATTTCTTTCGCCATCTTTGAAAGTTTATCTACATTCTTAGAATGCATGATAGCTGTATGTCTGTTACCATGTTCTACTTTTACAGCTAAATCAATAGCGTAATCTACGTTAGGAACGCGAACGATTGGTAAGATAGGCATCATAAGTTCGGATACTACGAAATCAGAATCTTCAGGAGCTTCGAAGATGATAACTTTAACATCGCTGCCAACCTGAATTCCTAATTCACCAAGAATATACTGCGCAGATTTACCTACAAAGTTAACCTTTGGAGATCTTTCATGAGCGCCTTCTTTCCAAGGCTGCATAACGAGATCTGCTAATTCTTCAATCTTCTTAGGGTCTTTTAATTCATATCCACCACAATTTTTCATATTGAAGATTAAGTAATCAACAATCTGATCTACTGCGATACATTCTTTCTCAGCGATACATGGAAGGTTGTTATCAAAAGAACAACCATTGATGATATCCTGAGCTGCTTTTTCGATATCAGCTGTTTCATCAACAACTACCGGAGGGTTACCAGCACCAGCACCGATTGCTTTCTTTCCAGAGGACATAACCGCTCTAACGATTCCAGGACCACCTGTAGCACAAAGTAATCTTACTTTTGGATGTTTCATCATTGCATTTGTGTTTTCGATAGATGGTTCTTTTACTGTTACGATTAAGTTCTTAGGAGCGCCAAGTTCTTCCAGTTTCTTGTTGATCATCTTAACGCATAATAAGGAAACATTTTTGGAACGTGGATGAACACTGAATACTACAGTGTTACCACCTGCTAACATAGCAATACCGTTACAGATAATGGTTTCTGTAGGGTTTGTTGTTGGGCAGATCGCTCCGATTACACCGAATGGACAGTATTCAATAAGAGATAAACCGTCATCACCGGAGATAGCTTCTGTTACTAAATCTTCAACACCTGGAGATTTTTCAGCAGCTAACTTATTTTTCAGAATTTTATGTTCGTAGCAACCCATTCCTGTTTCTTCAAGAGCCATTTTTGCGAAAAGTTCCGCATTTTCTCTCTTGCAGGCAACTTCACGGATTCCTTCTACGAATCTCTGTCTGTCAGCCAGGGAGAAATGCATATATTCTTTCTGAGCTTTGTCTGCAGCTTCAATCGCTTCATCCATAGTGTCAAAAATACCATATGTATATTCTTCTGTTGGCTGAACAGTTAACTCTACGTCATCTAAAACTTTTTTAACGACTTTTTCGATTAAGGATACGTCAAAATTCATTTTATGCTTTTCCTCCTTGCATTTTCTCTAATGCGTAGGTAGCAATTGCCATATCTTCTTCCGCTGTTCCACCACTTACGCCAATTGCAGCAAGTACTTCACTGCCATCCATGATTGGATAACCGCCTCCGAATACAACAATTCGTCCGTCGCAGAGATCTTGTAAACCGTATAATGGAGCACCAGGTACGGTTAAATCTGCTAAAGCACATGTAGGTGCTTTTAAAATGCATGATGTATATGCTTTGTCCCATGAAATCTTAATACTAGCAAGGAGTGCGTTCTCCATGCGCTGTAATGTAATCAGATTCCCACCAGCATCAACTGCGGAGAAAACGATTGGTACGCCCATTTCAAGTGCTTTCTCTTTGGCATATTCTGCCATTTTATTAAAATATTCAAGAGACATATCAAGAACTGGTTTTTCTTCTGTTCCTAAAGCTTCCTTAACAACTTTAGTAACTAAAGCTTCTAAATCTTTGTTCTGCATATATGTTTCCTCCAATCTTGCCATTGCGTAGCATGCATCTGAAAGACGATTTACGAACTTTCTTAATTCTTCTCTTACTGTAACTTCTTTGGCAAGAGATACAAGATGACGTTCTGCTCTTCTAACGATTGTTCTTGCTACGTGAAGGGCTGCAGAGGATTTGTTTACACCAGGAACAACAAATTCCCTTTGTGGTCCACAGATTTCTGTGCATTCATCAATAATATCTTCGAGGTATTTAATGTCTGCCTCTGAAATCTTATCCTTAAGCATCTCCATGCCGCGTTCGTCGCTTGCAACTTCTGCACCGGCCTGGAACATTCTTTTCTGGATATGATTAATATATTCTTTGATTTCGGCTCTGTCAGTTTCTGTGTATGCTAATCCAAGCATTGATATCGCTTCATCCAGTGTGCCGTAGCATTCCACCTTAGGACTATCTTTTTCAACTCTTGAACCACCATACAATCCAGTCTGACCTTTGTCACCTGTTTTTGTGTAAATGTTAGCCATGATTCACATCCTATCGGGAAGACACTTCCACTGTATCAACAATACCAACAATGGCAGCATCAATTGGTGAACCTTTTTCAGAGAATGTATATCTTGCAGAACTACCTCTGGAAACGATAACAACTTCACCGTCACCAGCACCAACAGCATCTACAGCGATCTCCGTTGTGTGCTTGGAGGATAAATCTTCATTCAGTTTTTCAACAATTAAAAGCTTTGATCCAATTAAGCTTGGAGATTTGCAAGTAGAAACTACTGTTCCAACTACTTTTGCTAAATACATATTTTCACCTTATTCTTTCACAATTGTTATGCCATATCGGAAAGCTTCGTCCTGTGCCAATGCTGTCACATTCGCCCGCTTACCAACTATGATTGTCTTATACTGTCGATTCAGAAGAATATCATTTCTGCTGATTACGTTTTTATCAAGTCTTACTGCTCCGCCAGTTAAAGGTTTTGCAGCAGCCTTACCGGCTTTAGCTTCTGCTTTAGGTTCCGCTTTACGAACATTGGAAAAACTAACGCTTCCTGCTAAAACCTTATTTACTTTTTTGAATAAATTTTTAGCTGAAGTAAGTACAATGCCATAACTCTGCATTGCTTCTAAATTGCTTCGAAGTTTTGCTTTGTAGGCTTCTGTTACCTTAAATCCCATCTTGTTTCTGACTTCATTGTCAGGACAACATCCATCAATAGCGGCAACGATAGGTTTTCCAACACTCATAGAACGATAAATAATATTTGTTAATAAGTTATCGTTAATCGCGTTTGCTACTTTTGCTGTGGTATTGATGGTAAGGGTAGGTATAATCACATAATTGCACTCATCAACTAGCTTCCTGTAAGCTACAGGATCGCCTTCTGCATAAATTGCATCCGGTCCGATTTTCTCCTTGATTGTTTCAACAGAGATAATCTCTTTCGCACTTGCACTCATTACTACCGTTAAAGACCATCCGTCTTCTTTTAACTGGTTCAGGTTGTCATATGCTTCCTGGATTCCAATTAAAGCTCCGGAGAAGAGTACCAGCGCTTTCTTTCTCTGTGCGAGATATCTCTTAACAACTTCCTGGACAACATAATCAGACACAACGGAAATGAAGGCTTCTTCAAAACTCATTTTACTCATCGTTGTCCACCTTTTACAAAGTGCTATTCATCGCGATGCCCAGAGGAGTTACTAATAATGGCTCTGCCGGTTTAATGGTTTTTACACCGATTTCCTTCTCGAATACTCTTGTGAACTGGGAAAAGCTGCAGGCACCGCCTACAACATAAATCGTGTCCACATCGTAGCCCTGAATGAAACGTTTTACGATAGATGCCATCTTCTGTACTACCGGTTTTACGATAGGGAATACTTCGAATTCACGTTCCTTATCTTTTTTGATTTTTTCCGCTTCTTCAAATGTAGTTCCGTAGTAACCTGCTAATACTAAACTCATATGGGTACCACCCGTTGGCTCGTCAGCAACAAATACTACTTTGCCATCCTTGAGTATACTTATTCCTGTAGTACCACCACCTACGTCTACAACAGCGCCTTCGGTTACACCGAGTACTGTAGCTGCAGCTGTAGGTTCGTCTATAACGGTAGACACTTCAAAATTGGAAGCTTCCACTACATTGGCGATAACTTTTACATTACCATCCATGATTCCCGGAGGAATCGCTGTAGCTGCTGTACGTAATTCTACGCCAAGCATGCTTTCAAGTTCTGCTTTCATTTCACGAACCGCCTTTGAAGCGCCTATAAAATCAACCACAATTCCATCTTTTACAACTGTAGACGGATAGGTTGCTCCGGCTACCGGCCTATTTTCAGAGTCAACAACTGCTAATACAATATTGGCAGTACCTAAGTCAACTCCAACTTTCAGCGGGCCTTCAAAAGGGTTAAATGTTTTTTCGCGAATAAGGTCTCCAAATTCAAGGAGAGTATCATTATATTCACACATTTCAATTCACCCTTGTTTTTATTTTATTAATCAATTGCAACTAAATCATTGTTGCTTAAGCAGCATGCATTTGCTTCGTCAATATCTATATGCATCTCTAATGCATATTTGTCTGATACACGAACTAATACATCGCCTAATGTAGCATTTCTTTCACCGGCCAAAGTAGATACGCTGACTACGTCTCCATCTTTTAAGCCCCATTTTTTAGCCTCAACAGGAGTCATATGGATATGTCTTAACGCCACAATAACACCTTTATCGAGAGTAACTGTTCCACATGGACCAATTACTTCACAACCAGGTGTTCCATCAAGCTTGCCAGATTCAGCAATTGGTGCTTTCACACCAATTGCTCTGGCATCAGTTAAAGAAATCTCAATCTGGGTCTCTGGTCTTAATGGTCCTAAAACACGGAGTTTTTTAAATTCGCCTCTTGGACCTCTAATACCTACGCATTCTTCACATGCGTACTGACCAGGCTGTTTCATATCTTTAATTGGATGAAGTTCAGAACCTTCTCCAAATAAAACATCCATATCTTTTCTGCTGAGGTGAACGTGCTTATTAGAAACACCAATCGGAACGAGCTTTCCGCTCATCTTAGTTAATTCTTCAACAACTAACTTTGTAATCTGTTTTACTAACTCTTCCTTAGATGTATACATCATTCACCTGCACATTTCTATTCCTTAATGGAATAATGAATTATTCTGCCTTTGGTAAGATTTTTTCAACATCTGTATGTGGTCTTGGAATTACATGCTGGGAAACTAATTCACCAACTTTAGCTGCTGCAACTGCACCTGCATCAACAGCTGCTTTAGTAGCGCCTACATCACCACGTACCATAACTGTTACTAATCCGGATCCGATTTTTTCGTATCCAACTAAAGTAACGTTAGCGGATTTTGTCATAGCATCTGCTGCTTCGATTGCGCCAACTAAGCCTTTAGTTTCGATTAAACCTAATGCTAAATTCATTGTATTTCCTCCCTATAGGTTGTTATTTATCTTTTTTTGAAGAATTGCCTTTGGCCTTTCTTCCACCACGTCTACCTCTTGAAGTACTCTTTACTACCAGTCCGTCATCTGCTGGTTTGTCTTCTGCTGGTTCTTCTGCAGGAGTTTCTGTGATTACTTCTTCCGCTACTTCTTCAACGATCTCTGCGGCAGGTTCTTCTGTTGGAATTTCTTCTACTACAGATTCTTCCACTACAGGTTCTTCTACTACTGCCTCTACAGGATCTTCCTTCACAGGAGTTTCTTCCACTGCTTCTACTACAGTTTCTTCCACCACAGGTTCCTCTGCAACAGGTTCTTCCACTGGTGTTTCTTCAATTATTTCTTCAACAGGTGTTTCTACAGGTGTCTCTTCCACAGGAGCTTCCACTGGGAGTTCTATGGGAGTTTCGTCTTCTTCCACTGGCTCTTCCACTTTTGCTACTGCTGGAGCTACAGGTACGGATCTTTTTACTAATACAGGACCAGCACTCTGTCCTTTAGGTCTTTTACCTGTTGCCAAGTGATATTCACCGCCTACGTTTTCCTTATTCTTGATAAGAGTAGGGATGATTCCGTTTGCAGGACGAGCGATTACGATAGCACTCTTAACTCCTCCAAGCGGTTCTGCAGCTTTAGATCCGGCTGCTACAGCTGCTTTACATGCAGCTACATCGCCTTCCACTTTTACTACAGTCATACCATCGCCTTTGGAATACTCATATCCGAGTAATTTAACGTTTGCAGTTTTTACTGCTGCATCTGCTGCAGTGATACCTGCACAAAGACCGATAGCTTCGATCAGGCCGATACTTTTCTGAGACACTGTTACACCTCCTTACATTTTGATTTGAGCTTTTGCGTTCGTCTATTCGAAATCCTTAAAAGGCATTTTCTTAACTAAACGAGCTGCGTTAGAACCTAAGATTCTATAATTCTCTTTTTCAAAAGTCCCAATTTCAAAAATAGGACGTTTCTTTTCAAGTTTCTCAAAATGAAGAATTAACTTATTTGAAGAAACCCCGATTCCAACGCCAAGGCGGGAAGCCTTCGCAGCTTTGAAACCGATCTCATAAACGTCACTATCTGGAACACCGGCAAGGTCATATGGAATGCCTTCCTCTTCAATACCAAGGAGAATAGATGTGAGCTTATCTGGCTGCACTGCATTGGAATCATAGAATACCTTAATACTAGGTCTGTCCTTATATGCACTGCTCGCATTTAATTCTGCTGAACTTACTGCTGCCATAATGCTCACCTACTCTTCTATGCTGGCCATTACAAGACCAGTTGCTACGGCATTTCGAGGTCCTTCACTTCCACGAATATTACCTCTTCCGGCTACTACATTATATTGTGATAAAGCATCAGTTACAAACTGAGGCACTTCGAAATCAAGTGCGGATCCACCAACAAGTACTACGAAAGCGATATCTCTTACGTTATTTGTTGGACTTACTTTCTGTAATGCACGGATTGCATTTGTTACGAATACTTTCTTCTTAGCATTTGCTCTTACCATCTTGATCTTTTCAAGAGAAGAGATGCCTTCGATAGGAACCATGAAACCGTCTTTTAATAATACAACTTTGGCAAATACTTTAGGATCTAAAGGTTTGTCAAAGAACTGTACTGTTCCGTCTTCATGTCTGATGTGGAACATACTTTCAACTTTTGCAAGAGGATATTTCTTAATATCTTCTGCCATGTCGAAATCGTCGATTCCAAGTTCGGATTTGATTAACAGTGTAACCATGTTACCGGCACCTGCTAAATGGATAGATTTGATCTTTCCTTCTCTATTAATAATAGAAGCGTCAGTAGAACCGGCACCCATATCAATAATAGCTAATGGTTTGTCTGTACCTGGAGTTGTAAGAGCACCACGGATTGCCATGTCTGCTTCTACACCACCTACTGTTACAGGAACTTTTAACTTTTCAGTCAGTTCTTCTGCGATCATTTCCATCTGAAGTCTGTCAGCCTTAACCATGGCTGCAATACCAACTGCACTCTCAAGAGAGAACTCGTTAGCCAGACCACCTTTTACCTGCTGAGGGTTGAATGTATCAACTGCAAGTAAATCCTGGATCTTGATGTCTTTTGGATGCTGGCCGGTAAGATTACTCATTACCTGACGAACTTTCTCAAGCATACCGCCTGCGTTCGTTCCCGGTTCACCTTTAACATCAAGAATTTCAGTTACGGAGTTAACGGCGTCCATGATTTTCTGAGCGCCTTCGTCTACTCCTACCTGAACTTTTTTATTTTTAGGGTTTAAAATCTCAATGGAACCAGCTGGAATACGTCTTTCTTTAACGTCTCCTTCCGGTGTCTTGATTACTACAGCAGATCTGTTACCAATTAACGCACGGGAAATTGGAACAACCTGTTTTGTCTCCTCGGAGGAGAGCTTAAACAGCGTAGCAATACCATAAGGATTAGAAAGTACTTCTACTACACCGCCTACGGCAGCTACTTCGACAGCACAAAGCATCCCGATTGGGACTTTGTCAATTAATTCAACTTCGTCTACGATTGGGATTTTTGCCTCTAATCTGTTATTAATTAAGACACCATCGTCCCTTTGGACGATGGCACCTGTAATATTAACACTCTTATTATATGTATTGATGAGCTGTGCTGCGTAATCAAATGAAATATTGTTTGGAACAACAACAATAACGTCTTTGCCTGGTCTGACTTCGGAGAGTTTGTCAACAATGACAGTCTCGCCTACGCCGATTCCGATACCACCAGGTGTGTTAGGATTGTGTCCAATCATAGTAGACTCTGTGATAATGGTCTCAGTGATTGTTTCCATAGCCACGTCACCGATAACCGGTGCGGCTTCGTTAACACGCACTTCGTCGAGATCTGCGAAATCCATACCAACCTTTTCCAAGGCGTTTTTTAATGAATAAAAAACGCCATGGATATTTTGTTTAGTACCTTTGATACCAGTAGTTGGTACGATACCACTTGCGATGAATTGAATGTTTTTACCGTCAACTCTCGCAAGAGCTGTCTCGGTGGAGGAGTTACCAATATCTACACCTGCTATTATCTTCATTGATATCGCACCTCCGTATCAGATTAAAATATTATTTTTTTAATCTGTTTCTCTTTTCGTAAACGTCAGCTGCTTCTTTTACGAAGTTTCCGCTTACTGTTGCGCCGTATACGTTGATTAATTCATCAGCGATAGCATATAATTCAGCTTTTGTAGATTTGTAAGGTCTTAATGCATTGTAGATTTCAAGGAGACGAGCATCTGGAACAGGGATAAGCTCGCCAGCTCTTCTTAAGTTCATACCGAATGTTTTTCTACCAACAGAGTCAGCTACCTGAGCCTGTAATTCGAGAGTTTCTTTTGTGATACGGAAATCAGCAGCTGTTAATGTGCCGTTGATTACGCCTTCTAATGTTAATTCATCAAGAGCTTTGCCGGAAGCGGATTTGATCTTTTCTGGCATTGTTTCTCCTAATGGATAATCAGCTGCAGTAACTGTTGCTGGAGCAGCCTGTGCGCCCTGCATATTTTTTAATACTTCCTGCATAATCTGTCTAATTAATAATTCCTGATTCAAAACTGACACCTCCACTATTTAATAGTAACTTTAAGAGCTTTTGGAGCTTTATTTCTATCTGCATGTTCAGTTTCTTTAATATGAAGAAGAGCAGAGAGACCCTGATATTTAGGTCTAGCCATCTGGTCATTTCTTACTGTAACAGGCATTGGAGATTCGCCCTTAGCGTATTTAGCTGCGTTTTTACCGATCTGTCTGTATGTGTCAAGGTCGATAAGTGGGCACTGTGGGAATAATTCAAGGTTGGAAAGGTTTGGTAAGTCTTTCTGGTGGATAACTGTTGTACCTTTGGACTGGATACCAATACCGATACCGGAACCGGAAAGTTCAGCTGCATCATGAGCGATGAAGGAAACGTCAGATGTTCTGTAAACTTTAACGATACGGCATGCTACGCCTTCTTCTTCAAGACCAGCCATGATTTCTTTAACGATCTTGCCGTGAGGGATTCCAACGATGTTTGTTGTCTGGTGTACACCAAAAGCAGGTGCAAGACCAAGAACTACTTCATTAGGGTTTGTTCCAACTGGAGCATCACCGATTTCTTCGATGCAGATGTCGCCTTTAACTTCTGCTGCTGGAGCTGGAGCTGCGTTCATATCTTTAAGTACTTCTGCGATAATACTTCTTAATAATTTTTCATCAATTGCCATTACTTCTCACCTTCCTATTAGATTGTTTCTGGATCAATAGCTTTACGGATGTTAGCGATTGCTTCCCATCTTTCTGGGCTAATCTGATATCCTGTCATTGGTCCGTGGTAATCGTTGCAGGAGTTAACTGCAGAGATTACATGGAAGTCACTGTCAAGCATGGAAGCTGTATGTAAGTAGTCACCTACTACTTTAGCTTTCTGGATCTGGAAGATAGAGTTAGCTACATCTTCAAATCCGCCTTTGTATAATGCTTTAACGAAGTCGATACCTGTGATGCCACGAGCAAGCATATCTTCTGCTGCTTTTAAGTCTTCTACTACGTTACGATCTGGCATATCCTGAGATCCGCGAGCGTATGTACCAGCTTCAACTTCTTCGTCTGTAATTTCTGGAAGGCCGAGTTCTGCGAATACAGCCTGGATTGCTCTAGCTGCTTTGTTACGAGCTGCAACAACTTCTTCTTCAGAAGCTGGTAATAAACCAGCGTCAACTCTTAAGTCACGCTGGATTGCACACCAGTCATCATAATCGTCTGCATCCCAGTTAGAACCAGCGAACATATTGTCGTAGTTAGGAGTTGCAGAGTAACCGGAACAGATATAGTCTGTACCAGGGATGAACTGTGGCATAGAACGTGCTACTCTTCTAAGGTCAGAGTGTGTGAATGTCTGGTCGTTAGAGGAAGCATTTTCAAGGTCGAGCATACCTGCGATTAAGTTTTCACAAGCAATAGCTCTGATACCGGATGGAACAGCTGCAGGAACACCTACACAAGATACGGAACCGTTCTGTGTACCCTGAACACCAGCTCCACGAGTTACAGCAAGACATCTTGCTTCAAGGTATAACATAGAGCATCCTTCTGCCATACCCATCTGTACTTCAGAACCTGTACCGGATGTGAATCTCATCTTAAGACCACGGGAAGCGTAGCAGGAAGCTAAGAAAGCTTTGGACCAAGGTGTGTCATCACCGTCCATGAATACGTCTTCTGTTCCGTATACGGATACTGTTTCAGCGTATGCTGTGTAACCTCTCATACCAAGGTCAAGCTCTGTAGCTTCTTCTACAGCACACTGTGTAAGGATACCAGGACGTCCAACGTTGGATCCTAACATGATTGCTAATGCGTTGAAAGGTGCGTAACGTACGATACCTACTGTTGTTTCCATTTCAGCGAAACCACGAACAGCTGCTTCAGCTGCGTCAGCTGCGATCTGGATCATGTTGTCTTTTACGTTTGTAACGTGGCACTGGTTAGCTGGCTGTTTACGAGCACGCATCTTTGTGATACCCATCATAGCTTCTAATACAGATAAGTTACCAACGATTTCAACTAATTTAGCAGGAGTTACTGCTGTTGTATAGTATAATACTTCATCTCTTGTTACGTTGATATCAACGAGCATACGAGCGATTTCAAGAGAATCTTTAGCCATAGCTTCTTCAGCTCTGTCTAAATCGATAGCGTAATCAGCGATAAATACATCGAGCATGTCGAATTTATCTCTGCATTTTCCGTCCATTTCTACTACAACGCCATTTTCGATTTTAATGGATGGCTTTGGATCGAATGGGGAGTTCATAGCGATAAGACCTACTTCTGCCCACTCTTTAATATAACCGTCCTGATTAACAGGTCTTTGATCTAAATATTCAAAACGTTTACTTCTCACGGTCTAAACACCTCTCTAATTCTTTGATATTTACCACCGGTCACGAACAATTAAAAAATCCGGCGGTATAGTTTTCGTATATCTTACTTTAACTATATCTTAGATGTAAGGTACAGTTGCGGATTCAAGTGGTTCATCTGGAGCGAGAGCTTTAAGGAGCTGTTTACCAACTTCTCTTGCACCAACGATAGCCTGTCTAACTGCTCCGGAATCACCAGAGAAGAAGTAGTTAACTTCGTTAGAGAAGCTTGTTCCGCCGTTACCAGGTGTAGCGATAGAAATAGGATCGATTGTAGCTGTCTTTGTAGCTGTATCTGCTAATACGATACCGATACCAGCTGGAGCACCTACAGTAAGACCAAATGCTTTACCTACAGGAGCGCCGAAAGCTTTGTTACAGCAGTAAGAAGCACGTGCTGTGTACTGGAATTCAAGATGTCCAGCGGAGTTTCCGTATACATCGCCGAATGTTCTTTCAACTTCTTTAAGAGCAACTTCTACAGCTCTTCTAGCGTCAGAAACGTCTTCTGCACCGAATACGATTAAGCAACCATGGCCAGCGCCGCCTTCTGTATCACGAGGGCATTCTACCATGAGAACTTCTGTGTTAGTAGCTTTAACTGCTTCGTCACAAGCCATGATCTGTGGGCCTGCACCAACACGGTCAGAGATGATACCGATAGAACGGTATTTAGGATCGATCTTTAATAATTCATGTACGTTGCTGTCAAGGTTAGCAATAACTAAACCGATTGTATGTCCCATAGCTGTTCCAACATACTCTGTTAAGCCACAAACGTATTCTGCACATGCGCAATCAGCTTCTGCTGTTTCAGCGCCGCCCATTTTTTTCATAACTTCGTCCATGATTTTGCTCATCATTTCATCTTTCATCGAATATTACCTCCATTATCGATTAAAAATTAAATAATTAATTATGCCTGAGGGAGAATTTTCTCTACATCAGTGTGTGGTCTTGGGATTACATGGCTAGATACAACTGTTCCAACTTTGTCAGCTGCTACTGTTCCAGCGTCAACAGCTGCTTTAACTGCACCTACATCGCCTCTTACCATTACAGTAACTAATCCGGATCCGATTTTTTCATATCCTACTAAGGATACGTTTGCAGATTTAACCATAGCATCGGCTGCTTCGATAGCGCCAACTAAACCTTTGGTTTCAATCATTCCTAAAGCTTCTTTTTGCATAATTGACCTCCTTCTTTTGCTCTGGCGCCTTACGTGACGCCGTGGCTTTGGTAATTAACTCATAGTATCATTATATAGCATATTTACCAAAAATTCTTGGCTTTAAAATGTATTTTTTAGTCCAAAAAACCATAAACCCCATACTGGCCCTATATGCTGTGATACTTTTTTGACTATAAATCAGTCAGTCCCCCCACTTTTTTGCATGCAATTATGTTAATTCCAAACACATTTTAGCACAATAAAGTGGATTATTTTGCGATTTTGTCTAAAATCTTGCTGATATCTTCTGCATCAACCGGTCTAGGGTTGGCTACAGTACAAGCATCTTTTAAGGCTCTCGCAATAATTTCTTCTCTGTGAGTTTCAAACTCTTCGAGAGTCACACCACAATCTGTAATACAAAGAGGTCTGTCCATGTATTTCAGAAGTCGTGTAATTTCGTCGATCAGGTTCTGCACCCCTACTTTTGGAGTTGGCGCAGGAAGACCGATCACACGAGCCATCTTCTGATATTTCTCTGCAATCTTTGTACTATGCTTCGCCATGTCTCTTGCCATGTCAGCATTGAATTCGATTACATGAGGAAGAATCAGGGCATTGGCTCTTCCGTGAGGAATGTGGAAAATTGCACCGAGGGCATGAGCGATACCATGGTTAAGTCCAAGGTTTACGCTGTTAAATGCCATGCCGGCAAGACAGGATGCTCTGTGCATTTTGTCTCTGGCTCTGATATCGAATCCATTGCGGTAGCATCTTGGAAGATATTCAAATGCCAGTTCGCAGGCTTTTTCAGCCAGGCAGTCAGAACAGTCACTTGCCAGTTCGGAAACGTAAGCCTCAATTGCATGTGTGATTACATCCATACCCGTATCCGCTGTAATAAACGGAGGAGCTGTCTTAACAAGCTCAGGATCCAGAATCGCCATGTCAGGAGTCAAAGCCTCATCAACGAGAGGGTACTTTGTCCCTGTAGTAGAATCTGTGATAACGGCAAACTGGGTAACCTCCGATCCGGTTCCGCTTGTAGTTGGAATTGCAACGAAGTAATACTTCTTTTCCGGCTGCATCTTCTGAGCAATATACTCGATGGCTTTCGCCGCATCAATAGAAGATCCGCCTCCAAGAGCTACAACAAGGTCGCAATCCGCTTCCACAAGGAACTCTACCCCCTTCATGATCAGATCCATCGGAGGGTCCGGAATTACATCACTAAAAATAGCGATGCTTGTGCAATTGGAAAGCTTTTTTTCGATTACATCAGTGACACCGGAATTGTACATGAAATCATCTGTGATGATAACTGCTTTCTGATCCTTGAATGTCTTAAGTATGTCCAGAGCATTTTCACTGAAACACACTTCTGTTTTAATCTTAAACCGTTTCATGATCACTTTCCTTTCTCTTGCTGAATTTTTCTCTATACTCAGATGGTGTATAACCCGTCTTCTTTTTGAAGGCTTTGCTGAAATAATTCGCTTCGTTATACGCCAGATCCAAGGCTATGTTAAGTACAGGAACGTCTGTGGTAGCCAGCATCTCTTTTGCCAGTTCCATCTTACGATCCGTAATATAGGTGATGAAATTCACTCCCATCTCCTTTTTGAAGATCTTACTCAAATAGTAAGTACTGATGTTGACATGATTGGCAACATCTTCCAGACTGATGCCTTTTTTGATATTTCTCTCGATATAGTCTACAACGACTTTCATACCGTCATCACTGATCTTGCCTTTTACATTTACTTTATCAAAAAGGATGTCGATCATCTTAACTACCTCATTATAGGCATCATGCTTATTATTATATAAAAGATATTTTATTTTTAACTTTTCGGTCTGAACCACCAGTTCATTACCATCATTTACGCCAAGTTCTTCACTGATTTTTAAAATCATCTTGGCAAGTTCCTGAAGTTTCTTGGAAATGACGTTTACATCATTAAATTCCTGATAAACACTGTCAATATATTCTTTCAGAAGATCAATGGACGCCTTGTAAGAGCACTTGCGGATTTCATTGCCAAGTCTGATAAGAATCTTGCTGCTCTGTCCGGGACTGTCATGATGGTTAAGTTCCTCTTCATAGGATTGTACCGTCTCAATCAAAGTCTCTTTACGGATTGGCTTTAATAAAAAATCATTGACTTTCAGTTTAATAGCTGCGTGGGCGATCTCAAAATCGTTATATGCAGTCGTCACAATAATTATGACTTTATCCAGCTTTTCTCTCGCATAACGGATTACCTCAAGCCCATCCGCTCCCGGAATATTAATGTCCACGAGCATTACATTAATGTCTTCCCGGTCTATACACTCCATCGCTTCATATCCGCTCTTGGCTTCCCCGACAATCCTTACGTCAGACAAATTCTCTTCCAGGAATATCTTAAGCGATGTTCTCTCTAATTCTTCGTCTTCTACAATCAGAATTCTATACATATTGTTCCTCCCGCTCTGTTCCCATACTATTGAAGAGCAAAACTCTTAAGCCCCATAGGGACACGGACCGTTACTCTGGTTCCCTTGCCCGGTTTGCCCTGGCTCTCTATATTCAGGCAGTACTCTTTTCCATAGAAAAGCTTCAATCGGGAATTTACATTATGCAGTCCAACGGAATGCTCATGGTTATTCCTATACGCATCCCCATTCAAAATTTCCTGAATCATCTGTTTGGAAATCCCATCACCATCATCTGTAATCTCCACGTACAAATCATGATCTTTCTGATACACTTCAACAGTGACGCATCCACCGGATGCCCTGTTTTCCACTGCATATTTGATGCAGTTTTCCACAATCGGCTGAAGGCACATAAACGGCACTTTTACGTCAAGGAACTGCTCCGCAGCCTGTACATTATACTGAAGACGGCTTCCCAACCGGATTTTCTGTATTTTCAAATAATTATTCACATGAGCCAGTTCATCTTTCAACGGTCCAAGCTGATTGGAACTTTTCTTAAGAACATAACGCATCATATCAGAAAAGGCATATACGACATCTTCCGTCATCTTGGCATTCTCAAAAAAAGCGAGGCGGCCTATGGTATTTAATACATTAAAAAGAAAATGGGGATTTATCTGATAATGAAGTGCTTTTAACTCAATATCTTTGATGGATTTCTCCATCTCAATACGCAGTTTTTCTTCTTTTATTAACTTTAATTTCTTTTCTTTTAATTCCCTGTCAACTTTATGAAAGTATTCTTTCTCGATAAAATAACGATACCCCTCATAAATAACATTGGACACAGCAGTTATTTTCTCCAGAGACATCTTCGGTGTCTTCTGATATAACTCAGTCAATTCTTCATCTGCCATCCAGTCCACTGTTTTTGATGTGATTGGTTTTAAACTTTCTTTGTCAAATGCATTAATCTGACCAGCCAGAATTGCTCCAATATACTGATTCTCCAAAATGATCGGAATTGCAAAATCCACCAGACCGGTATGGCAGGTATATACATATGGTTTTCCGTTCTTTCTTGCCCTTCTTCCGCCACATGCGTCACAGAAATAGCAAAGTTCCCGATATTCTTCTTTCTTTTCGCGGAGCGCCCGGCAAAAGTCAGTAAAACCGCTCTGACGAGTCACCGGCTTTCCTTCCGAATCTACAGTTACAAAACCAATACCTGTCGCTTTTGACCAGTTATCCTGTAATTGCTGCAATTCGTCCACATTAATAAAATCACTGAGATGTATGTTCTTTTTTCCCACGAGGCATCCTTCCCTATCTTAACTTCCATTATATCAAATCAGCAAATATGTTACTACTGTTGATATATGCAGATTCTTGTTCTCTCCAGCTGTCTTTTTGTCATTTTTTTGACAAGGCATCATAATTTAACGAAATAAATTCTCTTTGAGATATTTTGGATATCTCTCTCTTTTCCGCCTTTTCTTTTTGCAGTAAGAGTACGCTTTCTCTCCACAGCTTACCGCATCCTGTGTATAACAATCCGCCCCAATACGCAATGCTCTCTCTTCATTCAAGGCTGCACCGCCTACCATAATGTAAACTTCCTGACGGATTCCCCGTCCCTCAAACTCTTCTACCATTCTTTTCATGTCTGCAACGGATTCCTGAAGGAAACCACTACAGACAATGACTTCCGCATTCTCGTGAACTGCCGCATCCACAAAACGGTGTGCCGGCACATCTACGCCAAGGTCAACCACTCGGAGACCTTTACTTTCCAGCATAATACGAACCAGATTTTTACCCATATCATGCACATCACCGCGCATGGTGCCGATCAGAACAGTTCCTGCTTTTTCTGCCAGTTCCGACTGAGACATCTCTTTCAAAGCATCCACTCCACCATTTAAAGCTCTGGTAATGGATAGAATTTCAGGAATTTCTACTAGTTCCTTTTCAAAACGCTTCCCAACGTCTTCCATCCCCTTTAACAGCCCTTTTTCTAAAATCTGTCCCGGTTCATGCCCTTCCTGTACTGCCATCCTGACAAGATCTTTCACTTTTTTGCAACGCCCGTTCTTTAGAGCATCTGCAATCTCTTCCAATGTATTTTCCATTTTTACCTTCTTATCTGTAAAAAATGTCCTACATGCCAAAATTTTCTCACATTGCACTTCAGACCATCTTTTTACTCTTGAAATCGGATATATTATAGCATAGCATTAACACTTTTGTCACTTATTTATTAAAAAAAAAGTATTTTTTGTGCATTATGTAGACACCTCTTTTTAAAATGGCTCTTTTTTACCTTCTTTTTTATAAATAATTACAGTACAGTTTCAAAAAAGACATTTCGCAGTCAATTAATCACCATATGCAGCTGTCTTCCTTTGCCAAAAAGAAAAAAGCCGGACCATGTTCAATTCCCAGATTACAATCATTTGTAATCTGAGATGGTCGAACACAGTCCGGCTTTTTACTTATATAATTATAATATCTTATACTATTTTACTGTAACTTTTTTGAGGTTCCAGATTTCTGTTGCATATTCTTCGATAGTACGGTCTGCAGAGAACTTACCACATTTTGCCGTGTTGAGCATTGCAGAGCGAGCCCATGCTTTTTCGTCTCTGTAGTATGCATCTACTTTTTTATGAGCTTCGCAATAAGAATCGAAGTCTTTTAAGATAAAGTACTGGTCTTTATTCATCAAGGAATCATAAAGGCCTCTGAATAATTCAGGATTTTCAGGAGAATAGTAGCCATTTACAAGCTGAGTCATAACTTTTCTTACCGCCTCATTGTTGTTGTAAATGTCTCTTGGATTATATCCGCCTTCTCTTTCATAACGCATTACTTCTTCTGCGGAAAGACCGAAGATAAATGCATTTTCTGCACCAACTTCTTCTACGATTTCAACGTTAGCACCGTCCATAGTTCCGATTGTCAAAGCACCGTTTAACATGAACTTCATGTTACCTGTACCGGATGCTTCTCTGGAAGCTGTGGAGATCTGTTCGGAAACATCTGCTGCTGCAAAGATGATTTCCGCATTGGATACTCTGTAGTCTTCGATAAATACAACTTTTAATTTGTTGTTAATTGTTGGGTCATTGTTAATCTTATCTGCTACCGCATTGATTAACTTGATTGTAAGTTTTGCTGTATGATATCCAGCTGCAGCTTTTGCACCAAAAATAAATGTTCTTGGAACAATATCCATATCCGGATGTTCCTTGATTTCATTGTATAAGTGCATTACATGAAGAATGTTCATGAGCTGACGTTTGTATTCATGGAGACGTTTTACCTGAACATCGAAAATAGAACGTGGGTCTACATCTACACCGTTATGTTCTTTGATGTATTTTGCAAGACGCACTTTGTTCTGGTATTTGATATCCATGAATTCCTGCTGTGCTCTAGGATCATCTGCATATACAGAAAGTCTATCCATGTGGTTTAAACTTGTAATCCAGTCTTCACCAATCTTGTTGGAGATCCAGGAAGAAAGGAGTGGGTTTGCATGAAGCATGAATCTTCTCTGAGTGATACCATTTGTCTTGTTATTGAACTTGGCAGGTGTCATTTCATAGAAGTCATGAAGTTCTCTTTCTTTTAAGATTTCTGTATGAAGTCTCGCTACACCGTTTACAGAGAAGGAACCTGCAATTGCAAGGTGAGCCATCTTCACCTGACCGTCGTAAAGAATTGCCATGGAAGCAACTTTTTCAGGCTGGTTAGGATAAGCTGTTCTGATATCATTTACAAATCTTCTGTTGATTTCTTCTACGATCTGGTATACACGTGGAAGGAGTCTTGAGAAGAGTTCGATTGGCCATTTTTCAAGAGCTTCTGCCATGATTGTATGGTTTGTGTAAGCACATGTCTTACATGTGATTCCCCATGCTTCATTCCATTCTAAGCCTTCTTCATCAACGAGAATTCTCATAAGTTCCGCTACTGCAACTGTTGGATGAGTATCGTTTAACTGGAAGCATACATACTCAGGAAGTTTCTTGATATCGCTTTCAAGCTCTTTGAAGCTTGCGATTGCCTGCTGTACAGATGCGGAAATGAAAAAGTACTGCTGTTTTAAACGAAGTTCTTTACCAGCATAGTGGTTGTCGTTTGGATATAATACTTCGGAAATATTCTTAGCAAGGTTTTCTTCTTCAACCGCTTTCTGGTATTCACCTTTGTCGAAGGAATCAAGCTTGAATGTCTGAATTGCTTCCGCATCCCAGATACGAAGTGTGTTGATTACATGATTACCGTAACCTACGATTGGCATATCATATGGAATTGCACGTACAGACTGATAGTTTTTCTGAACGTAGTGCTGTTTACCGTTTTTATCAACTTCTACTTCTACGTAGCCGCCGAATTTCACTTCTTTTGCATATTCGTCACGACGGATTTCGAATGGGTTACCGTTTCTTAACCAATCATCCGGTTTTTCAATCTGGTAGCCATCCTGGATTTTCTGTTTGAACATACCGTAATGGTAACGAATACCACAGCCGTATGCCGGATAACCAAGTGTTGCTAAAGAATCAAGGAAACATGCCGCAAGACGGCCAAGACCACCGTTACCTAAAGCTGCATCCGGTTCCTGATCCTCGATTAAGTTAATATCAAGACCCATCTCTTCTAATGCTTCTTTGATTTCATCATAGAATGTAAGGTTGATCATGTTGTTGCCAAGGGCACGGCCCATCAGGAACTCCATGGAAAGGTAGTAAACAAATTTTACTTTGTTCTTTTTGTAAGTTTTGTGGGTTTCAATCCACTGATCAATAATGAAGTCTTTTACGGCATAAGCAACTGCCTGATAAATCTGCTGCTGTGTTGCGTCTTCAATGTCGCGTCTATATAACTGGCGTACATTTTTTGTCACTTCAAGTTTAAATTGCTGCTTGTCGAAAACATCTTTTTTAATCAAATCGAAATCCTCCTATAATTCGGTCTTCGGTTAGTAAGCTGGTTATAATGTCCCACTGCCAGATTTCACAACGCCTTCCCCAGAAGACGAAGACCGGCTTCCGGGACATATCATAACCTTCTTTTGTATTCATAAGTCAAAAACACCTGGCATTAAACTCTCTTAACACCTAATGTTACATGTTCTCCATTGATATTCCATTCTTTAGAGAAACCATCCATCTGGTCTGTTACCACTGCATCAGCCATAACTTCACCACAGATTTGAGCTGCATGTTCTTCCATCACAGCTTTTACTGTGTCATTGCCTTGCTGGTATACAACAATATGATCTGTTACGTTGAAATCAGCTTCTTTTCTCATTGTCTGGATTTTGCTGATGATTTCACGTACAAAACCTTCGCGAAGAAGTTCTTCTGTAAGATTTGTATCGATAACAACCATGATGTTATTGTCTGCTACTGTTTCATAGCCTTCCATCTTCTTAACGTCGATCAATAAATCTTCTACTAAAAGTTCCACTGTGGATCCGTCACTTAATGGAAGTGTAAGAATTCCTTCTGTATCTAACTGGTTCTTAGCTGCATTGCCGTCCACATCTGTAAGAGCGTTACGGATTAAGCCAACCTTTTTACCAAACTTAGGACCTACTGTCTTAAGCTGTGGTTTGAAGGAGTAAGAGCTGAACGCAGATACATCATCTTTGAATTCTACTGTCTTGATATTTAATTCATCTTCGATGATTTCTTTGTAGAAATCAGGAAGCTCGAAGCCTGCTTTTACAAACATCCGGCCGATTGGCTGTCTGTTCTTGATGTTTGCACTGTTACGTCCGGCACGGCCAAGTACTACAATCTTAAGTACGAGATCCATGTTTGCTTCTAAATCTTTGTCAATCATAGATTCGTCAGCAACAGGGAAGTCACAAAGGTGAATACTTTCAGGCTGTGTCTTATCGATAGAGCATACAAGGTTTCTGTAAATATCTTCTGTCATGAAAGGAATCATAGGCGCTGCCACTTTTGCAACAGTTACTAATGCTGTATAAAGTGTCATATAAGCGTTGATCTTATCCTGTTCCATGCCTTTTGCCCAGAAACGTTCTCTGCTTCGGCGGACATACCAGTTACTCATATCATCTACAAATTCCTGAAGTGCTCTTGCTGTTTCAGGGATCTTGTAGTTTGCAAGGTTGTTATCCACTGTACCAACTAATGTATTCAGTTTGGATAATAACCATTTATCCATTACGGATAATTTATCATATTCTAATGTATACTTTGTTGCATCGAACTGGTCGATATTTGCGTAAAGTACAAAGAATGCATATGTGTTCCAGAGAGTTCCCATGAACTTTCTCTGACCTTCTGTTACAGCGCCGTCATGGAAACGGTTAGGAAGCCATGGTGCACTGTTTTCATAGAAATACCAGCGTATTGCGTCAGCACCGTGTTTTTCCAGTGCTTCGAATGGGTCTACGGCATTTCCTTTGGACTTACTCATCTTCTGTCCGTTTTCATCCTGAACGTGGCCTAATACGATAACGTTCTTGAACGGAGCCTTATCAAATAATAAGGTAGAGATTGCAAGAAGAGAATAGAACCATCCACGAGTCTGGTCTACCGCTTCGGAAATGAAGTCAGCAGGGAACTGCTGCTCGAATAAGTCTTTATTTTCAAATGGATAGTGGTGCTGTGCAAATGGCATCGCTCCGGAGTCGAACCAGCAGTCGATTACTTCCGGTACACGGTGCATTTCTTTACCACAATGTGGACATGTGATCGTCACTCTGTCGATGAACGGACGGTGAAGTTCGATTTCATCCGGACAGTTGTTAGACATGCTCTTAAGCTCTTCTTTGCTTCCGATTGCATGCTGGTGTCCGCATTCACATTCCCAGATGTTAAGTGGTGTGCCCCAGTAACGGTTACGGCTGATACCCCAGTCCTGAACGTTTTCTAACCAGTCGCCGAAACGGCCTTTACCGATTGTTTCAGGAATCCAGTTGATTGTATTGTTGTTTTTGATTAAGTTCTCTTTTACTGCTGTCATCTTGATGAACCAGGATTCACGAGCATAGTAAATGAGTGGTGTGTCGCATCTCCAGCAGTGTGGATAGCTGTGTTCGAATTTAGGAGCGGAGAATAATAATCCTCTTTCTTCTAAATCCTGTAAGATAGCAGGGTCTGCTTTTTTACAGAATGTGCCGGCCCATGGTGTTTCTGCTGTCATCTCACCTTTGCCGTCTACTAACTGTAAGAATGGAAGGCCGTATTTTACACCTACCTTGTTATCGTCTTCACCAAATGCAGGTGCAATATGAACAACGCCGGTACCATCTGTTAATGTTACGTAGTTGTCACATGTTACATAGTGGCCTTTTTTGTTTACTTTTACAAAGCCGAATAATGGTTCGTATTCTTTGTATTCTAAGTCTTTACCTGTGTAAGATTCTAATACTTCGTAAGCTTTTTCGCCTTCGCCGGCAAGAGAGCCAAGTACAGTATCAAGAAGAGCTTCTGCCATGTAATATACATTGCCGTCTACACAGCGAACCTTGCAGTATGTTTCTACAGGGTTTACACAGAGTGCAACGTTGGATGGAAGTGTCCATGGTGTTGTTGTCCATGCAAGAATGTAAGCATCTTCGTCTTTTACTTTGAATCTTACGATTGCAGAACGTTCTTTTACATCTTTATATCCCTGTGCTACTTCATGGGAAGATAAAGGTGTGCCGCATCTTGGGCAGTAAGGCACGATTTTATGACCTTTGTATAAGAGGCCTTTTTCCCAGATTTCTTTCAACGCCCACCATTCAGACTCAATGAAGTTATCGTGGTAAGTTACATATGGATCGTCCATGTCAGCCCAGAAACCAACAGTACTTGAGAAATCTTCCCACATGCCTTTGTATTTCCAAACGCTTTCTTTACAGTGTCCAATGAATGGTTCAAGACCATATTCTTCAATCTGTTCTTTGCCGTCTAAGCCAAGCATCTTTTCAACTTCCAGCTCAACAGGGAGTCCGTGAGTATCCCATCCGGCTTTTCTAGGAACCATATGCCCCTTCATTGTCTGGTATCTTGGAATCATATCTTTGATAACACGTGTTAAAACGTGGCCGATATGAGGTTTTCCATTGGCGGTCGGAGGGCCGTCATAGAATACATAAGAAGGACAGCCTTCTTTTAATTCCATACTTTTTTCGAAAATTCTTTCGTCTTTCCAGAATTGTTCTACCTTTTTTTCGCGTTCTACGAAATTCATGTTTGTATCTACTTTCTGATACACGGTATATTCCTCCTCATTTAAAAAACTTCTTATTAAATAGGAAATGAACTTATATTATTTATATAAAGAATAAAAAAACCTCATCCCGTAAACAGGATGAGGTCATAGCTCATTTTTATACCACCTATTTAACATACTAACATATGCGAGCCGATAACGGCGGCAGCCGGCGGGGCTTACTTCTTATGGAAAGTTCAGAAGGTTCAGCCTGCAACTCAAGAGTGATATTCAAATCTGCTTACTCTTACCCGGCTCGCACTATCCCGGATTCGCTGTGAATTTCTATCAGATTCTACTGTCTCTATCCTCGTTTTTACCTATGGAAATCACGGTTTTCACCGCAATTACTGCATATAATAGTACATTATTTCATATTTGTCAAGAATTATTCTTCTGTACCTTCATGTAAAAGAGCCTGTTTTAAATCATAGAGCGGTTTACTAAGGTCAACATACACTTTCTGAGGATTTACAAGACGTCTGGATTCATCCCAGAGAGTATTAAGCTGCTGCGCACAGTATTCTTTAATCTGCATTGTGGTTGGGGACTCATATACACAGATACCATTTCTGAAAATTGGAACTAAGAGTTCTCGGAGTGTATATGTACCGCCTTCCAATTTAATCTTCTTCCATGTATCAATCGGGTCGAAGATCTTCAAATCATCATTTTCATTGTATTTCTCATAATCAAGACAGATTAAATCCGCACGAATCTTACCAGTCTCTTTATCATAGATACGGATAATCTTCTTATTACCAGGGTTAGTTACTTTGGCAGGGTTTTCGGAAATCTTAATCTTCGCTTTGAATTCTTCATCCCCTTCTCCTTTTACCGCTGCAAGTTTATATACGCCGCCGAAAGCAGGACAGTCTGCAGAAGTAATCAGGTTTGTACCAACACCCCAGGAAGTGATCTTCGCGCCCTGAGTCATTAAACTGTCAATTAAGTATTCATCAAGGTCACTGGATGCCGAAATGATTGCGTCCGGGAACCCCGCTTCATCAAGCATCTTTCTTGCTTTCTTGGAAAGGTAAGCAAGGTCGCCGCTGTCCAAACGGATACCGTAACGTTTGGATTTAATGCCGGCTTCGCGCATTTCCTTAAATACGCGGATAGCATCCGGCACACCGCTCTTTAAAGTGTCATACGTATCTACCAGAAGAATACATGCGTTCGGATACATGTCAGCATATGTCTTAAAGGCAGTGTACTGATCAGGGAAACTCATTACCCAGCTGTGTGCATGAGTTCCGAGAATCGGAACACCAAACATAGCTCCGGTCAGTACATTGGAGGTTCCTATACAACCGCCGATAACAGCTGCTCTGGCACCGTATACACCGGCGTCCGGTCCCTGAGCTCTTCTAAGACCAAATTCCATAACTCCGTCGCCTGCCGCATAACATACTCTAGATGCCTTTGTGGCAATCAGACTCTGATGGTTGATGATGTTTAAGATTGCTGTCTCAATAAGCTGAGCTTCCATAATCGGAGCCACTACCTTCAGAAGCGGTTCATGAGGGAATACAACGGTGCCTTCCGGAATGGCATAAATACTTCCTGTAAAATGAAACCCTGCGAGGTAATCTAAGAAATCTTCACCAAAAATACCTAAACTTCTTAAATATTCTACATCATCATAGGAAAAGGAAAGTCCTTTGATATATTCGATTACCTGCTGAAGACCACATGTAATGGCATAACCGTTTCCTGACGGATTACGGCGATAAAACATATCGAATACAACTTCTTCCTTACTATTGCTCTTGAAATATCCCTGCATCATAGTTAACTGATATAAGTCTGTTAATAAAGTTTTATTATATGCTGACATAACACATTTCTCCTCTTGTCAATCATATACGTCCAGACATCTTTGGGCGCATCGCTTTTGTTTCGTCAAAACCGTGCAGATTATTTTGCACGAATATAATCTTTGTGTACATATCCCGTCAAATCCTGTTCCGGAACAGAGACCTCTACATAAGGATCATCGGCCTCACTGAGAAGCTGCACTTCTGTACCCGGCTTTAATTTGGCAATTACTTCCGAACCGGATTTTGGTTCTTCTCTTAAGGATAAATAATCATTTACTTCTACGATATAAATGTTTGAGTTTCCGGAACCTGTCAGGCTTTCATCATCATAGAGATTCTCCGGCAGATCCATGGTCGCATCCATGTCGTAGAAAATCAGGTTAAGAATGTTCTCGCCCTGCCAAAGAACCACCCCTCCAAGCAAAACGAGCACTGCCAAAACTCCGATTACTGTTTTTTTCATACTGTCATCTCCTTTTCGGCCTGCTGCCGCAGACAAATAGGTATCTAAGCTTCCTCTGCGATCTGCGCAGCAAAAAGTTCTTCAAATTCTGTTCTGTCGATTCGTTCTTTTTCGAGCAGAAGGTCTGCACATTTGTGAAGCACATCCATATTCTCTAAAAGAATTCTCCTGGTGTCTTCGTAACATTCATCAATGATGCTCTTAACTTCCTGATCAATCTGAGCCGCCACGCCTTCACCGTAGCTTCTTGCATGACCCAGATCACGGCCGAGAAATACTTCGTCGCCGCCTTCATCACCATAGTAAATCATGCCCAGCTTGTCAGACATACCATATTCCATAACCATGGAACGGGCAGTTCCCGTCGCCACCTTGATATCCTGAGAAGCACCTGTTGTAACATCGTCAAAGACCAAGGCTTCTGCCACACGTCCGGCAAGAGCCACCTTGATCTGCTGAATCATCTTTCCTCTTGTCAGGTGCATGTTGTCGTTCTGTGGAAGAGGCATGGTGTAACCTGCCGCTCCAACACCGGTCGGAATAATAGAAATTGTATAAACCGGTTCCAGATCCGGCATAACATGGAAGAGGATTGCATGACCCGCTTCATGATATGCGGTGATTCTTCTGTCTTTTTCAGGAACGACACGACTCTTCTTTTCTGTACCAATTCCAACTTTGATAAATGCCTTGTCAACGTCTGACTGGCAGATAAACTTTCTGTCATCACGAGCCGCATAAATAGCAGCTTCATTCATCAGATTCTCAAGATCTGCGCCTGCAAATCCTGCTGTTGTTCTTGCAATCTGAGCAAGATTCACATCATCGCCAAGAGGTTTGCCCTTCACATGAACCTGAAGAATCTCTTCACGTCCTTTCACATCAGGTCTTCCCACCATTACTTTACGGTCAAATCGTCCCGGTCTTAAAATGGCCGGATCCAGAATATCAACACGGTTTGTTGCCGCCACAACGATAATTCCTTCATTTACACCAAAACCATCCATCTCTACAAGAAGCTGGTTCAAAGTCTGTTCTCTTTCATCGTGGCCGCCGCCAAGTCCGCTTCCTCGTCTTCTTCCTACTGCATCAATCTCATCGATGAAGATAATACAAGGTGCATTCTTCTTGCCTTCTTCAAAAAGATCTCTTACACGGGAAGCACCAACACCAACGAACATCTCTACAAAGTCAGAACCGGAAATGCTAAAGAAAGGTACATCCGCTTCTCCTGCAACGGCTTTGGCAAGAAGTGTTTTACCTGTACCTGGAGGACCTACCAGCAGAACTCCTTTTGGAATTCTTGCTCCTACTTCAATAAACTTACCGGGAGCTTTTAAGAAATCAACAATTTCCCTAAGTTCTTCTTTTTCTTCGTGGAGACCGGCCACATTGGCAAATGTCACCTTCTTGTCACTGTGCATCTTGGCACGGCTTTTCCCGAAGTTGGCCATCTTGGCATTGCCGCCATTCATCTGAGCCATGAACATATTCATGAATAAAAAGATAATGCCTCCCATAACTACATAAGGCAGGATGGTCTCTAAAAATCCAGGCTTGGCAACTTCCTTAATATGACGGGCCGTATCAGGAGAATACTCCTGCGCATAAGCAATCACTTTATCCACGTCCGTGGTATAAAAAGAGACCTGTTCCCCGTCTTCGAAAACAGCCGTAATCTTACCGGTCGGAACTTCCTGGTTCGGTGCTACGGTAATACTCTTAACGCTGCCTTTCTTTAAGTCATTTACAAACTCATTCTCTGTGTAATTGTAAGCGGACATGCTTTGGATATAGGTGGAAGCATAAACCATGATTCCCGCAAGCAAAAGCATGAAAAGATAAAATCTAAGTCCGCTTCTTGGATTTTTGTTCAATACAGTATTCTCCTCTCAATTAAGCCTCATCAATGAGACCCTGTTATTCTTCCACAACTCCGATGAACGGAAGATTGCGGTATTTCTGTGCATAGTCAAGACCATATCCCACTACGAACACATCCGGAACTTCATATCCGAGATAATCAATCTTTACATCAACTTCTCGTCTGCTTGGTTTACTGAGTAAAGAGCAAAGTTTGATATCTATCGGTTTTCTCGCATAGAGCATTGGAATCAGATGATTCAATGTCTTACCGGAGTCAATAATGTCTTCTACGATTAATACGTGTTTTCCTTCCAATGCTTCGTCTAAGTCTTTTACAATCTTAACAATACCGGAAGATTCTTTGCTGTTTCCATAACTGGAAACGGACATAAAGTCTAAAGATACAGGAACTGTGATTCTTTTTGCAAGTTCACAGGCAAAGAATACACCGCCTTTTAAAATACAGATTAAGTGGATTTCTTTTCCTTCATAATCTTTGCTGATCTGTGCACCAAGGTCTGCAATTCTATCATTTACTTCCTGTTCGGATAATAAAACATTAATTTTGTCTGCCATGGGATTACTCCTTTTCTATCCTTTGTTTTTTATGGTGACTTCCAGTATGTTTTTTGTACTGTCAGTCACTTTATAGTATGCACTGATTCTATGCCCTACAATCCATAAAATATGGCTGCCGTCTGCCAGAAGCAGGATTTGGTCTCTTTCATCTACAGGAATTTTATGGTCGATAAAATAACGGTTCAGTTTTTTCTTTCCGCCGTCTTCCCTCAGATAAAAAAAATCTCCTTCCTTCCAGAAACGCAGGCATAGTTTACTCTGTATTTTATCACAATCAAAATGTTTCGTATACTCGTTTTTTGAAATTTCCTGTCCTGTATATGGATATTTTTCCATAGAAAGCTCTATTCTCTTAAAAAAATCTTCACTTTTCTTTTCCATATTTTCCACCGGTTCTCTGGAATCCTTGCACAAAATTACAGAATCATATTCTTTTCTTCCCCGGATTCCTTTCATAAAATGAGCTTCTCTTCCCGTTGGCCCTTCCACAAGATCCAGCAGAATTTTCACGTGGCCGGAAGTGATATCTTTTCTGCTCTCTGCCAGTTCGCACAAACTCCGATAAAGGAATGCTTTTTTCATATAAATATGCACTTCCTTTAGAAGAGGGACAGAGATAACGAGACGCTCTTTCTCCTTTTTAGCAGCCTTTTTGAAAATAGAATCCTCTTCTTCCTTCAAATAAGAGCAGATTTCCCCAATCTGCTCTGCAGCCTCTCCCATGTGTTCCACAGCACGGTCATTGATTGCAGACAGCTCCGGAATCACACGATGTCGAATTCTATTTCTGGTATAGTTATCTTCCTCGTTGGTTCTGTCCACTCGCCAGGAAACACTTTTCCCTTGCAGCCATTTTTCGATTTCCGCTTTCTTTTGCCAAAGCAGCGGCCGGATCAGCTTTCTTCCCTCAAAAAAATCTCTAACCGGTTCCATGGTACAGAGCCCGGCAATCCCGGTTCCTCTTGTCAAATGAAACAACATAGTCTCGGCTCGATCATCTGCGTTATGGGCAACAGCAAGCTTGTTATAACCCTGTTCCTTCATAATCCTTCGAAAAACCTCATATCGGTATTCACGACCGGCTTCTTCTACGGAAATCTTATCTCGTAATGCCCGGACCTCTATATCTTCATATGTTTTATAAAAACAAATATGACGTTCCCGGCAGAAATTCTCCGCAAAACGAACATCTTCATCTGCCTCTTCACCGCGAAGCCCATGATGGCAGCTGACAGCTCCCAGATGAAGATTATATTCTTTGGACAATTCAAAAAGAACCTGTGTAAGACAGACAGAATCTGCTCCTCCGGACAGACCGATGAGAATCCGGTCTCCCCTTTCCAGCATATGAAATTGCTCGATTTGTTTTTTGATTTCTTTTAGCACAGCTTCTGTTTCTTTCCTTTTCATTTCTTTTAGACTGCGTTTTTTCCAGATTTATTTTTCCGGATTTTATTTCTTCTATATCTAATAAGTATGTTTTTTCTTCCATATAGAAGTAACAAGAACAGACATATCATCTTCCGGTTCTTTTGCATTCTGTCCAAGGACCCATTCAAGTACCATCTCCGCAGTCTGCTGAGGCGTTCCCTGGCACAATTCCGGCAGTTTGTCTGCAAGTGTTTTCTCCGGATTCTGGCATTCAAGATGATCTGCCACTCCATCTGATATCAATACAATCTTATCCCCATCATATAACTTTTTGTAAAGAACGTCAAACGCTGTGTCCCATAAAAGACCGGCCGGAGGAGTTTTGGATTCTATAATATCCACTTCGTCCTTTCTAATAATAAATGTGGCTGCACTTCCGGATTTCATCACTTTCAACATTCCCGTATATAGATGAAAAGAAAAGAAATCAAAAGAAGCATACCTGTTCCTCTCTCCCCCGAAGGTGAGCATAGAATTGGCCAGGCGAACCGTTTCTTCCTCCCTAAATCCCGCCTGCAGGAACTGTTCCATCAACTCCACCACGCAGCGGCTCTCTTCCCGTGCCTCTTCTCCTGTCCCCATACCGTCTGCCAGAATGCATACCTGTCTTCCTTCCTTTAACTTCATAACGGAAAAAACATCTCCGCTGATGCAGTTTCCCGCCTTCGGGACTCCTGCCATGCCGCTTAAAAGATAATAATTTCGGTCTTCTTCAAAGCGAAGCAGTGTATTTCTCCGATAAACAGAAAGCCGACAGTCGTCCGCAGGAATCATGTTCTTTCCAAGGCAACGACTCAAAATAGCGGCAACCTTCTCTGACGGATAATTCCCCTGTTTAGAAACAGCCAGCAGTATCACCTCCTGCTTTTTTGCTCCGTTTTCATAAAATCGGATTGGGCCAGGCTGTACTTTTTCTTTTTTTAATAGTTTGCGGAACATTTTTTCGGCTTTACTCTCTTTTGTTTTATCAAATCCCAGCATGATAGAGCACCCAAAAAGTATTCCTGACATTTCTTCCAGTTGCGAAGCCATGGCCTTTCTCTGTTCCATCAATTTGTTGCTCCACATTTTATGTACACACATAATCTCATATGACTGCATCAGGGCCGCCATAAATTCCTTTTTTCTAATGCAATTATTACGAAAATATTCTGAGCTGTCTTCTATGTTTAAAACTCCCTCTTTTTCCATGCGCCGGAGCATCACCTGCACCTCGCCAAGCAGCCGATTCTGTTCCTTTTTATAACATGAATAAAACTTTGCGCATCCGTTACACGCTTCCATAGATACCCGTCCCAGAATTCTGGCTGCCTCTTCTTCATTGATTTTCCATTCAATGACCGGCATCTTTTTTAAAATCTGACTTAATTTTTCATAAGAGAAAGAAAGCTCCTTTATTTTGTTTTTAGTGTCTTTCGTCAATTCTTCTAACACAAGATCTATTTGAGCATTTTGCTTATTTCGTCCAAACATGAAATTGTCCTCCTTTTTGCCATATAGAGTTACTATAGCAAGGACATATTGCAAAATCTGTCAAAAAATGAATAGAAAAAGGGCTCGCTTTCGAGGTCTTGCACTGCCGCAATGCGATTCTTGCGGGACATTTTCCGTTTCAATAGGAAACGAAATTTCTTATGAAACAAAAAAACGACAGAGCAATATGCTCTGCCGTCTCTATAAATAGCGGAAGTCGGATTTGAACCAACGACACCACGGGTATGAACCGTGTGCTCTAGCCAACTGAGCTATTCCGCCACACTCAACAAATGATATACTACCATTATGTGTCATCATTTGTCAACTATTTTTTTAATTATCTTCTGTGTTGCTCTTTAAGATATATTCGTCAGGTTCCACCATACCGAATTCTTCCCTCGCCATGTCTTTCACAAAATCATCAGTCTTCATGTATTCTTCCTTCGCAAGAAGCGCTGCTTTTTCTGCTTCCGCTTCTGCAATTGCAAGATCAAGCTCTGCTTCTTGTGCTTTCATATCCTGATATTTCAGATATGTGCTGTATGTATTCACACCGATGGCAATAAAAACAACCAAAACGATAGTTACAACAATTCTTGTCTGTAACTTGTTCTGCTTGGAAGATCTCTTCATTTTCTTCTTTTTCATTGTATATTCCGCCCCACTCGCATAATACGCATTTTAAATATTATTATATATTATTCTAATCTTTTCCCAGATATTTTTCAATGGTAAAATGACAAAATTTTTAAATATTTTCCTAATTATTTCGAAAATCAGACAACATTTATACAATATCCCTTGAATTATTTTGAAAATCATCAAAAACACAGGAAATACAAGCTTTGTAATCGTCTGAAAATAACAAAAGATTCCTATCATGCATCCTAAAAATACATATAAACGAAGAACTCCTTTGTTAAACTTCTGAAATAAAATAAAAATACACCCTGCTGCTGTCAGCCAAAAGAACAGGTCTTCAAACGCAACAGCCCAATCCGGATGTTTTTTACTTCTCCGCAAAGCCCGAAAAAGATCATAAAAAACTGACAACAGTACCCCTGTGGCTGTTCCTAGTAAAAAAAGTCTTATTTCGTGATGCATTTTCAGCGCAGCAGCCTTGTAAGAAAGCTTCCTTTTTCTCTCTTTTTATCCTCATTTTCTGTATATAAAATACCATCTACCCTTCCGTTAATCTCTACTTCCCCTTTATCCAAAGTAAGCCTTGTCACGTGAAGATCCTCTCCCTTTACAATCATAATCCCCTGCTCTGTATCAAGAACAATCTCTCCTGCGTCGAAAGAAAGAACTTCCCGCACTCCTGTCATTGCGCCGGAAAGACGATTATTCAGACTGATTTTATGGGCTTTTATAAGTTGTCTCTCATCCATAAACAATTCACCTCCTTTGTTTTATAAATCTATTCCTTCTTCTTTTGTTTTATAACTTTTCCTATATAAAAAAGTCCTTCAGACAGGCTTAAAATTTGGATTTTTCCTTGACAAATAGTATATAAACATTTATAACTAAATCTATAGCGTAAACACAACGATTACATCGTTTCTAGGAGGAAATATTATGAACAAAACAGAATTAGTTACAGCTATCGCTGAAAAAACAGAATTAACAAAAAAAGAAGCAGAAAAAGCATTAAAAGCTTTTACAGATATCATTGCTGAAGA